>DATLCW010000259.1:0-23725 GCA_035526195.1 Bryobacteraceae bacterium
CGGCACCGGGATAATGAAATGGTTCTTCAGAAATCCGCTGGATTCCCACCCATCGCGTAAATGCTGCAACAACGACTGGCTCTTGAACTGGATCAGGACATAGTTCGAGTAGACCCCTGAGTTGATCAGGTTGCTCAAAACGAAATCGACAATTCGGTACTGGCCGCCAAAAGGAACCGCGGGCTTGGCGCGTTCCTTGGTTAATGGATAAAGCCTCGTTCCCTTGCCGCCTGCCAGAACAAAGGCCAGGACTCGTAGTTGCATGGTGTTAAAGTATCCTACGTTTCCCGTCTGCGTAAAGTGGCTGGCCCGAATGGGTGGTTTTTTTGTAAGACGGGCGCGAACTACCGGCTGGAGCGGGCAAGTTCGCGAAACAACCACGTCTTGGCCACTCGCCAATCCCGCGTAACTGTTTCCTCCGAAATTTCCAGTATCTCGGCCGTTTCTTCCAAGTCAGTCCGCCAAAGAATCGCAACTCGACGACGCGGCTCTTGCGCGCATCGATCTTCGCGAGTGCCGTGAGCGCTTCATCCAGAGCCTCCAGTTCTACGCCGCGAGCCTTGGTCCCCAGCAATGCCTGATCCAAAGGAACCGCTACCTGGCCGCCGCCTCGCTTGGCATAGCGCTGTTTGCGCGCGCGGTCTACTAAAATCCGCCGGATCAATTGCGCACAGAGGGCGAAGAAGTGGCCACGATTCTGACAACGGATTCCTCGGGCGTGAACTAACCTTAAGTACGCTTCATTCGCCAGCGCTCCCGATTGGAGAGTCTGGCCGGGAAGGCAACGCCGCAAGTGCTGCCGGGCAATTGCGCGGAGGTCTCTATAAACCAGAGGCATAAGGTCATTCAACGCTTCCTCATCGCCTTTGTTCCAGGCGCAAAGCAAGCCCGTTATATCCTGCGAATCCGAAGCCGTTGCCATGGCCCGCATTCTACCACTTGAAAAATAATCGCCAACGGTGACGGTATTTCCGCCTCGTTCCCGGTATTTAGGTGTCACGCAAAACATTGCGTGCCACGCGCCGTCCCGATGCGAAGGAGCGCAAGGAGGAATCGGGTTCAGCTTCAGAAGATACGTGATTCTCGCGGAAATAGTATCGGCTGGCGGCAGCCCAAAGGAGAAAATTTATGACTTTATTGAAACCTGCTAGTTTCGTGCGATGGCTGGGCGCCGTCCTCACGCTCACCTTGATTACCGCTGCATCCACCTGGGTCATCCAGGGGCAGACAGGCCCGCGAACCAGAATTCTCGCCCGTGGCGCAGGCACGACGATGCTCGAAGGCGGCAGCGGCGACCCCGATTACATGCCGGTGCTCACCAAGATCGCTTTTCACGTAGAGGAAGTGGACGGCGTGATCACCGGCGCATTCGAGTGCCTGGCACTGGCCCCAAAGGAAATGAAAGGAGCGGCTAGTGGAGAATTCACGCAGAACGTCATGTACGTCACCGGAGCCGTCGAGTCGGCGGTCATCGAAGGCGACACGATCCGTTTGAGCGGCAACTCGGAATGCACCGGGATTGGGGCCGGCTCGAACGTGCCGTTTACCTGCACCATCCGCAAGGGCGGCCCGGGAGCCACCTTGATTCTTCGAGGCGGCTTCCCGCAGGCAATCTACAAGGAGATCCTCCTGGAGGGCAATTTCGAAGTTCTGGGGGAGAAGTAATCGAAGAAGGAGAGAAAAATGAAGAACTCTACTCTAATGCTAAAGATTGTTGTGACGCTTCTGGCATGCCGGGCCGTCCAGGCGATTGAAATCAGCGGCGTCATCACCAGTACGCTCAACGTGGCTGAGGACAGTTGGTTGACCGGCGATGTCGCCTGCCGAGTGCAGGGGGGCCCTTGCCTCCGCGTGACTGCATCAAACATAACCCTCTGGCTGAATGGCTTCACAATGACCGGGCTTGCGGACCCGCCCGCCGGCTGCCTGCCGAAGATCGGCAACATTATTGACCACGGTATCTCAATCACAGGCCAACGCCGGGTGGAAGTTTTCGGGCCGGGGTTGATACAAAAATTTCCCGGATGGGGAATCGAACTGCGTGGAACCACACGATCCACGGTTCGGGACGTTACCGTCAGCGGTTGCTGCGCGAGTGGGATCCAACTGATCGCCGCCGCCAACGACAACGTCGTTGAAGGAGTCGTTTCTGAGCGCAACGGCAGCACCGAGTTCCCTTGCGGGGGCATTTGTCTATCCAATGCCAACGGCAACCGTCTCCGCAGGAACATCGTGAGCGGGAACGGATATGCGGTCATGGATGTCGTGAACTTCGGCATCGCGCTCCTGGGGACGAGCCGCGGCAATACAATCATCGACAACACCGGGGTGGGCAATGTGAATGGGATCTTCCTCCAGCCAAATACCCTTGAGAATCTCATCCACCGCAACATCTTCAGCGGGAACGCACCCATTCAGATCCCGGTGAGTCTTCCGGAGTTCCAGGGATTCGACATTCGGAATCAAGCTCCGGAAGGGGCGAACAACATTCTCGACAACGTGTGCCTGTCCTATTCAGGCGCGGGCCGATCGCCGTGCCCAAGCGTTATCCGGCCCTGATCTCGCAGCTCCTTGAAAGTGACTCCCATTCATGGCACAAATCACAATATCTCGTAGAGGACTCCTCCTCGGGGCCGGTGTACTTGCAACTGGCTCGCCGTGCCAGGGAACAGCCGCTCCCTTTGGCCACAGTTTTGATCTGCGGCGCCTGAAGGTTTATCAGCTCAGGGAACGCCGGGCAAGCTACCATGCCGTTCAGCCATTTCCTGCCCCGCTCAACAACGGGGACGAGACGCGATTCCCCAATTACCTGGCGGCTTTTTCGAAGACCTTGCCACACAACGATCTTGGTGAGCCCGATAAGGCTTCTTATGAGGCTTTCCTCAAGGCGGTCGAGAGCGGAAGGCTGGAAGACTTCGAGATGGTCCCCTCCGGTGGCCCCGCCAAGCTTGTCAATCCCCTGGCAGCCTCCGCCTTCGAGATGGAAGGCGCCGATCCGCAGCAGTTCTTCTGCCCGCCGCCGGCCGCCTTCGACAGCGCCGGGTTTGCCGGCGAGATGGCGGAACTCTACTGGCAGTCCCTGACGCGGGATATTGCGTTCAGTGATTATGCTTCCTCCAACCTGATCCGTGAGGCCGCCGAGGAGCTATCGGAACTCAGCGGCTTCCCAGGATCGAGGATTGCCGGAAAGATAACTCCGGACACCATCTTTCGAGGGCCGATGATGGGAGATTCAACGGGTCCCTACATCTCCCAATTCCTGTGGAAGGACATTCCCTACGGAACCACTCCGCTGGCACAGATTTATCGCACGGCGGAGTCTGGCGTGGATTATCTGACGGTGTTTGGCGAATGGTTGAATCTCCAGCGAGGCATTCCGCCGTCCGCCCCCATGCGATTTGCCCCGGCGCGCCGCTACATCATGACGGGCCGCGACCTGGCAGCATATGTTTGGCTGGATTTCAGCTTCCAGGCGTTCCTGAACGCCGCGCTTGTCCTGAACAGCTTCGGTGGCGCGGCGATCGAAGAGAGCAATCCCTACAGGACGCTCAAGCGGCAGGCGGCATTCGCCACCTTTGGCGGGCCTATGATTCTTGACCTGGTGGCGCGCGCAGCCAATGCCGCTCTGCGCTCCATCTGGTACCAGAAGTGGGCCATTCACCGGCGGATTCGACCGGAAGCGGCTGCGGGCCGCCTCCACAACCTGAAAACGGGAAAGGCCGCCTATCCGCTACACAAAGACCTGACAGAGTCGCAGGCGGTAGATATGACATTCCGTAACAACGGGACTTTTCTGTTGCCCCAGGTCTATTCGGAGGGTTCCCCAGTTCACCCCTCCTTTGCTGCCGGACACGCAGGCATTGCGGGGGCTTGTGTCACCATGCTTAAGGCCTTCTTCCAGGGTTCGGTAGAAGTGCCCAATCCAGTCTTGCCCATTCTCGATGGCTCGGCACTCCTCCCTTACAGCGGGCCTCCGTTGACGATTGGCGGGGAGCTGGACAAACTGGCGAGCAACGTCAGCATCGGACGCCATTGGGCCGGTATTCACTACTGGTCCGATGGAGTCGAGAGCATGAAGATCGGCGAACAGGTTGCCATTGGCATCCTTGGGGATTTGATCGACTCCTTCCCGGAAGAATTCGGCGGGTTCCGCTTCACGAGGTTCGACGGGACCCGCGTCTCTATCACCGGCAGGTAGGTGTGGAGATGCCTAACTCGGCGCAGAACCGTTCCTAGTTCGACATTAAGTGATAACATCCTCACTAGCCAAAAGCCACTTTGCATCGATGCATTTGCCGGAGTACGAATATGGTGATTGACCGTTGGCGCAAAATCGAAAGCCTGTTTCACGCGGCGCACGAAAAAACCGCCGAGGGGCGGACGCGCTTTTTGGACGAAGCGTGCCGCGGGGATGAGACGCTGCGCCGGGAGGTCGGCTCGCTGCTGGCAAACGAAGATCTGGCGGCCAGCTTCCTCGAGTCTCACGGATCGGGCGAGCCCGCGGCCGCGAGGGCTCGGGAGCCGGTGCCCGAGGGCGAACGAATTGGGCCCTATATCACCGCGGAACTGATCGGCGCCGGCGGCATGGGTGAAGTGTATAAGGCCCGTGACCAACGCCTGGACCGCCATGTGGCCATCAAGTTTCTTCCGCGCGCTGTGGCGGACGACACGGCGGCCCTGGAGCGGTTCCAGCGAGAAGCTCGCGCGGCTTCGGCGCTGAACCACCCCAATATCTGCACCGTTCATGACGTAGGGGAACACGAGCGCCGTCCGTTCCTGGTGATGGAGCTGCTGGAAGGTCAGTCCCTCAAGGATCGGATTCGAGGCAACGCGATCCCTCTTCAAGAGTTCATAGCGGTGACTCGGCAGGTGTGCGCCGCTCTCCAGGCGGCACATGACAAGGGCATCGTGCATCGGGACATTAAACCGGCCAATATCTTCGTCACTCCGAGCGGCCAGGTCAAGATTCTGGATTTCGGGCTGGCGAAAAGAGGGGTGGAGGCTCGCAGCGCCAACATAATGCCGCTTGCGGATGGCAGCACCCGCTCGCTCACGCTTACTGTTGCCGGAACGGTTCTGGGGACCGTAGCCTACATGTCGCCGGAACAGGCAGTGGGCGAAGAATTGGACGCCCGTACGGACATTTTTTCCTCAGGGGTGGTGTTGTATGAAATGGCCACCGGGCAGCTTCCCTTTCGCGGCAAGACTGTGGCCGGCCTGCTGGGCTCGATTCTCACGGAAGCGCCCGTGAAACCATCCGCGGTGAACGCAGCTATCCCGGCCAAAATTGAACGCGTGATTCTTAAGGCACTGGAGAAAGATCCCGCCGGCCGGTACCAGTCCGCCGCGGATCTGTCCGCGGACCTCGACAAGTGGGAGGAATCGGCAACTCTGCGGACGCGCCGGTGGATGTTGGCCGCCGCCGGAGCCGGTGCAGCGAGCTTGGCCGGCGGAGCGTTCCTGGCGCGCCAGTCTCTGTTTCCGCCGCCACGCAGGGTCGTGGTCGCAGTACTGCCATTCGAAAATGTAGGCGGCAATCCACAAGACGCTTTTTTAGCTGGCGGACTCCATCGGGACATGATCTCGGTCTTGAATCGCCTTTACCCCGAACGCTTGGGGGTGATTGCGCGCACGTCGGTCCAACGCTATCAGGGTAAGGGCGCCACCATTGAACAGATTGGGCGGGAACTGAAGGCCGCTTATGTTGTTGAAGGCGAGGTTCAGCGCGATGGCCGGCAGGTCCGCCTCAACGCCCGGCTGATTCGAGTGAGAGACCAGACGCCGCTTTGGAATGCGGGCTACAGTCGCGACCTGGGCCAGATCCTGGCCGTGCAGGCCGACATCGCGCACGCGATTGCCCAGGAGATTGAGCGCGGCTTGCGGCCGGATGAACAAGTCTCGGCGGCGCTGGCGCGGCCGTTGAACGCGAGCGCTCATGAAGCATATCTTCGGGGAGATTATCCCAAAGCAGTGGAGATCGATCCCGGTTACGCGGCCGCGTTCACCGGGCTCGCGAACCAACGGTATTATCCCGGCCTGTTAGGTTTCGGCCCGCCGCGCGAGGCCTTCACGAGCATGATCAGTACCGCCTCCAAAGCGTTGACGCTGGATGCCACGCAGGCGACCGCGCACGCTTGTCTTGCATTGGGCAAACTACACCTGGAATAGAAGTGGTCTGAGGCTGAGGAAGGCTTTCGTCACGCCCTTGGCCTTGACCCCGCCGACGCCGAGGTGCGGCACTTTTTCGCACACCTCCTCCTATGGACGGGCCGTGGCAAGGAGTCGGCCCGGGAATGCAGCCGCGCGCTGGAGCTCGATCCGTTCAACCCTTCCTTGATCTCCTGCCTTGGCTTTCATTACCTGTTGACCGGCGATGAAGAGAAAGCTCTTGAGGCGACGCGGCAGGCGCTGGCATTCGACCCCAATCATGGATGGTCGCTGATGACTCTGGGTTGGATCTACGAGCAGAAGGGCATGTTCCTGGAAGCTTTGTCGGCGTTACGGAAATCGTGGGACATCACGATAAAGAAGGCGTCCATCGCGCATGTGTTCGCACGCTCGGGCAATCGCCCCACGGCGGAGAAAATTCTGGAGGAACTGCTGGCCGATGCAAAGAAGAAATACATTTCTCCCTATGACATCGCCGTCATCTATGCCGGCTTGAATGACAGGAAAAAAGCGTTGGAGTGGCTGAACACCGCCTATGAGGAACATTCGGGATTCCTGCTTTTTGTGAACTCGGATCCACGGTTCAAGCCGCTACGGCGCGAGCCGCCATTCCAGGACTTGTTGCTGCGAATGAAGTTACCAGACCTTCAGGGGTAGCTAAAATCTCCTGCTGACGGTATTTTGCTCCGGATTTCCAGTATTGGGCGGTGCTGCCCCGGCTCCTGCAGGAGATCGATGAGCGGCGGCCGGGCACTCAATTCTCACGCGATTATCGGCTGCGCCGGTGCATTTCTCAGTCAGAGAACAGGGCGGTGTTGCGGCAGGCGGCACGGGAGGCAACAGTCTCGCGGAACGCAACTTTGCCGAAGCTTTGCGCTGGGAGAAGGACCTCGCGATTATTCGATTCGGGATGCGCGGCGTCTCTGCTAAAATAAAGTTTCCCCACCATGAAATTTGGCGTGGTCGTCTTCCCCGGCAGCAATTGTGATCACGACGCCTGGTACTCCATCACCCGGAATCTGGGCCAGCAGGCCGAATTCCTTTGGCACGATTCGGATCGCCTCAACGGCGTGGACGCGGTGATCCTGCCAGGCGGCTTCTCCTACGGGGATTACCTTCGTTGCGGCGCCATCGCCAAGTTCTCTAAGATCATGACCTCGGTACGGAAATTCGCCGCCGACGGCGGGCTCGTGGCCGGTGTCTGCAACGGATTTCAGATCCTCACCGAATCCGGACTCCTTCCGGGCGCGCTCATCCGCAATCGCGGCTTGAAATTTATCTGCGCTCCCGTCGATCTTCGTCTTCAAACCACCAATTCCCCTTTCACCTCGAACGGCCGGAAACAGCAATTGCTCCGCATGCCCATTGCTCACGGAGAAGGCTGCTACATTGCCGATGACCGGACGCTCGACGAACTGGAAGCGGAAGACCGCGTGCTCTTCCGCTATGTCAAAAATCCCAATGGATCTATGCGCGATATCGCCGGCATCTGTAATGCCGGCCGCAACGTCCTTGGCATGATGCCGCATCCCGAAAGAGCCACCGATCCCCTCATGGGCTCCACCGACGGCCTTGTGGTCCTGCAATCCATGGCCGCTTCCCTGGCGGTGCACTCCCGATGAGCGTGATCTCCCCGGATATCCTGGCCCGTCACAACCTTACCGAATCCGAGTATCAAAGCATCCTCAAACTGCTGGGACGCGAGCCGACCTTTACTGAGCTTGGCATCTTCAGCGTCATGTGGAGCG
The DNA here is from genome assembly GCA_035526195.1 of Bryobacteraceae bacterium. GTDB lineage: Bacteria > Acidobacteriota > Terriglobia > Bryobacterales > Bryobacteraceae > CADEFT01. The sequence continues at coordinate 7,917 of DATLCW010000259.1, forward strand.
AGCACTGCTCTTACAAGAGTTCCCGTATCCACCTCAAAAAGCTTCCCACCAAAAGCAAGCTCGTGCTGCAAGGACCGGGCGAGAACGCCGGTATCATCGATATCGGCCAGGGCTATTGCATCGCATTCAAAATCGAATCGCACAACCACCCGAGCTTCATCGAGCCGTTTCAGGGAGCGGCAACCGGAGTGGGCGGTATCCTGCGCGACATTTTTACCATGGGAGCCCGGCCCATTGCCGTGATGGACGCGATTCGCTTTGGCCCCCTCGACGATCCGCAAGCCGGTCCGCGCAACCGGCGCATTCTGGAAGGCGTCGTCTCCGGCATCGCCCACTATGGAAACTGCTTCGGAGTACCCACCGTGGGCGGCGAGTGCGTCTTTGAATCCTCCTACGCCGGCAATCCACTCGTCAACGTCTTTGCTCTAGGCGTCGTGAAGAAAGAAGATATCTTCTACGCCAAAGCCGCCGGCGTGGGCAATCCCGTCATCTATGTCGGAGCCAAAACCGGGAAAGACGGAGTCCATGGAGCCACCATGGCTTCCGCTGAATTCACCGAAGAATCCGCCGCCAAACGTCCCAACGTGCAAGTAGGCGATCCTTTCATGGAGAAGCTGCTGCTCGAGGCCTGTATTGAAGCGATGAAGACCGGCGCCGTCGTCGGCATTCAGGATATGGGAGCCGCCGGACTCACCTGCAGCACCTGTGAAATGGGCTCCCGCGGCGAGGTGGGTGTCGAGATCGATCTGATGCATGTGCCGCAGCGCGAATCCGGCATGACGCCCTATGAAATCATGCTCTCGGAATCGCAGGAGCGGATGCTGCTGGTGGCCGAAAAAGGCCGTGAAGAGGAAGTGTTCGCCGTCTTTCGCAAATGGGGACTGGATGCCGCCACCGTCGGCGTCGTCATCGCGGAGAACACCCTGCGCGTCAAAGATCACGGCAAAGTGGTCGCTGAAATTCACAATCCTGCCCTTACCGACGCCGCTCCCATGTATGACCGTCCGCATGACGCTGAGCCTTATCGCACCGCTCCCATGCAGGGTCCTGCTTACGCCAGCGGCGATTTCAACGCCGACCTCGAAACTCTCCTTGCCTCCGCCGACCTCTGCTCCAAACGCTATATCTGGCAGCAGTATGATTACAGCGTGCGTACCAACACCACGCTAGGCCCCGGCTGCGACGCCGCCGTCGTGCGTATCAAGGAGACCGGAACTTCCATCGCGATGTCGCTCGACGGTAATGGCCGCTACTGCTACCTCGATCCCCGGGAAGGAACGAAGCTCCTGGTGGCGGAGTGCTGCCGCAATCTTTCCACCGTCGGCGCCACGCCCGTCGCCGCTACCAACAATCTGAACTTCGGAAATCCCCAGCGTCCGGAGATCATGGCCCAGTTGGTGGAAGCAGTCGAAGGCATGGCGGAAGCGTGTACGTTCTTTGAAACTCCCATCACCGGAGGCAATGTCAGCCTCTACAATGAAACCCGTACCGGCGACGATCTGGTGGCCATTTTTCCCACACCTGTCATTGGCATCGTCGGCCTGCTGCCCACGCAACTGCCGGTCGCCATGGCGTTCCGAAATCCGCAGCGCGACGTCCTCCTGCTCGGCGGGCTGGGCGTCTGCGACGAAATTCATTTCGGTGGAACGCAATATGCCAAGCAGCTGCTCGATGATCTTTGGGGACTTCCCCCTGCTTTGGACATGGACTACGAAAAGCGCGTGCAGTCCGCCATCCGCGAAGTGATTGCCGAAGGCTTGGCTGAATCCTCGCATGATTTAAGCGATGGCGGTCTCGCCGTCGCGCTTGCCGAATGTTGCTTCTCCCCCGCCAACATCGGCGCCGCGATTGACCTCAATTCCGGACTTCGCCCTGAACATCTGCTCTTTCACGAAGGTCCTTCCCGTATCCTGATATCGACGGCCAACGCCTCCCGGGTCGAAGAAATCGCCGCCAGCCACCACGTGGAAGCCATACGGATCGGTAAGACCGTAGAAGGCAGGCTGACAGTGAGAAATCGCCGCACAACGCTCATCGACAGTCCGGTGGAAACGCTGAAAAATCAATGGGAGGGCGCATTGGAGCACCTGCTTCATGGCGCAGACCAACATGCTTGATCACTGGCACGAGGAATGTGGAGTCTTTGCCGTCTATGGGCACCCCGAGGCGGCGAACGTTGCCAATCTGGGCATCTTCACGCTGCAGCATCGCGGACAGGAGAGCGCCGGGGCGGCCTCCGCCGATGGCAATGAAGTGTACTGCTACAAAGCCATGGGCCATGTAACGGACATTTTCACCCCCGGCGTGATCAGCAGCCTGCCCGGCGATAAAGCGATCGGCCATACCCGCTATTCCACGGCGGGCGACAGCGCCATGCTGAATGCCCAGCCGTTCTGCGTCGCCACCAACAAGGGCCGCATCGCGCTCGCTCACAACGGCAACATCACGAATGCCACGGAGATCCGCAAAGCGCTCGAGGATGAGGGGGCGATCTTCAGTTCCTCCAGCGACACCGAGGTGGTGCTTCACCTCATCTCGCGCTCGCGCGAACGTACGGTGCCCGCCGCGTTGCGCGACGCCTTACTTCAGCTGGAAGGCGCCTTCTCGCTGGTGCTGCTTACCCGCAGCGAAATCATCGTCGCTCGCGACCCGCACGGCTTCCGCCCCTTGGCCATGGGTTACATGGAAATTCCCGGTCACAAAATGTGCTACGTGTTCGCCTCGGAAACCTGTGCTTTCGACCTCATTGGCGCGGTGTATCTTTCCGATGTAGAGCCCGGAGAAATGGTGATCGTTGGTCCCGAGGGAATGACCCGCGAGCGCTTTGCTCCGCGGCGTCCCAAAGCGCAATGCGTGTTCGAGCACGTCTACTTTTCGCGCCCCGATTCCATCGTCTTCGGGCGTCCGGTCGTGCAGTCGCGCGAGAGGATGGGACGTAAACTGGCCGCCCAGCATCCGGTGGATGCCGATGTGGTCGTCCCGGTACCCGATTCGGGAGTAGCGGCGGCGTTAGGATACGCTGCCGAGTCCGGCATTCCCTTTCGCATGGGCCTCATCCGCAATCATCACGTAGGCCGCACCTTCATTGAACCCTCGCAGGCCATCCGCGATTTCGGCGTTAAGCTGAAATTGAATCCCGTCCGCCACCTGCTGAAGGACAAGCGCGTCATTCTGGTCGACGATTCCATTGTTCGCGGCACCACTTCCCGCAAGATCGTCCGCATGGTCCGCAGCGCCGGAGCCAAAGAAGTACACCTCCGCATCTCCTGTCCACCCACCATTTCCCCTTGCTTCTACGGTGTGGACACACCGACCAAAAATGAGCTGATCGCTGCCAATCATTCGGTGGAAGAGATTCGCCGTTACGTCGAAGCAGACTCGCTCGCCTATCTCTCGCTGGGCAATCTCCGCGACTCCGTGGAGGACGACAAGCGGGAATATTGCTACTCCTGCTACACCGGCGACTACCCTACCGAATTGGTGAACATCGACGACATCATGTCCTCCCGCAACCGCCTCTAGCAGGTTGCTGAAAAGTCCTTAAACGGCTGGCGGACGCGCGGCTCCCAAGGCCACCGGTGGGGTGCTTTCGGCGATTTTTTCTCTTACAATAAACAGGGACGAAGGCCCTAAGAGCTGGATGATATGGGAATGGCTGGCTTTGCCTTACGGCTGCAGCAGCAATATGCAGCCGCTCGTCAACAACTGCAACGCTTCGTAGCTGCCCCAGCCGGGTCCGGCGTCGTCGCCCGGTCCCTCAGCCGTGAGCAGGCACGCGACCTGGTCGTGCACTATTGGGTGAACCAGGTCATCCACATGGAGCGATGGCCCGAATGCGATGGCAACGGAAACGTTACCTGGCCTAAGCCCACGAACAAGGTCAGATTGAAGTTGAACATCGCCGGAGTGCAGTTTACCCCCAACAACCCGCAGGCGGCCGGGTGGACCGAGACACGGGAGCTCGACTTGCGCAACGTCGTGCTGGTGGTGCGCTTCACGCAATATCTGAGGGACAACTGGGGAGCGTCCGCCATCTTTTGGGGCGGGTTAGGGATCGGCGGCGGCAGGAATAATGACCGCGACACGCACACCGAGGGCCTTGCCATGGATTTTCATGGCGCCGTCACTTCCGCCGGGCACTTTGATGTCTTGCGGGATTGGGGGAACCAGCGCGTTCCCGCCGCCATCGGCGGGGACAAATTTGGCCGATGGCCGGGTTCCGCCACCAAGACAAGCTATCGCCTGGCGGTTGATCCAATGGATTTGGCAAAGTTAGTTCTCGGCGCCGCGGGCGCGCCCGGCTTCTTTGAAGACATATACCAGTATCTGACCACCCAGGCGCGTCACGACAGCCCGGAAGCCAAGCCGCGCATCGGCGAAGGAAGCGGCATCCTTCATCCCGACACGCCTTGGACCTGGCTCCGCGCCGGCCACCAGAATCACTTTCATTTTGAAGTTGCCAAGGTGAAATGATCCGCAGGTCGGCTGGTCACGGTTTCTACACACCTGACGTCGTCAATGCACCCGGCCGCATCGCCTCCGGCATCCGGTTTCTTCCATTCGCCAGCGGCCACGGCGGGGAAGTCCCGGGGTCAGTCTGGGAACACATTGGCGGGTAATTCCTCGCAAAGGGAAACGCCAGTTCTACAACCGGTGCAAGGGCGCGCACTCTTCTTCGATCTATTCGGCCGGTGCACGTCGAAAGCAGTGCGCGGCGACAACGTGGACCGGATTGGGAATATCGAAGAGCCCCGGCAGAACGGATCGGTGTCGATCCTGCGAGGACGAAACGGCCGCGTGAGTGCTCGTTTAGGCGTGCGGCGCGAGGACCTTTGGCGGTTGCGACATCAGTCACGCAAGGGGCGTCAAAAGCGCGAAAACAATGCAAGTATCATTCCAATCGGCACCGATCTTATTCTCGTGCTGAGGCGCTTTGTATGGAAAGACATCCGGTAGCCTTATTTCTTGGGCAGTTCCATGGACGTTGGAGCCACATAATCTGCATCGTCCTCGCTTTTGGCAACAGACGCGGCTTGAATCACATTGAGTCCATAGTAAGTGAAGGCTCTGCCGATACGCCGGAAGTCGACCGCCGGTTTTCCGCTCAGTTCATAGGGGGAATTGATGGCGCGACCGGTGTAGTCCACGCCGAGCGCCAGGCGAACCGCCAGTTCATGCGCGGGTTGCATCCTTGGATTGGCGAGCATCTGCATGCGCGCCCATACAACGCCGCTTGTGTTTGCCATGGCGGTGTAATTCGCCTCGCCATTGCCTGAATTCGGAAACACAATGAAGCTGTATGGCTCCTCGTTGTAGTATCCTTCGCCCAGGTACTCGAGAACGTGCCCGGAAACCTCACCGAGCTTTTTGGTTCCGTAGTTCCCATAATCTCCCTTCCCACCCGCCGTATCTCCACAGTAAAAGGATGTAGTTCGGCCCGTGCTGTTCCGGATGACCACGCCGTAGTCCCCCTTCCTGACCCCCGCCAGGTCCGGCACCACGGCGTAGTCCACCTCGGCGGCATCGATGTAGCTCCTTTGGTCCCATGGCCTGTCCCTGTAGTCTCCTTGACTCGTGACTGCGTGGGCTTGCGAGACATAGTATCCCTTGTTCTTGTCTTCCCCGTTGAATCCGGGAAGTTGGACGATAGGAAACTTGCCCTTACTGTCTTTCAGAGAGCGGCCGAGTTGGGTGACTTCGCGCGTATCAATGAATTGCTTGAAGACTCTCTCTTGTTCATCGGGCCCGATGACATTCCAGCGGGGATAGTTCGATTTAAGGATGGTCCGGGCATACTCCGTCGTGGTGGAGTACACGCCTGCCCAGGAATCGTCAGCTCTACTTCTCCCGCTCCGCCACAGCTTGTCGCCTGCTTCCTTAGGCTTAAGGTTCTTTTGATGAGGGAACTTGAAGCTGCCCTCATCGGGCCGATCGAGTCCATAGGCCCTGTGCGATCCGTCCCAGTCCGTCTTGATGAAGCATTGGTAGATGTATGCTCGGAACCCGCCGGGCCCGGTCACCTCCGTCACCGGAACCTTCGCTGTCTTGAAGGCCGAGAACCCGCCAAGAGGCTTGCCAAAATTGAGAAGTGCCATAATTACTCCAAGGATTCATATTGAACCAGCCGAGCGCTCGTTCACGCCTTCGGGCGCAAACGGAATCCGAAAACCGGCCCTCTCGTTGTACGGCGAAATGATCCGTGAGCGCCTGCCAAAGATCATCTTATTCCTTACCCGGGTCTGCAATACGATAGATCTTGACCACATGACGGGAATCCCCGTTGTGGAAGATCGGGATCGACCGTGCTGCTCGTTCGGATTCTCCGTAGCTGGCGGCCGCAAACTCCAGGTTGTATTTCCCTAAGTGAAGCGCTAGTGCCTTCCTGTTTGATCCCGAGACACGGGAGTGTTCTGACCGTCCGGGTCCGCCGGAGGTCATCTGAAGGAGCGGGCTTCCCTTCGTGACCTCTGTAACGCGGCGCTGTCGTTGCGATAAGATCCTGTAAACTCCAGCCGGCAATGACTCGGTTAAATTTGATCCTGCAACTGGTCGTATACTATCGCGCAGGGGGTGACATTGCGGCCGAGGATGCGCCGGTTGTTGGCCTTGGGAGGGGTAGTCTCGCTCCTCTTCTGTGGTCTTACTTTCTATGTGATTCGCATTCGCATGGCGGAGTCGCTCTATCCCCCAAAAGGGACTTTCTCCTGGTGGGTCGGGGTTTCTTCCACGATTCGCAACATCCCCACCCCAGGGCTTGCAGGTGAGGCGGGGTATTTCACGAGCGCGGGGGATGGTCCCAAGCCCCCTCAAGACGAGGTTGTATTTCGTAGCGGGGCGCCGGAAGCCGAAATCGTGCGCCAGGTACGCGCATACCTGTTGGCCGGCGGCTACCTGGAACAGCCGGCGGACAGGGGAGAGTTGGTCTTCGCCAGCCATCTGGAACGGTCTGTCGTGCATGTCAAAATCGTTCCCGCGGATGGAAGTTTACAAGTCACGATCACTCAGTTTCAATAAGGAGCCACATTCTCAGGAGGAAGATACAAATGAGCAGCCGCAACGACATCGATCAACGACTTGTGTATACGTGTAACTGTGGATGGGTCGACAAAGGACACGCAAGCGGCAAATCGCCAGCCAGGCCGCACATCGGGGCACAATCACTTTGGGAACAGATTCTCAACGAGAAAGGGACAAAGTCCGAGACGGGCGGCGGCTTCAAGGTAACCTATGGCCAAGACGGGCGTAAGTCATTTGTGATAATTGGCTTTACCAGGAGTTACTTTGTGAAGAATGGACTGAACAGGGAAGATAAAGAGTCCGTGGCTCTCTCCATCTTCATGGAAATATCCGTTGGCTTCGAAAACATGCAGGATAGCTGGCCGCTTTCCTGGTTTACCGATTCTGGATTCAGTGTGGAGGATCTGGTCAGCGATCTGATCGGATTCTATTCCGTGGTCCGTCCTGCGGCAGACTATTTCGCCTTGTGCGTGCCGGTCTCAAAGACGGAGTCCTTACGTATCTGGGACACCTTCGGAGGCGTTGGTAATCAAAAAAACAACACGTTCCGGCCGGTCTTTTTTAACTGCGAAGAGTGCAGGAAACGTAGGATCGCCCCTACTTTTCCAAAAGAGTTGACCGCGATTAAACCCGCTGCGAAGGGCACGCAGTTCCGCGATTGGACAACACGCGTAATCAATTACATCGGCGGCCAGAAGGTTGATACCGGTCCCAACGCTGCCGATGAAGTCGTCAGGATAATAACCCCGGGGCGTCCGCCAATGTGAGGCGGCCCTTATGGTAGCGGCGAATGAAGCCTGGGCCGCCGCCCGAATGCCGCGCAGACACGATGTTTTTGAGAAGAGCGGTTTATCAACCTTCTCGATAAAGCGCTTTGTAAGACCTTCCGGTCCCGACCGGCCAGCGAGGGATCGGATTCCTTGCTGCCGCAGGCGATTTCGGCGCGGCCAGCAACGACCTCCACCTGGAATCCTGGGCGGCGCCACACATGGCGGATCGTCTGGTGACTGCCGTCCCACTTCGCCGCGAACGCCTCAAGCGCCAGTCTGCGCCCCTTCTGCCTTCGCCGCCGTGTAGATCGGGCGCAGGTCATTGACTGCTGCGCGACGCTGTTTCCACCTTCAAACCATCCGGCCATTTCCGTATATTTCTTCTAAAATGATCTTGAATTTCACGCGTTGTCGTTCCCCGTACCTGGAAAGAATTTTTGTCATCCAATGGCGTCCATGGGGGCTGGTGCTTTCCCACTCCGGCTCTTGCCATTCCGGGTTGCTTCAGCAGCCGTTCTCGCCGGCCATGTCTTGCGTCCGGTGACCGTGCCCGGCTAGCAGCTTATCGATCAGTTTCGGGGGCAATCGCCATGACGGCGTCTTATTCTCCCACCAGCACAACATCGTTTACACAATCTGTGTTCCACCCTCCCGCCGGTCACAACTCCGGTACACCTCTAAACCCTTCTGTTCCCAACTCAACCATTGCCTGAAATACACCGCGCCGGAATTCATGCGCTAACCTCGTCGTAGACGGTCGTATTCGTGGTTTATTCTCTCTTACGCGCCGGACAACTTCGAACAAGGGAACAAAACGGAACAGAAAACAACCAAAACTGTTCCGTCCCAAACCGTATCTCCCTGCCGGCGTGGCACCCGGCTCCGGCATGTGATAGTCTCCTCACCATAGGCTGTTCATGAAAAAAACCGCGCTACTTCTGTCCTTGATTGCCGCCTCAGCCGGCACCGGCGCCGCAGCCAGCTTCTTTCGCGACATCCGCCCCGTCCTCCAGCGCAACTGCCAGGGCTGCCATCAACCCTCCGTCAAACAGGGCAACCTGGACCTTACCTCCTTTGAAGCCATGCAAAAGGGCGGCAGCCGCGGCCCGGCGATCCCGCTGCTTGTCGAATACATAACAGGCAAGCGCCAACCCCGGATGCCGCTCGGGGCCGATCCCCTCCCCGAAGACCAAATCAAAGCCATTCGCGAATGGGTCGAAGCCGGAGCCGCCGACGACACCCCCGCCGAAGCCCGGGAAACCATCTCCCTCGACAAGCCCCCCGTTTACAGCCAATCCCCGGTCGTCAATGCCATCGCCTTCTCGCCGGATGGCACAACCCTCGCCGTCTCGGGGTACCGCGAAGTGCTGCTCCATAACGCGGATGGTTCAGGCATCCTCGCCAGGCTCCCTGGAGTATCAGACCGTATCCATTCCATCCTTTTCTCGAAAGACAGCAAGACGCTCATCGCCGCCGGAGGCACTCCCGCCCGCTTCGGCGAAGTTCAGGTTTGGGACGTAGGCACCCGGAAGCTCCGGCGCTCCATCACCCTGACCAATGACACGGTATTCGGAGCTTCGCTCTCCCCCGACGGCGCCCATCTCGCCGTCGGCTGTACCGACAATACCCTGCGCATCCTGGATCTCGCCAGCGGCAAAGAACTCCAGAAGGTACCGCATCACGAGAACTGGGTCCTTGCCACGGTGTACGGGGTCAACGGCAAGCGCCTCGTCTCGGTAGGCCGTGACCGCGCCGCCAAGCTGACAGATGCCGCCAACGGCCAGTTCATTGAAAACGTCAATCTGCTGCGAGGCGAACTCAGCTCCGTGGCCCGCCACCCCACGCGTGATTTCGTCGCCATCGGAGGCGAGGACCGCATCCCGTACTACTACATGATGGACCGCCCGCGCGTCATGAAGATTGCCGATGACACCACCCTCATTCGCAAGCTGGAGCCGCAGCAAGGCGTCATCCTGGCCTTGGCCTTCTCCCCGGATGGAAGCCGTTTAGCCGTCGCCGGAGCCAGCCCGGAAGCGCCCATCTACAATGTAGAGACCGGGCAGCGAACCGCTACTCTCAAAGGTCATAAAGCCGGGATTTACACCGTCGCCTTCACCTCGAACGGCAAACAACTCGCCACCGCCGGATTCGACGGAACAGTTCGTATCTACGACGCCGCTTCCGGCAGTCTCGTCAAGGAATTTATACCCGTGCCCCTTACGGCATCTGTAACCGCGCCATGACCAGGCTTATCCCAGTTTTCCTCCTTGCCTCCGCCGCCCTTATAGCGGCGCCACCCGTCCTGAACACCCTGGAACCAGGGGGAGCGCAGCGCGGTAAGGCCCTCACGCTTACCCTCATCGGCGCCAACCTGCCGGAGGGCGCGAAGATCGTCTCCAACCTTCCCGCCACCTTCACGCCCCTCAGCGTGCCGCCTGAAACCGCCGGCAAGCGGCTCCCGTTCTTAGTCGAGATCCAACCCGGAGCTCCGGTCGGCCTTTACCCCGTCCGCATCGAATCCCCCAACGGCATCTCCAACATTCTTCTATTCAGTCTCGGATCCTACCCCGAAATGAGGGAAATGGAGAAGAATGACACCATGGAGACAGCCCAGCCGTTGAAGGCGCTGCCCATCACCATCAACGGCACGTTCCGTGCCGGCGACCGTGATTTCTTCAAGGTTTACGGCAAAGGCGGCGAGCATCGCATCTTTGAAGTGGAAGCCCGCCGCATGGGCTCCGCCATTGATCCCGCCCTCAACATCTATGACTCGAATGGGAAGCTTTTGATCCGCATCGAGGACACTCCTACCCTTGGAGTAGACTGCCGTCTCGACTTCACCTTCCCCCAGGAAGGCAATTACTACGTCGAAGTCCATGACGCCCGCTTCTCCGATCAGGCCGCCAATTTCTACCGGCTCAAAATGGGCTTCTACTCTTACGCCGACGCTGTCTTCCCTCTCGGCTGGACCCGGGACAAGCCCATTGATGTCGAGCTCTCCGGCGGCAATCTCACCGCCCCGGTCAAAGCAAAGCCAACCCATGGCATGGTGTCGCTGCCGAACTCCGAAGGAACCCTCCCCATCCCGTTTGTTCTCAGCGATTCGCCGGAAACGTTGGAACCTGCCGGCGCGGGTCCGCACATACTCAAGCCGGGCACAGTGATGAATGGCCGGCTGCTCAAACCCGGCGAGATCGACAAATACAGACTGGCCGTCAAACCGGGCGAAACCTATATGATTGATCTGGGGGCCAGGGGCCTCGGCACGTCGCGCCTCGACGCCCTGCTCACCATCTATGACAGCAAGGGCGAAAAACTCGACTCCGCCGGAGACCAGCCGCCGAAGCAGGCCGTCAACGCCACCTTCGTAGCCGGCGACTTCAGCACCGATCCCTTCCTGCTGTTGAAAGCTCCCCCGGGAGTCACCGAAGTAATCGTCGCCGTCGAAGATCTGAATCAAGATGGAGGTCCCGCCTACGCCTACCGGCTTAGCGCCCGGCAACAGCAACCCGGGTTTGAACTGACCCTCGCTACTCCCTTCGTCAATATTCCCGCGGGTGGCTCGAACATCGTCACAGTCAACGTCGAGCGGCGAGGTTTCAATGGCGACGTGTTCCTCAAAGTCGAGAACCTCCCCCCAGGGATCGAAGCGGCGGGTGGCAGCGTGCCGGCCGAAGTGGTGGACATCGATGCCCGCACAGCATCGCGCCGCGGCGTCATTACCCTGACAGCCAAGCACGGCGTAAAAGCCCAATCCGTCAATCTAACCGTTTGGGGCGAGGCCACGCTACCCGACGGCTCCAAAATGCGCCGCAAAGCGACTGCACCAGGCATGACGACGAATGTCCGGGGCAACTTTGGCTTTGTCGATTCGAGCCGCCGCAACGTCCGGCCCTTCCAGGCTTTCTGGCTCGGGCTCGATCTGCCCGCCGCAGTAAGCGGCGAGCCGCCAGGTGTTCTTACGGTGAACAGTCCGCCGCGAGTGCGCATTGTCCAGGGCATGAAGTACGAGTTCCCCTGGAGCTTTGCCAGTAAGACGGGCGTCCCGTCGCCGCGCACGGTTGCCTTTGATACGCCCGGCGGACGCGACCTGCGGATCAGCGAGAAAGACAAAGTGCTCACCATGAACACCACTCTGGGCACCACGCCGGGCATTTTCGATGTCATCCTCAGCGCCCGCACCGGCGCCGCCATGCGGGAGGAGATCGTCTATGCGCCCGCAATCACGGTGGAAGTCGTACAGGGCTATCATGTGGAAGCGCCTAAACAGGCCACCCCGCTCAAGCCGGGCGGCAAAGTGGAATTGGTTGGCGGTGTGTCCCGCGAGGCCGGCTTTACGAGCCCCATCACCATCGCTCCCGACGCTTTGCCGCTGGCGGTCACCTGCGTTTCCGCCGAAGTGCCCGACGGCGCCAAAGAGTATCGCATTGCCTGCGAAGCCGGCCCGGACGCCCCCGCGGGAGATCACAAGATCCTCCTGAACCCGTCGTCCATTCTGCCGGAAGGGGAAAAGGGCAAAGTACCTTATAAGATCGGCGCCGTCGAAGCGTCCCTGGTCGTTGCAAAGTAGAGGTTTATATATGCGCTTCCTGATTTCTTTCCTGCTTGGTTCGCTGCTTCTCGCCGCCCAGTCCAGTGAGCAGATCACCTTCCTCAAAGACATCATGCCGATCATGAATAAGGTCGGCTGCACGTCCGGACCTTGCCATGGAGCGGCAAAGGGAAAGAACGGGTTCAAGCTGTCGCTTCGCGGCTATGACCCGCTGTTCGACTACGAAGCGCTGCTTTATGATGTGGCCGGCCGCCGCTTTAATCGTGCCGATCCCGCTCGCAGCCTGCTGCTCGCCAAACCCACCATGCAGGTCCCGCATGGTGGCGGTGTCCGCATCGAACTCGGCTCCGCCTACTACAAGGCCATCCTCAACTGGCTTTCCAAAGGCGCGCCCTTCGGCGATCCCGTCAGGGACAAAGTGGTGAAGCTGGAAGTCCAACCGGCGGAGCTTTTCTTCGATGGTCCCGGAACCAAACAAAAGATCGCCACGAAAGCGCACTACGGCGACGGTTCCATGCGTGACGTCACCGCCGAAGCCAACATCTCGTCGAACACGCCCGATACCGCCGAAGTAGCCGCCGGAGCCCAGATAGACGCCAAACGGAAAGGCGAAGCGGCGCTGCTCGTGCGCTATGAAGGCAAGTTTGTCACCGTGCCGGTCACTGTCCTGAATCCAAAGCAGGGCTTCACCTTCACCGCGCTGGCGCAGCACAACTACATTGACCAGTTGATCGATGCCAAGCTCAAACGCCTCAAGATTCAACCCTCCCGAGCCGCTTCCGATGCTGAGTTTCTGCGCCGCGTCTCGCTCGATCTCACCGGTCTTCCTCCCTCACCCAAAGAGATTCGCGAATTCCTCGCCGAGCCCGGCGATGCCAAAACGAAGCGTGCCCGCGCCGTCGACCGGCTCATGAAGCGCCCCGCGTATCTTGACCAGTGGACCGTGAAATGGGGCGATCTTCTCCAAAACAGCCGCCGCTACCTCGGCGACAAAGCCACCTGGGGTTTTCGCGAGTGGATTCGCGATTCGCTCGCCGCGAACAAGCCATATGACAAGATGGTCCGCGAACTGCTAACCAGCCGTGGCAGCGCCTACGAAAATCCCGCCGCCAACTACTTCCGCGTCACCCGCGATCCTAAACCGTCCATGGAGAAGACCAGCCAGGTCTTTCTCGGTGTTCGCATGGTCTGTGCCCAGTGCCACGATCATCCCTTCGAGCAATGGACCCAGAATCAGTACTACCAGCTTGCGGCATTCTTCGCCGCCGTAGGCCTGAAGGCAGGCTATGAAACTGGCGACGAAATCCTCTTTTTGAAGCGCGACGATAACATCGTGAAACACCCCAAGACGGGAAGCACGGTGAAGCCGCAGTATCTGGTTGCCAGCATCGGGGCGCCGCCCATCCCCGAGCAGGGCGACCACCGCGAGGCCCTCGTTCAATGGCTCACCTCCAAGAACAATCCGTTCTTCGCGAAGGCCATCGTCAACCGTATGTGGAGCTATTTCTTCGGCAAAGGTATCATTGACCCGGTGGATGACATTCGCGCGTCCAATCCGCCCAGTAATGAACCGCTGCTGGCTGCGCTGACCAGGGATTTCACCGATCACGACTTCGACCTGAACCACCTGGTCCGTACCATCGCCACATCCCGAGCCTATCAGGCAAGCATCGAATCCAATGAATGGAATGAAGACGACCACACCAACTTCTCGCATCAATCACCGCGCCGCCTGACCGCCGAGCAGTTGCTGGACGCTCTGGAACTGGCCACAGGCTCCCGGCCGAAGTTCGCCGAGGTGCCGGAGGATACCAGAGCCCAACAGTTGCCGGATCCGCATGTCGGCAAGGATGGGTTCCTCGATCTGTTCGGCCGTCCGCAGCGCGAATCCGCCTGCGAGTGTGAGCGCCGCGTAGACCTCAGTCTTCCCCAGGCCTTGAACCTGGTTAATGGAGGCGACATCGCCGCATCCATCGCCGATCCCAAGGGCCGCATCAGCAAAATGATCACCACCGGTCAAACCGACAAAGAGCTGTTGGAAGAAATGTATCTCACCACATTGGGCCGTCTGCCCACGCCGGGAGAATATGACAAAGCGGTTACGTTCCTCCGCGGCGGCGCCAGTCGCGCCGCCAGAGCCCAGGACCTTCTCTGGGCCCTTGTCAACAGCAAGGCATTCCTGTTTAATCGCTAACTCGAAGCCCGCTCTCGCTGAAGCTGTCGCAGACCCGCGAACCAATAAAGTTAGCGCAAGTCGCGCCGCGGCGGACCGGGGGCGCCTTTAAACAATGGCTCCACTTCATGGGAAGTCAATACCCATAGACTGTAAATGCCGACGATGGTTCCTAGAGGAATAAGAATGAGGGAGAATATGGAAACGATCATCCCAAGATTGCGGCCCCATTCCTGATATTTCATCAAGCCGTATCCCGCGGCAATCAGCGGCGGGGCCATCAAAAACATGTAGAAAAGCACCCACATTGTCACGAAGCCTTCGGTGGTGGTGGTGGATCCGCCTGCGCGGGCATTCATCAATAGTACGCCCCGAGGGCCGCCAAACAGGATCAAAACCACAATACCGGCAAAAATCCCAAACGCGCCTAATGCGGCGTTTAGGACCCCAATCATCTTGAGATGCGTTTCCATGCAGGCTCTGGCTCAATACATTGTAGCTGTTGGCGGGAGGCCGGCGAAGGCGGGTGTAAGCGCCGCAGGGTGATGTTCTGTGAATTCGTTAAATTTACCCGCGGCTGGTGTAGATCCTTGAAGTCGCGGGGCAGGAAAGCACCTGCCAGCCTTAACCTGCCCCGCTTCCCCCTCCGAGAGCTTGCTCTATTTGCTCCTCAGCCTTAGCGCTGCCGTCTCTTGTGGGCGGCTTTGTCTGCTCTCAATCAGAGACGTGTAATTGGGTCTCCGATTCCATCACCATTCTCCAAACAATCCGTGATTCGCGCTACAGTACCCGCTATGGAACTCAGCCGCCGTTCTCTTGTTCTCACTTTCACGGCAATGGCAGGTACGGCGAAGCCCGCCTTGGAGAAGCAGGATCTTTGGATGTCCGGCCAGGGTGGCTACGCAATCTATCGGATCCCTGGCATGGCGGTTACAGCCAAAGGTTCCATCCTCGCATGGTGCGAAGCCCGCAAAACCGGCCGCGGCGATTGGGGACCCATTGGTCTGATGCTTCGCCGCAGCAACGATGGAGGCCGCACGTTCTCGCCGCCGGTGCAGGTCGGCCAACTGCCGGGTCCGCACAAGAAGAATCCTATGGCTTTGGCGCAAAAGCTTGCGGACCCCGATGCGGTTACCTACAACAATCCGGTGGGCATCGCCGGGCGAGACGGCGCCGTCCATTTCCTGTATTGCCTCGAGTACATGCGGGCCTTCTACACACGGAGCGGGGACGACGGCCAGACATGGTCGGCGCCAGTGGAGATCACTGGCGCCTTTGAGGAGTTTCGAAAAGGGTA
>DATLCW010000268.1:0-28071 GCA_035526195.1 Bryobacteraceae bacterium
ATCCCTGCCGCACCATGGAATGAGCCACGTCGTAGCAGAAGTCAACAAACACATATTCCCGGATGTTAATCGTCCCGGGAAAACCCATATTGTGCTCATTGAAACCATAGTGGATCATCGGAGCGGTGAGCATGGTACCGCCCGAACGGCGGGCCGCCTCTTCGGTGACGTGCTCCACGAGCACGTTATCGGTGTCGACCGGCAAATGATATCCGTGCTGCTCGATGGCGGCAACCGGGATGACGATGACCGCTTTCCGCTCAGCGGCCTCGCGAACTTCAGGCCAGGTAAGGGTGCGATAGAGATGTTGATTTTCGTTCATAACGTAAGAGGGGTATTGTAGTGCGTCCGCAACTGAGCGCCTGCGCCGGTTCTTAGCTCAGGCTGATGTGCTTCCCGTTCGAGATGCGCACCGGCCTGCCGATGGAGGTTTCGTACTCTTTCGAATAATCAATGCCGAGAAGGTTGTAAACCGTGGCCGTGTAGTCTTCCACCTGCACCGGCTTGTCCTTCACCTCGCCGGCATTCGCATCGGAGGCGCCGTAGATCTGGCCGCCGCGGATCCCCGCACCCGCCATGGCGCACGACCAGACTTTGGGCCAGTGATCGCGCCCGCCCGCGCCATTCACCTTGGGGGTACGGCCGAACTCGCCATTGGCGATGACCAGCGTCGAATCGAGCATTCCCCGATCCGCCAAATCAGTCAGCAGCGCCGAAAAGGACATATCGAAGGACGGCAGAAGGTCATTCTGGAGCATGTCGAAGTTGCGGACATGGGTGTCCCACACGTTCATCCCCGTCGTGACGGTTACGAATCTCGTGCCGGCCTCCACCAGGCGCCGGGCAAGCAGACAGCCTTGGCCCATGGGCGTCCTGCCATACATTTCACGAATACGATCAGGCTCCTCGGAGATCTGGAAAGCTTTCTGCGCCTTGGCCGAACTCACCAGATCGACGGCCTTGGCATAGGCATCATCGACCGCGGCAAATTCGCCTCCCGTATCGGCATTGTAGACGGACGGATCTTTCAGGAAGACGCCGTCCAACTTCTTTAGCAGGAACCGCCGGTCCGACGCCTGGTCCCAATCGACATCGGTGGGCAGCCGGATATCGCGAACGCGGTAATTGGCTTCGTTCGGATCGCCCGCGGCAAAGGCACTATATGCGGCGCCAAGGAAGCCGGGTCCGTAAGCGTAGCCGGGCTTCGCAATAGCCACATAGGGCGGCAGACCGTTGCGACCCCCTTTTTCCTTTGCCACCACGGAACCCATGGAAGGATACGCCAGACTTGCGAGCGGCGGATATCCGCTGAGCACATAGTCCTGCGCGGGCTCGTGCTGGGCGGTCTTTCCGGTCATGGACCGGATGATGGCAAACTTGTCCATCACCTTCGCAGTCCGGGGAAGGTGTTCGGAGATCTGTATCCCGGAGACATTTGTCGGGATCGGCTTGAAAAGGCCGCGATACTCTTGTGGGGCGTCGGGCTTCATGTCCCACATGTCCTGTTGGGGCGGGCCGCCCATGAGCCAGATAAGGATGCACGCGTTCTGTTTGGGAGGACTCGCCGCCTGCACCGGGCTGAGACGCGCCCAGTCCCAGATATTCAGCCCGAGCAATCCCGCCGATCCGATACGAACAAAATCGCGGCGGCCCCAGACCGCATCCGGCGCCCGGTGATAAATTCCACGCCCCAGCATACTTCCTCCTCAGTGGTTGAACAAAAACTCTTTGCTGTTAAGCAGCGCCCAGACGACGCCTTGCAGGCCCAGTTCGCGATTGGTCTGCTTGCTTATAAACGATTTTGCCAGTACCAGCTCCTCCGGTTTCGGCGAACGGCTGTTGGCTGCCAGATAGAAGTGCTCGATGATGCGGTCATCCGTTGCGCCGGCAGCGATCATTTCGTGAAGGCGTCCTTCCGCGCTGGCAACCTTGCCTTGGATCGCATCCCCGTTCATAAAGTGCATGGCCTGAGTGATGGTGGGGGCCCCGGTCCGCTCGCACTTGGCGGTATCGCGGATCGGACGGTTGAACGTCGCTAGAAAATAAGAGGGCACGCCCGGATCCGGCAAATCAATGGCGCGTTTGCCGCGATAGAAGCCCTGGAACCGCTCGGGCACCCCGCTCACATCGCCGACGGCGTCCAGCAATTGCTCCGCCGTCAGTTTCCGGACATAGTAACGCGAGAAGTTGGTCGAGTCCCCGGCGTTACTCTCATTGCTGGCCGAGGCCAACTGATAGGTGCTGGATCGAAGCATCAGCTTCATCAAAGGCTTGAAACGAAAATTATGTTCGATGAAGTATTCGGCCAGCCGGTCGAGGAGCTCGGGATTACTCGGCGGATTGGTGACGCGGAAATCGTCTACGGGATCCACAATGCCTTTACCGAAGAGCTGCTTCCAGACCCGATTAACGGTGGCGCGCGCAAAGAACGGGTTGGCCTGCGCGGTGACCCATTGCGCCAGGAGTTCGCGGCGGTCGGTCATCGGTCCGATCACCGGCTCAGAGCCGTCGAGCAGCCTCGGCCGAACCACCTGGCGTGATTGCGGGTGCTTGAACTCGGCCGCATAGTTCAGCACCACGAAGCCTTCGAAAGGCCGGTAGCCATTCCGCTCTTTCATCTTGACCTGCGAGAAAAAGGCCGCCAACCCCAGGAAGTCATCACGTTTCCATTTCTCTTTGGGATGGTCGTGACAGCGCGCGCATTCCAGGCTCACCCCGAGCAGCGATTGCGAGACCAGGGTGGCATATTCTTCGGCCGGCCGCCGGTCTTCGCGCGAGTACAAATTGTTGGGGCCCACTTCCGCCAGCGGGCCGAGTCCGGTCAACATCTCACGCGCGACGTCGGTGTAGGGACGGTCTTCGGCGAAGTTGCGACGGAAATACTCATGCGCGTAGGGTGTGTTGTTCATGTTGAAAATGTCGCGAATCATGAACAGATCGCCCCACTTCAGCGCCCAGAATTGGGCATATTCCGGACGGTCCAGGAGCGTGTCTATCAGCTTGTCCCGGCGCTTTGGATCCGTAGCCTTCAAAAAAGCCAGCGACTCTTCGGGAGTGGGCAGAGTCCCGATGGTATCGAGATAAACGCGCCTGAGGAACTGGGCATCGGTACTGGGCGCTGCGGGCGCGATCTTCAGCTTGCGCAGCTTGGCGAATACCGCCTCGTCGACAAAATTGCGAACCGGCGGCGGGTTGGCGCTAACCGGCAGGTCCGGCCGCACGGCGACGGCGACCCGCATCGCATCCAGATGTCCGAGAGTTCGTATGAGCACCGACACTTCGCCGTTGCGTTTCGGCGTAACGAGGCCCGAGGGGCTGACCGTTGCGATCGTTTCATCACTCGATACGTAGCGCACTTTCTCCGTAAGATCCGCGCGCGAACCATCGGAGTAGGTGGCAAGGGCAGCAATCTGCTGCCGCTCCGAGAGGTTCTCGAGCACGCGAAAACCGCCTGGCAACACCTGGACCGAAAGCAGCTTGGGACCGCCTGCGGCTCCCATTGGCGCCCCATCGCGAATCCACTGCAGCAGCGTCGTGTACTCCAGTGAATTTTTCTCCATTAACTTCCCGCCACCGTGGGAAATGCCGAACGAAGGTTTCTCCAAAATCAGGCTTCTCTCCGGCTGGCTGCGGTTGATACGCCGCCCATCGGAGTGCTTCACGACGGCATCGTAATCGGCCGGGGCGTCGTATCCGAACAAGGATAGTTTGAAGCCGCTCTGTCCATTCAGGGCGCCGTGGCAGGAATTATTGCTGCAGCCCAGCTTGGAAAAAATCGGCGCGATGTCAGAGTAAAACTGCCAGGTTTTCGGGCGCGCCGGCGTCACCACGAGGGCGGCCTCGGCCGAATGTCCGGCGAATTTTGCGGTGATCCGCGCAACGCCTTCCGCAGTCGAGATTATGGCGCCGGCCCCCCCCACCTTAGCCACCCCGGGATCCGAGGTAGTGAGCACCGCGTCGCGTGTAAGATCGGCGAGGAAGCCGTCCTGATAGTGGCCGCTCACCACGAACCGGTGCGATCCACCCGGACCGCTGATGAATCCGGCCGAAGGTTCGATGGTAATTTTTTGCAAATCCGCGGCGTTGCGGGCCCCCGCTTCAAGGACCGGAATACACGCCAGGAATACCGCCCATCTCCATTGCCTTCGCGTCATGGCTGCTGCTCCACTCTGAGATAAAATGCCTTGGTCGCTTCCATTATGGTCTCACCGCCAGAGCTCATCGATCCGATAATGGTAATGCGATATTCGCCAACCGGGATGTGTTCGGCGGCAGCTTTGAAAACAATTTCGACGGCTTTGCCGTCTTCGGCCACCCGCCGGCTCTCGACTACGACCCCTTCCGGCAGCCCTTCCGGCATGAACTCGATCGGCGACGTAGAGTCCGCCGGGCGTTCGATGTGCACCAACACACGGGCCTTGCGGTCGCCGCGCATCGCCAGCAGGTGCCGGTCCAGCCCGAATCCCGCACCCGGTGGCGGTACCCGATCCAGCGCCAATCGCACCGGAGATATTACGCTCGCCCAAGCGGTGGTGTCGTCCGTTTGAATGTAACCGGGACCGTCGCCTGCCATGGGCTGCACCAGCACCGCGGGCTGGGAGACTGTCTTGCCGTTGATTTCCGCCGCGCCGACCAGTTTCAGAGGAAAGGACGTATCGGGCG
The DNA here is from genome assembly GCA_035526195.1 of Bryobacteraceae bacterium. Lineage (GTDB taxonomy): Bacteria > Acidobacteriota > Terriglobia > Bryobacterales > Bryobacteraceae > CADEFT01. The sequence goes on from DATLCW010000268.1 coordinate 4,663, forward strand.
AATCGGCCGCCACCCGCCATTCCATCTCGCCCGAAGACTTGCCGCTACGAATGATCAACGGCTTGGCTTCGACGCCGGGAGGTAGACTGACAGCGGTCACGTGGACGTCGCCCGCGAAGCCATGAAGCCGGCGGATGTCGACCTGAATCTTGTTGGGCTTCCCGCGCTCGAACACGTGCCGGTCGCGCCGCATCCCGAGGACGAACGAGGGAATTTGCTTGTTTACCCGCAACACGTAAAATGCGTTGTCGCCAAACCGTTTCGAGGAATCCCGAACCTGGAGATAGAAACCTTCCTCGTTGCTCGCGCAGGAGGCGTCCGCCGCCTTAAATTCGAGATAGGCGTCGCGGTTGCGGGGATTACGGAAACTCGGATCGTCATCGTTCGCAACCGCCAGATCGCCTGACCGGCAGATTACGCTGAGATTCGGGTCCACCAGCGCCGAGCCCAAATTGCGCGCTTCCAGCCGGAACGACATCGTTTCGGCGCCGACGGGCGCGAACTGGAAGGAGTCGAGATCAGCAGGATGATTCATGCGGCCGGCGATCACGGCCGGCGCTTCGATCGTGGGGCTTGCTTCGCGGCTGTCGTTCGGTTCCGTTTCCAACTTGAAATCCGAGGCTTCCACCAGAAACGCCAGCGGATTCAGAGTGCCGGACGGATCCGCCACGCGCAGCAGATGAATTCCCGGCCGGGCGTTTTTGCCGACCTCGATCCGAACTTTATAGCCGCCACTCTGCGCCTCGCCGATTCTTCCCGAGATGGCCGCATCTGAAAACAGCAGCGGGGACTGGGGGTCGATGAAATCCGCTTTCAGCATGGCTTCCACCGCCGATCCGGGACGGGCAACATTCGGCCACAACGACCAGAGCATCGGACTGCGGCCGAGAGTGAGCTGGTAGGGTTCCCACAAACGGCGATTTTCGCATTCGTTCTCGAGGCAGGTGACCGCCATGCGGCTGTGGTTTACCACGAGGTAGTAATCGCCTTCCGACGTGAAGCGGTGCTGGAAGTAGGGATCCATCAGAAAGGTTCCGAAGACGGTGGAGAGCACCACGCCTTTGGGCGACAGCAGGGTGAGTGTGAAGTGTCCGGTTTCGCCGGCGGCGGCGTAGCCGTTGCGGCCCATCAGCAAATTGAACGCCAGCGTCTCGCCCGCCTGCGCGTGAAACTTGAAAAAATCCGAATCGTTGACGTGTTCGATGACGCCATTGATTGAAGTACCAGGGCGAACCAGACTGGCCTGCGACTGGCGGTCGTTGGGCTCCCGCTCATAAATCGATTCCCAGCCGGTCAGACGGAATCGGACGGGGTTCGAGATGCCCCGTTTGGTGATCAGCCGCAAGCCATAAAGTCCGGGCCGCGCATCCCTGCGGCTGCCGACGCGCAACCGTACGCGCGTAAATGATGAGTCCAGGACTTCTGCGTTGAGTGCGTCGTCTTCCGGTCTGACGGATTGTACGCGGTCGAGGTAATTGCCTTCGAGCACGACTTCGATCGACGCACCGACGGTGGCACTTTGGGGATACGCCTGGTCAACCGTGGGTAGCGATGGAGAGAGCGCAGCGGCGGCCTTAAACGCAAGCACACCGACGGTGATCAATCCGATCGACGACTGTAGCAACAGTCCCCTCAAGATGAACTCATGATACCCGTATTACCTGTGCATGTCAAACCAGCTGGAACGGTTGCAAAGGAGTGTTGCGAAATCATAGAAGCCCTGCGCGAGCGCGATCCGGAATGATACGCACGCGCCCTACTGCAATGACGATACCACCCCCGGCAACGACGGCAACAGCGGCCGCCAACATCACGCCACCCAGTCCGAATGAATCCTTCCATTGGCCGGCGAAGAGGACTCCCAATCCGCCCGCGATGCCGCCGATCATATTCATAGTTCCGGCTCCGATACCGTGGTTCGAGACCGGAATCACATCAAACACGGCGCCGAAGATGTTCCCCACGATCCCGCCCGCGAAAAAGCCAAACGCCGCCGAGAAAAGCTTCAGGATCGCCAGCGAGGAGGAAGCGATTGTCAGGTAGGCCAAAGGTCCGCACGCCAGAAGCAGCCCACCCACGACGAAGAATCGTGCCCCTCCGCGTACGCTTGCCCAGCGGTCCGAGACCCAGCCCCAGAACAGCGCTCCGATGGCGGAACTGGTTTGCAGGTAGAGGGTGGCCGCAAGGCCGCTCTCCGCCATTGAGAGGCTGAAACGCTCGTACAGAAAACTGGGGAGCCAGGCGTATAGCATCCACAACAAACCACAGAAGGAGAAAAATCCAAAGGCCAAGGCGCGGTAGCACGGCGACTGCAGAAATGCATATGCGCCGGAAGCATTCCGGGCGCTGGGTTTTACCTGCGAGGGCAAACCACGGAAACCCAGTAGCAGCAAGGGCGCATAGGCTACACCAAGGACGCTTAGCAACAGGAACGCTGGGCGCCAGCCGGCTGTGTCCGCCATCCATCCGCCATACCAGCTTCCGAGAATAATGCCGAAGACCTGCGCCGTTCCGTGCGCTGCCAAGGCTCGAGAACGCGTGCGGCCCGGATGGAGACTGCCGATGAGTCCGATCGCGGCAGGAAGGTACAGCGCTTCGGTGACTCCCATCATGCCGCGCCAAAACAGAAATTCCGATACCGAGTGGCTTCTGCCCGTTGCCAATGTCGCCACGCTCCAGCTAATCAGGCTCAGCACAATCAGCCTGTCCCGCCGTGCGATGTCCGCGAGTCTGCCGAAAACAGGCAGACACAGCGAGTACGACCACAAGAAGACCGCGCCGATCAGACTCAACTGCCGGGTATCGAATTGCAGATCCCGCTGCAACGCCGGAAAAATCGAGAAAACAACCTGCCGGTCGACGTAGTTGATGAGGAGCGCCAGCCACAATAAGCCAACGGCAGCGAATGCGCGGCGGCGGCCGGGGGTTGACAACGACATGCGGCCCATGATACCAGTAATACCCATCACACCCGAATCACTCGACAGGGTAAAAAACAATGTTTCCTAGCACTCGGTTGCTTATGACGATTATTCTGACGGTCGTCACGCCGGCCGTCGCACAGGTATCACTCGGTACCGGCAGAATCGAAGGAACGGTCCGGGATTCGTCGGGAGCAGTCGTTCCCAACGCCCAGATCGAAGTGAAAAACACGAACACCGGGGTCACGCGCAGTACTGTGTCGGACACCGCCGGGCGTTATGCTGTCCTCTCCCTGCAGGTGGGCGAGTATGAAGTGAAAGGCTCGGCGCAGGGATTTCGGACCACCGTTCAGACCGGGATCACGCTGGTAATCGACCGCACCGCCATTGTCGACTTCAGCCTGATCGTTGGACAGGTAACGGAAACGCTTTCGATCACGGCCGAGGCTCCGCTGATTGAAAGCTCTCACGCCGCGCTCGGGGAGGTCGTCCAAACCAAACAGATCCTCGAGCTTCCGCTGAACGGGCGCAGTTATACCCAACTGGCGCTACTGGCTCCCGGCGTGGTTGCAGGCGGCTCCGGCATAGGCACCCGCACCCAGGAAAACGCGGTCGGCCCGGCTGGTTTTTTTTCCATTTCCGGGTCGCGGCCGGAGGGCAACCAGTTCACCTTTAACGGCATGAACGTGACCAATGAATTCACCGGTGGTACGTTCGCGTATCCGCCGATCGATTCGATTCAGGAATTCAAGATCGTTCAGAACAGCTATGGTGCGGAACTGGGCGGCCGGACCGGTCAAGTGCTGGTTACCAGCAAGGGCGGCACAAACGAGTTCCACGGTTCGGCTTACGAGTTTTTGCGCAATGACCGCCTTGATGCGAATAATTTCTTCAGCAACCTGGCCGGCCTGAAAAAGCGCCCCCTCAAGCAGAACCAGTTCGGGGCGTCGGTTGGCGGACCGGTGATGCTGCCGGGATACTCCGGCCGTAATCGAACATTTTTCTTCGTGAATTACGAGGGCGCGCGCATTCGGCGAGGCAGCACCTCCACGACCACGGTTCCGACGGCGCGCATGCGCGAGGGCGACTTCACCGAACTGGGCCGGGCGATTCGCGATCCGATCACCAACAATCCGTTCCCGAATGCCATTATTCCGGCAGGTCGCATCAGCCCGATCGCGCGCAATGCGATGCGTTTGGCGGATTACCCGGTGCAGAATATTCCCGGCGTGCGGAATAACTTTACCATCGCCCCGAGCGCTCGCAACGACCTAAACCAGCTCAGCACGCGCGTCGACCAGAGCTTTTCGGATAAGGACAAGGTGTGGGGCACGTTCTACTGGGCGAAGCTGGACATCGCTTCGCCACGGTTTACGCAAATCACAGACGCGCAGCAAGACGTTACAACCCAGGCGTACTCGGCAAACTGGACCCATATCTTCCGGCCGTCGCTGTTGAACGACTTTAAGGCGGGATTTAACTTCGTCAGCCAGGACGTCAAAAACCGCGCTCCGCAGAATATCACCACGGCCGACCTCGGCTTCCCCAGCAATCAGAACCAGCCTCAAGCGCGGGGGATAAGCGCCGGCATTCCCAGCTTCGGCCCCTCCGGATATGGTTCTCTGGGTGCTGCCGCCGGGCCTCCCCAACTTTTCAAAACCCGCCATTTCCAATTCGGCGACACGCTCAGCTGGATTAAGAACTCCCACACGCTGCGCTTTGGCGTCGACATTACCCGTGAGCATGAGGATCAGCGTTTCAACCCTCAGATTCGCGGCAACTATTCGTTCGGAGGCGCCTACACGGGCGATGGATTCGCCGATTTCCTGCTCGGCCTGCCGAGTTCCGCGATCCGCGAAATCCTGCTGCCGACTTCGAACATTTTTGAGAGCCTGCATCGCGGCAGCCACTACTATTTTTTCGTCCAGGATGATTTTAAGGTGAAGCCCAATCTAACGATCAATCTTGGAATGCGCTACGAATACAACAGTCCGGTGGTTGAAGCGCGCGACCGGCAGGCGAACTTTTATCCGAGCGGAGGAAAGATCCTTCGCATCGACGCACCGGACAGCCAGTTTGGACGCTGCCTCTGCATCCCGGACAAGAACAATTGGGGACCACGCCTGGGGATCGCGTGGCGGCCGTTGAATTCTCTGAAAACCGTCGTTCGTACGGGCTATGGCATGTTCTACAGCTATGTTCCCTATAACACCAAGCAAACTCTGGCGTTCAATGCGCCCCAGATTGACCGTCAGACGGTCACGAATACCGTGCCTGCGCCGACCTTCGATCTCGCCAACGCGTTTATCCCAACCTCGCTGGCAAGCGCGTTTTCCGGATTCTCCAACGATCTGAACTTCTTCGATGCCACGGTTCAACAATGGAACTTCGACATACAGCGCGAAGTGGTCAGGTCGCTGGTGGCTGAAGTTTCGTACGCCGGAAGCCTGGCCACACATCTCGACATCAACACCAGTTTGAACGCAGCCAATCCCGGCCCCGGGGCGCTGCCGCCGCGCCGGCCATTTCCGAACGAGCGCGTCGTAGTCTCCGCATCGAATAGCGCCACGGCGACCTATCATGCCTTCACGGTTAAGGCGCGGAAGGAGTTTTCGGGCGGTCTGTCGTTCATCACTCACTACACCAGATCCAAGGCGATCGATAACTCGTCGTCGCAGCTGGCCGATTTCCAGAATGCCAACGACGTTCGCTCGAACAAGGCGCTAGCAGGCTTCCATGTGGCCAATCGCTTCGTCGCCAGCGGCCTGTATCAGCTTCCTTTCGGACGCGGACGCCGCTACATGTCCAGCATTCATCCGGTGGGGGATGCCGTGCTCGGCGGTTGGATTCTGACGGGAATCTTCAGCGCCCAGAGCGGGTTCTTCTTCTCTCCGACGGCCCCGAATACGATCGGCATCGAATCGGGCACCGTCCGCGCAGACCGCCTTGGCAAAGGCAATCTGCCTACCGGGGAGCGGACCCGTCTCCGCTGGTTCGACACCGCTGCCTTCGCCGCTCCGATCGGGTTCCGATATGGCACCGCCGGTCGGAATATTCTGGAAGGACCCGGTTTGAAGAACCTCGATGTGGGTATCCTGAAGGATTTCCAGATCGGCGAAAAGCACAAAATACAGTTTCGAACGGAGTTGTTCAACGCACCGAACTTTGTAAACTTCGGCCTGCCGGGCGGCAACATCGCGGCGGCAAATTACGGCACGATCGCAAGCGCGGGCGCCAGCCGGGAAGTGCAATTTGCACTAAAATACATCTTCTGAAGCCGCCTGCGGAGCGGGAGACAAGGTGACACGGATTCTTCGCGCGGCAGCCGCGCCGGCAACGATAATTTTGCTTGCGTTGGGGCCGGGCCTCAAGAGTTGGAGCGCTGGCTGGCTGGAGATTACTCAATCGGCCGGCCTCGCGGGCTTTCGCGGAACTCAGGGCTCTCCAGCGAAGAATTATATTGTCGAGTCGATCGGGGGCGGTTGCGCGTTTATTGACTACAACGGGGACGGACGCCTCGATATCCTGCTGGTTCGCGGTACGACACTCGAGCGTCACAGCCGGGGCGGTGACCCGGTAATCGCCCTGTACGAGAACCGCGGCGGCCGCACCTTCGTGGATGTCAGCTTAAAGGCTGGGCTGACGGCGCGAGGGTGGGGCATGGGTGTTGTGGTCGCCGATTACGACAACGACGGCTGGCCGGACTTTCTGGTGACCGGCTTTGGACGCAACTTTCTGTTCCACAACGAAGGGACGGGAAGGTTCCGCGAGCTGGCCATGGCGGCTGGTGTAGCCCGCCCCGGCGTGTGGTCAAGCGGAGCGGCATTCGGCGATATCGACGGCGATGGGCGGCTGGACCTGTACATTGCGGCTTATGTCGATCTGGATGCCGGAACCCTAGCGGCGAAGGGCAGCGGCGTCAATTGTGTGTATAAAAGCGCGGGCGTGTTCTGCGGTCCGCGCGGCATGAGTCCCGGTCAAGGCGCGCTGTTCCGCAATGCGGGTGGCGGCAAGTTTGAGGACATCAGTCAGAGCAGTGGCATAACGAAAGCGGTCCCGTTCTATAGCCTTCAGCCGCTGGTTGCGGATTTCGATGATGACGGGAGGCAGGACATCTTTGTCGCAAACGACAGCACGCCGAATTATCTCTACCGGAACAAGGGAAACTCGCAATTTGAAGAGATCGGGATCGCCGCCGGAGTCGGCGTAAACATGGACGGCCGGGCTCAGGCTTGCATGGGCGCCGACCTGGGCGATTCCAGCAATGACGGCCGGCTTGACCTCATCGTCACCAACTTCTCGGAAGATACGAACACGCTTTACCGGAATCTCGGGAAGGGGGTTTACGAAGATGCGAGTTGGGCCTCGAAGATTGGTCCTCCCTCCTGGCTGTTTCTGGGATGGGGTGTGAAGTTCCTGGACTATGACAATGACGGCCGGCTGGACGTGATTGTGGCCAACGGCCACGTCTATCCCGAGGCCGATCAGTTCGGCGGCGGCAGTACGTACCGGCAGCGACTCCTGCTGCATCATAACCGCGGCGGCGGCATTTTCGACGAAACAGGGGCCGGCGAGGCGGCGATGGCAAATCCGGGGACGGCCCGGGGGCTTGCGATCGGCGACATCGATAACGACGGGCGCCTCGACGTCCTGGTGAACCAGCAGGACGGGCCACCCCGGCTGGTCATCCATCGCAACGCCGGTGGGCACTGGCTGCAGCTGGCGTTGCGCGGAACCCGGAGCAACCGCGACGGAGTGGGCGCGGTGGTGAAGGTGAGGGCACAAGGACGGCTGCTGGCCGCTGTTCGACTGGCTGGCGACAGTTATCTCAGCTCGAGCGATTCCCGAATGCATTTCGGCCTGGGCTCGGCAACCAAGGCGGATTCGATCGCCGTCCAGTGGCCGAGCGGCCGGGAACAGTTGCTGACCAATGTGGCGGCGGATCGGCTGTTAGCTGTTGAGGAGCCGTCAGAACCATGATTCCGTATCGCCTCCGCAGCGGTAATACTGGTAACATCAACACTGAAGGGGCGTCCTCCACGTTGATTTCTGTTGAAGCTGCACCGACTCGAAGTCTGACTCACGATGTCAGAGACACCATGCTGGCCTGGATTCGGGATGGCAAATTTCCCGCCGGCGCCCAATTGCCATCGGTTCCCGATTTGGTGAGCCAGTTCCAGGTAAGCAGAACTGTTGTGCGCGAGGCTTTGCAGGCTTTGTCCGGAATGAACCTGATCGAGATCCGGCCTGGCCTGGGCTGCTTCGTGAAGCTAATTACTTCAGACCTGGTGGTAAACGCCGACGTCCTCGCGTCGCTGCTCGGCCGGGAAGCGATCGTCAAGGTCGTCGCGGCCCGCAAGGTAATCGAGGGCGGCGTGGCGCGTCTGGCGGCGACCACGGCCACCGAGGAGGATTTCGAAGAGCTCGAAGAGATCCTGCGCAAGATCGAGCGGGCGGCCCGCCGGGGCCAGCCAATGTACAGCCTGACGCCGCAGTTCCACATCGCAATTGCGAGCGCCACTCATAACGAGGTACTGGAGAAGGTGGTTTCCTCCTTCAATCTGGTGATGGCTTCCGGTGGCGCGCTCATCGAGCGCGAGAACGGAACTCCCGAGTACCGGATGGCCGAGTACGAGTCCCATCGTGAACTTTATGAAGCGCTCCGCAGCCGCGATCCTGAACGCGCGCAACGCACGATGGAGGCGCACGTGACGGAGACTCTGAACGCGCTCGACCGGCTCCCCGAGACGTAAGCGTCCCATGCACCGCGCCGGCCTCCTGCTTTTAGGTTTGTGTGTCATGGCGCGAGGGCAGGATACGTTTCCTCAGGACTTGAGCGAGGGCGTTAAATTAATTCAGGAAGGCCGCTTTCGCGACGCGCTAGTTCCGCTGGCACGAGCGAACGCGAGCCGGCCGGATGCATTCGAACCGAACTACCTGCTGGGATTGGCACTTTTTCAGGAGCGGCGAGGGCTGGAAGCGATCCGGCATCTGCGTGCCGGACAGAATGCGCGTCCCGGGCACGCTGGTCTGCTGACGCTGCTGGGGATTCTCTATCTGCAGGAGGACTATCCCCTGGATGCGGCGGAAGCGCTCGAACTGGCCGGCAGCCAAACACCGCTCGACGAGAAGCGTTCCTTACTTCTCGCCGATGCCTGGCACCAGTGCTTCCAATTCGACAAGGCGATGAGGTCGGCGATGGACACCGCTGCCCGCTTCCCCCGCTCAGCCGACGCGAAGTTTCGTGCGGGTTATGAATTGGAAACCGCCGGACGGTTTGACGAAGCTCAATCGGGATTCGCCGGCGCCGTGGAATTGAGGCCGGACTTCATTGAAGCGCGGGTCGCGTTGGCAAGGCTCGACCGCCGCTTCGGCCGGTATGAATCGGCGCGGCGGCATTTGCAAATGGCCTTAGGAGCAAACCCGAAACACCGGCAGGCGCGCCTTGAAATGGCGAAATTGTCAACTGCACGCAAAGAGAACGCGCACGCACGCGAGTTGCTCGAGGGGCTGATCGCCGAAAACGATGGCGATCCGGAGTTGCATTCGCTGCTCGCGCGCGTTTTTCAAGATGAGGGCAACGGGGCAGCCAGCGACCGCCAGCGAGAACGGTTTCTGCAGTTGACCCGTAGCGAACAAGGCGCGGGCGGCATGAGCGGCACGATTCCCAGTCGCAAGACGCGGCGCTTCCACGAGCGTAATTAGGCGGCAATTCCACGACCGGAACTCATTTGCTCCGCCAAAGGTAATAAACAGGAACGCCGCTCAGGATAATGAGAGCGCCCAGCAGCGATGAGTCCGGCCGGCCGGCCAGCGTGTTTCCCACGAATGCCAAGGCAAACGCTACGAACAGAAGCGGCGCCACGGGATAGCCCCACATACGGTAGGGTCGCGCCACATGCGGTCTTTTCCGGCGCAAGATCAACACTCCCAGCACAGTCATGGCATGCACCAACCAGGAGGCAAAAAGCACGTAGGAAAACAGCGCTTCATAGGAACCACTCAGGGCCAATAGCGAAGTCCAGACTCCCTGAATCAGGATCGAGATGTGCGGCGTTTCAAACCGCGGGTGGATTTTCGCCATTTGACGGAAGAACAGGCCATCGCGAGCCTGGGCGAAATAGATGCGCGGCGCAGTCAGGATAGAGCCGTTTGCCGAACCTATGCTGGATAGGATGATGGTCAGAGTCATGAGGGTCGCGCCCATGGGACCCATGCTTCGCTCCGCCGCGGTGGCGGCGACGCGCTCACTGGCGGCGATTTCCGGCAGCGGCAGCAATCTCATATAGGCGATGTTCGCTAGTACATAAATGGCGAGTGATACGAGCACACCGAGCCCGAGTGCGAGCGGCAGGTTCCGCCTGGGTTCGCGCACTTCCCCGGCGATGAACGCGATGACGTGCCAGCCGTCGTAGGCGACAAAGCAGCCGAGCATCGCCAAGCCGAGTCCATGGACCGAAAATGCGGACGTGGAGGTGCTCCAGTCGGAGCCTGTGCCGGATTTGTGCAAAAACGCGCTTCCGATGAGGAGGGCCAGACCGGTTATTTTCAGGATTGTGAAGAGCACCTGAACGAATGCTCCGCCTTTGATGCCGCGGTAGTTAATAAACGTAAGGATGGCGATGAGAGCGACCGGAGCCCACCTCGAGAGTCCGGGGATGCCGGGGAGCAAGTAAGAGAGATACAGCGAAAAGCCCACACAGACAGCCGCGATGGAACCTGACTGGATGACCAGAAAAAACGCCCAGCCGCAAACAAAAGCCGGGAGAGGTCCATAGGCCTCGCGCAGGTAGACGTATTGCCCGCCGGAATGGGGCATCATAGCGCCCAACTCCGCGTACCCGAGCGCGCCGAAAAAAGAAATGACCCCGGTGAGGATCCACACCGCCAGAATCATTGGCGCAGAGGGCAGATCGCGAGCGATCGCGCTGGGTACGATGAAGATACCAGCGCCAATCACGGTTCCGACCACAATGGACGTGGCTTCCAGCAGCCCGAGCTTTCGAGGAAGGTCCTGCATGAGGCGCTAAACCAGGTTCCTATAGATGGAGCGGCGACACCGCTTGCCACTCCGCCTAGATACATATACCGTTAGTCTGGTGGCGCTCGCAAGCTCGATGGCCGGTTCCGCCCGCCGAGAACAGACTTAAAAGAGGTTCCCGTATGACTCTCACCACTTTCCGCCCTTTTCCGCGTGGTTTGCCGGTGCTCGGCATCCTCGTCCTCGCCCTGACGGCCTTCCGCTCCGTCTCTGCCCAAAGCACCAGCGGCACGATCACGGGGCTGGTTACGGATTCGAGCGGCCTCGCCGTGGCCGCGGCGCAGATCGAAGCGCGCGACCTGGGTAACAATCGCACGCTGAAAACAGAATCCTCGCCTACCGGCAGTTACACCATCGCGGGCCTTTCCCCGGGGCTGTACGCAGTAAGGGCGTCGCTTCCGGGTTTCAAAGTCGTGCAGGTGGACAAAGTGGAAGTGCGCGTGGCGCAGACCACGACGCAGAACATCGCGCTTGAAGTTGGCCAGGTCACCGAAAGCGTCAGTGTCACTGGCGAAGCCCCGCTGATTAATCCCAGTTCGGCCGCAGTCACCACCACTATTCAAAACAAGCTGTTGATGGACCTGCCGTTCCAGGATCGCAGCGCCCTCTCGGCAATCCTGCTCACGCCCGGCTCGCAAGGCGATCCGCAGTATAACGGCGGCGTGCAAAGTGAAATCCCCGGCGTGTTTACGCAGGCCGTGACCCCCGGCGGATCCATCACCGTGGGCGGCGGACGGCCCGGCGGCGGGTCTTTTCTGGTGGATGGCTCTGACGTCACCTCGGCCGGCAACGCCCGGGCAGTGATGACCTTCTCCGCGGACACGGTGGAGGAAGTTTCGATCCAGGCCAATGGAATTGCGGCGCAATATGGCCGCACCACGGCGGGCATCATCAATCAGGCAACCAAATCGGGAACCAACTCGCTGCACGGCACCGGCAACTGGTCGCACACGCAGCCGTATCTCCAGACGCCCTTTTTGGGGTCGGCGTTTGGTCCGACGCACCGTTACAGTTCCTATGCGGGGGCGATCGGCGGTCCGGTGGTCCTTCCAAAAATTTACAACGGGCGTAACAAGACGTTTTTCTGGGCCAGCGGCGAGCCCCAGCGGCAGCGGTTGGCGATTGGAGCGTCGCGCGTACGGCTGCCCACCGCCGACGAACTGGCAGGCAAATTCAACAACCTTTACGATTTTCTCGATCCGGCGCTCCGCTCGCGCGACATCAACGCCGCCATTGCATCGCCCGTTCGCACCAACTCGTTGCGCTATCACTACAATCTGAATGCCGCCGGCTTTCCAACCGGCCCCGAAATCCCGATCCTGGATCGACCCGAGATTCCCAACAACGACCTCAGCCGGCAGCTCGCGCAGAATCCACTGGCGCAGAATCTGATCAAGACGCTTTTTCCCTTTACCCCCGGCAAGGACACAACCTACATCCGCTGGCTGCGCCCGGACGGACTCTACGACATCGACGGCAACAATGCGATCTTCGTGCGCGGCGTCACCAGTACCGACAACCGCTACAGCTTCAAAGTGGATCAACTGTTGGGTGCACAGGACCGTCTGGCATTCCGCTATTCGGTGGTGCCGGTGGTCGGTACGCGCTATGACTGGGGCGGGCCGTCTGATCCGGGCGACCCGATCATCCAGGACAGGGTCACTTCCTACAACACGGGCTTAATCCTGAACCACATCTTCTCGCCGAGCTTGTCGAGCGAAACGCGCGTCACCTATTCCCGCGGAGATGCCTTCCGCGGTCCGAACGCGGTCGCGCTATCGCAGGACTGGGGTTCCGCGCTCGGTCTGCTGCCAGCCGTGTCCGGCGTAGGGTTTCCGCAGATTCTCGGCCGCGGAGCCAGCGGCGAGGGCCGGACGCTCGATGTCAACCTGGGCATTGGCGCCGACTTCAACTGGACGCGCGGCTCGCACTCGTTCAAGATGGGCGGCGAGCACCGCCGGATACAGATGAATCGCATTTCTTTCGCCGGCCTGACCGGCGGTAATTACAGCTTCAGTGGACAGGCGACGCCCAACGTGGGAGGCATCGCCGGCATCGCCGATCAGCTTTCGGGGCTGATGCTGGGCGCGCTGAACAACTACAGTTTTCAGGGCGCGCAAAGTAATGCTTACTACCGTTGGCGCTACTTTGCCGGCTATTTCCAGGACGACTGGAAGGTCAGCCGCAAGCTCACGCTGAATCTCGGTCTGCGCTATGACGTAGAGACTCCGCGGATCGAAAAATATGACCGGCAGGGTTGGTTTGATCCCACCGTTCCCGGTACGGTAAACGGGCGGGCGGTGACCGGAGCCTTCGTCTGGGCGGGGACGGAGGGACGGCAGCGCGGTTTGTGGCCCACCAATTTCTCCGGCATCCAGCCGCGCGTTGGTCTGGCTTACGCGGCCCGGCCGTGGATGGTGTTGCGCGCTTCCTATGCGCTGCTGCGAGCGCCGCTTACCGGCTACGGCAACGCGCTCTATCCGGATGCCAATGTGAATGCGAGCGTCATCAATTCCTCCCTCGGCCTGGGAGGCGTAAGTCCCGGACCGGTGAACCTGATAACCAATCCGATCGGGCCGCTGCCCGCCCCGAAAGTTCTTCCGCGTACACCGATCTTCTTCATGAACGACACCAACTCGTTCGGGTTTTCCTACATCCCGCAGAACAGCGCCGCCCCCCGGGTAGACCGCTGGAATGCCGGTCTGCAACTGCTTCTGCGCAATAGCCTGTCGCTCGAACTCGGTTACGACGGAGCCAAAGGCACACACCTTTACGCGCAGCCGTGGGGGCTGAACGCCGTGCCGCTATCGGTCTCCGGACCGCTCGCCGCCACCGGCGACTTCGCGACCCAGAACGCCCGGTATAACCCGTTAGGAATCACTTCGAGCAACGGCGCGGTGATTCCCGGGACGCTGATCCAGAGCCTGAGGCCGTTCCCCAATTTCTTCAATGTGCGCATCGGAGCCGATTACGACCGCTCCGGCAACTCCACCTATCATGCGTTCACCGCCGGTCTTCAAAAGCGCTTCTCGGCTGGGTTGGTCCTGCTGGCCAGCTACAGTTATTCGAAGTCGCTTGATGATGGCGCTCCATCGGGCAATGACATTTTCGGCATCACCAACCTGCAAACGCAGGCGCGGGAAAAGGCGTACTCCAACTTCGACCTGCCGCACAAGATGCGCTCCTCTTATAGCTATGAACTGCCGTTCGGGCGCGGCAAAAAGCTGGCTTCCGGCGCCGGCCGGCTACTCGACACGCTGATCGGCGGCTACGTGCTATCGGGCACGTTCACACGCCAAAGCGGACTGCCGGGGGTGGTCTACATGGGCAACAACGGCTGGTATGCCTCGGCGGTCGGCGGCGCCGCAAACGATGGCTGGACCGTTCGTCCCGATCGCGTATCAGGAGTCGCTCCGGTAAACGCCAGCTGGCGTGAAGATCCATTTCGCCGCACGTTTTTTAACACCACGGCGTTTTCCGTTCCCGGATCCGCCAGCGTGCCCGCGCCGGGGAATGTGGCGCGAACGCTGGGAGATGCGCGGTCCCCGACGACCACTACGTTTGATGCCTCGATGGCGAAAAATTTCCGGCTGCTGCCGGAGGGCAAGGTGACCTTGCAGCTTCGCGTGGATGCGTTCAATATCATGAACCACCCGGTGTTCTTCCTCAATCCCAACTCGCGCGCGAACGGGTTGTTCCAGTATCTGGCCAATTCCCGCAGCTTTCAGCCGAACCCCACCGCGACGTCCATGGACCCGAACAACACCGGGCAATATGGCAATTATGCGGGCCGGATGTTCCGCATTGGCGCCCGCGTCAGTTTCTGATGGGCGTGCGCCAATGCATGGGAACGGCGAAGGTTACATCTCCACCACGTGGACGGTGAACCGCTCCGGCGGGAGCGCGCACACCGGCGCTGGATTTTTGCTCGCCCAAGCCTGGTAGGCGGAGTTGCCCACCGAATCATTGAGGTAGAACAGGAACTGATTGGAGAAACAGGAGATGGGAGGCGGCTGGCGGAAGGTGAGGCGCAGCCCGACCGCTTTTTCCATTTCTATTCCTTCGGTCGGAACCGCTTTATCCTCGAGTAGCGTGACAAAGCTGGAGCGGCCGGCGTGCGGCCATACATGGCCTTTCAGCACATGCCGCAGATCCACTTTCTGGTCGAAGGTGATCTCGCACTGGCGGATCCATTCCAGAATATCGTCGCCCCATCGCCAATGCAGCACCAGACGCTGGTACTGTTCTACAAGGTTGACTGCCAGGTCGAACTTACGTTGTTCGAGCGTCAGCGGCTCTTCCGGGAGCATGGAGGGCGCAATCATATCCTCCGTCTCCACGATATTGGCCGCCATGTCCATAATTTTGTCCAGCCGCCTCAGATGCAGAGTGCGATGAACCATAAGGGGTGGGAGCTCGTGATGCTTCTCCCCTGGAATTTCCACAAACTTCCGGTCGCCGATGATGTCCATAGAATCACCTAGTTCCCGTGAACCTAGCCTATGCTCCTCTCTTCCCATCGACTGCTAATTGGGAAAACGTTAAGGCTAATTATAAGACGGTCCGGGCGGGCAACGGGTTTCGCACCCTACGGAAGGCGTGTTTTATCGCCAACTGTTGCGCATCCGGAGACGCTGCCGGGACTGTGGACCGCGGCAAGTCTATTCCGCGCCGTAGTTGATCTCCAGCCGCCGCGCCCGCTGCGCCGCCAGAGTGAGGAGCCCTCCGGCCAGCGCCAGGATTCCCAGCACCGCCACAACCGGAGCCACCGGATCCACATTCAAAGCGAGCATCGCCAATGGAGGAGGAACTCCCCGCTGGATGGGAATGTCCACCGGGCAGAGAATCTTCAGGTAATAAATGACGCTGAACTTGCGCAGCATCGAAGGGAGAATGCCGTTCACCGATTCCCACAGCAGCATGACCGCCGCCGGAACCAGCGGATTGCGCAGCAGGATACCGCCGGTCAGAAACACGCTGCCGTAGCCAACCACCGCCAGCGCCGTGACACCCAGATAGGAGAAAGCATGATGCCAGCCGTTGCCCTGCGTGAGATACTGCTCCAACACATTGCTATCGAAGTGCAGGTTCAACACGAGCAGCTGACCGGCTGTAGAAAGCATAAAAATCAACGCGCAAGCGATCAGCCCCGCGAGATACTTGCCGCCCACCACCACCTCCCGCCGCACCGGAGCCAGGAAGTAGTAATGCAGACTCTTGTCCAGCATCTCTCCGCGGAACAGGTTGATAAAGACAAATACACAGCCGAAAAACAACGCCAGCCGCAGATAGAAAAATTGAAATACGGTTGCAAAAATCGCCGTGTCGTCCTGGAAACTGCACCCCTCGCGAAGATTGCGGCGGCGCACCTGGTTCTCACGCAGCCACACCGTCAACTCCGCATTGCCGTCGCTGTAGCGCAGCATCTCTTCCTTCCGCTCCTGATCTCGACGGCGGTTTTTGAACACCCTGTTTTCGGCCGGCTCGCCGAGGATTTCAATCACCCGTTCCCGCGGCATCTCAAGCTCGACCTGGCGCAACTTCTGGAGTGTGACTCCCGGGTTCTTAGCGGCCATCCGCTGCCGCCGCTCGCGATCATGGGATCTTTCGAGCGAGTGGCCGCCGAAGATCAACACCGGCACGATGGCCAGCAGATAAATCCATAGATTGCGGCGCGAGAAGAAGGATTTTCGAATCTCCAGCCGGGTCACCGCCCAGAGTTGGCTGACGATAGACGGGCTCATCGGGTCGCCTCCTCGCTGCCGATCAGATAGCCGTAAACCGAATTCACATCGTCATCCACCGGAGCCACCGTATCGATCTCGATTCCTCCGAGCGCAATCTCATTCAGCAGCAGATAGAAGCGGTCGGCCGACTTTGTCTTGATCAGCAGCCCACGCCCATCCGCATGAACTTTGGCTTCCACCACGTGATCGTGCTCAAACAACCGCGACGCCAGCGCCTGTGGCTTGTTGCAGCGGATCAAAATTTGCATCGGATGATCTTCAATCTCTTCCCGCACCGACTTGATCTGCCCCTCCGCAACCACGTAGCCGCCGGACATCAGAATCACCTGGTCGGAAATGATGTCCACTTCATGCAGCACGTGGCTCGAGATAATGACGTGCCGGCCATGCTCCGCAAAGTCGCGGAAGAGCGCGATCGTTTCTGAGCGTACCAGCGGATCCAGGCCGTTCAAGGGTTCATCGAGGATCAGCACCCGTGGATCATGGCTGATGGCCTGGGCCAGCTTGATCCGCTGCCGCATACCTTTGCTGTATCCCGCAATCCTACGGCCGGCCGCATCCTGGAGATTCACGCGTTCAATCGCGGCCCAGGCAAGACGTTCCGCCTCGCGGTGACTATGGCCGAACAGCCGCAGGAACGAGTACACAAAATCGAAGCCGCTAAAACCCTTGGGATAGGAATCAAACTGCGTGCAATAGCCAACCAGCCGGAAGAATTTCTCCGGGTCCCGAGGGGACAAATCGCATACATTGATGGCCCCCCGCGTAGGCTGCAGCAACCCGGTCATCAGGTTCATGAGCGTGGTTTTTCCCGAGCCGTTCGGCCCAACCAGGCTGGTGATACCGGGCCGAATCGACAGATTCACACGGTTCACTCCCAGTACTTCGCCGTAGAACTTGCTGACGTTGTCGAACGTGATTTGCGTGCTCATCCCCGCACCACCTCATAGGCTTTGATCTTGCGGGTTAGCAGAAAAATCCAAAGCCCCATGAACAGCAGCAGGTCCAGAATCGACTCCTGCAGCGTGAACGCATGTTCCGTACGGATCCGGAACAATGACATCCACACCCGCGACATGTTGTTCGCCATATCCAGCCAGCCGCCGGAATCGGTGCGGGCCACCTCGCGAATCATTTCCGCCAGCCCGGCTCCGAGAAACAGAATGACCAGCATCAACGCTCCCGCCACAATCTTCCAGCGCACCCATGCGGAAAGGGCGCAGGCCATTACGGAGATCAGCAGGATCCATAAGATACAACTGAAGAAGATCGCGCCCGCCAGATATCCATTGGCATCAAACCACGCTTTATCGGCGAGGCCGGCCTGCATCAGGAAGAGCAGCAGGCCGGGGATCCATGTGATGAACGACAACAGCCCGGCGATTACCATCACTTTTCCCGCCACATAGCCGGCGCGGGATAGCGGCCGGCAGAAGTAGAGAGGCAGCGCATTGTTGGTCAGGTCGGGAGAGACAAGACCAGGCCCGATAAAGCTGGTCAGCAGAAACGCCAGCGAACACTGGACGCTGACGAAGTAATAGAAGAAGCTGCTCTCGATTTTAAGAAAGCCGCCCTGCGGCACTGGCATGTATTGCGCGAGGAAGCCCGTGTTGTGGTTGAAGTAAATCACCAGCGCGGCTCCCAGTGGATAGAAAAAACAGATGACGTAAAGAATCGTGATCAGCCGCTGCTGAAAGAGCGTGCGCCACGCATACCGCGGAATCACCATAAACCGCGACCATTCCGGTGTCAGATCCCCGGCATAAGACTTGTAGGTGCGCTTGTAGACAGCCATCAGTTCTCCATCGCCCGCAGAAAAATGTCTTCCAGGGAATCGCGCCGGTGGCTCAAACGCCGCAATTGCAAATTGCGCTCGGACGCGATCCGGTAAACATCCTTCACCTCGATACCCTGGCCCAGAATCAGCTTCACGCGGCCATTTCCCAGGTCCGCGCATTCACAGCCCATGTCCCGCGCGGCGTCAAGGAACCCGTTTTGCACGCCATGAGTTTCCAACTCCAGAAAACGGACGTTCATCCGGCGCTCTTCTTCCAGATTGGAGATGTGCACGATGCGCCCCTTCTTGAGAATCATCACCTCTTCACAGGTCTCTTCCACATCGCGAAGCAAGTGGCTGCAGAGCACAATGTGCGTAGTCCCGGACTGGCGCATCTCCTGGATCAGCTTGATCATCCGCAGACGCGCGGGCGGGTCCAGGCCGTTGGTGGGCTCATCCAGAATTACCAGCTTGGGGCCATGGGCAATGGCCTGGGCAAGCTTGGCGAGTTGCTTCATCCCCAGCGAATAGGTGCCCAGCTTGCGATAGCGGGCTTCGCCAAGACCCACGTAAAACAAGGCTTCGTGCGCGCGCTCGAGCGCCGCTTCCGGCGGAAGTCCGGAAAGTTCCGCCATGTAGCGGACAAACCCTACCGCGCTCATGCTCGCGACGAACGCATCGTTTTCCGGCATGTAGCCAACCAGCGAACGTATTCGATTGCGATCCTTGCGAATGTCGTGTCCAAGGATACGGGCGGTACCGGACGCCAAGGGATAGAAGCCCAAAAGGGTGTTGATCAACGTGGATTTGCCCGCCCCATTGGGGCCGAGCAGGCCGATGGTGCGGGCGGAGACGGAGCCGGTGAGGCCCAGCAGGATATCGCGCCTGCCGAGCCTCACCGATAATTGATCCAGTTCGATGACAGGAGTCATTGTTTCTGTTGCAGCATCTGTAAAATACTACCTTTATGCAGTCCGGCGACCATGCCCAGATTAAACCCCATAAAGCTGCCGCTGGAGGAAGCCGTCACCCGGTCGCTCTCCGCGTAGGCCCCAATGATTCCCGGTTGCGCTTCTTTCACAGCCTGCATGGACTGGCGTTGTTCCGCCGTCACGTTGGCGGTTCCTTGCAGCAAGTCCACGATAGGACCTAATACGCCGCCGAGGTCGTGATAGAACAGGGCGGAGAAATTCGGATTGGTTCCATAAGGCAGCTGCGACCGGAATTTTTCCGAACGCGGCAGATTGATTCCCGTCTGGCGCCCCTGAATCGCCTGCGTTAACAAGTTGCGATTCGCGGCGATCAGCAGATAGCTGTCCTCATAGGTGTAGTGGACGTCCATTGGCAGCCTGCCGCCGGTCACCTTATAATACGTACGCGAATTGGCTTGCTCTTGGTTGAGCACGAGAGCCGGCTGGCCGCTCCTCTTGTTCCACGCTTCGAGAATTTTCCCGATACTCGCCTGTAAGCGCTGCGGCGAGTTGACTTCCAATACTACCTTCCAGGCGGGCAACGGAAATAGAGGGCCATCCAGCGCGAAAGTGGCCTCCGCCCCCAGCGAACCGGCAATGTCATCCATTACCCTCACACCGGTGGCCAATTCAAACTTCGCGATCTCCTCCCCGGCATTGGCTGGGGCCATCCGCAACGCTTCTTCCAGAAGTACGCGAGGCTGTTTCACGACCAAACCGGCCGCCGCCCCCGCCTCCGGGGAGACAAAGCTCAACGTGTTCATGGGACCCGGCGCCGCCAGCCATGCGGGAATACCCTGTCTCGGTCCGTTAAAACTGACAATAGCGGAGTTCTCCGTGCGGCCGGCGATATCCCGCCGTTCCACCGTAAGAAACTGAACGTTATTGAATCCCGGGTCAACGGGGCCCGAAGGCATGTTGAGATGTACGCTTCTCGCGATAATTTGTTCCAGATTTGCCACCATCAGCCAGCCAGCCCCGGACCGGTAGGATTGTTCAATGCGTTGCCGCAGAGCTGTGGAAGCCGCTCCGCCGCGCGCCACCACATGCTCAGCCTGCCGCAGCCGCGCAGCGGAGCTCGCGATTAACAAAATATTGTTGTGGACGCTATACACAAAAGGAGCATTGCCGCTAGCTTCGCGGATCAGCCGGTCAAGCACCTCTTTCACCGCCGGGGACCGCACTTCCGCCATCATCACGGCGCCCGGATCGACGCCGCCGATGTTCAGAACCACCTCGTCTCCCAGATACGAGCTCAGCTCGCGCAACTGGTCGATGAGGAATTCCACTCCCACCCGCAGTTTTTTGTTCTCCGGAGCGTCCCACCACTGCCGCAGCACTTCACTCATCCGCACCCGTTCGTCAAAAATGCGCTTCGCCTCTCCGAGCGTCGTACCGATATTCGGAATGGCGGCGAAGAGTGAAGTGTCTTCCGGTACATACACGAGCAGCCGCGATTGAAATCGCAGGCCTGCGGACGGGATCCTTTCCAGGCTCTTCTGCAGGACGTTCAGTTCACCCAGCAGCGCCATATAGCGGGCCGCGTCCCGGCTCCAGGCGATTTCCGCTTCCACCGGCACTTTGCCCAATGCCGGATTGGAGGTAGTCTGCTGCCCCGGCTTCAGACTTTCTGAGCGGCCGCCATGATCCACCTGCACCTGGCCCTCGACCACCGATACCCGCGATCCCTGCGTTCCGCTGTTCACCGAAAAGATGGTGCCAACCACCGCTACCTGGGCATCGGCGGTGCTGACAAACAATTTCCCCTGCTTCTGTTTGGCCGCCTGCACAATGATGTGGCCGCGGTCCATACGGATCGTGGTACCGCGCCAGGAGCGGACCACCGACAACCGCGCGCGCTCATTCATCTCGACGCGGGACCCGTCGAACAAGCGCAGTACCGCCCGCGCCCCAGCGGCGGTCCGGACTTCGTCGCCGTCCTGCAGTTCCGTAGCTTCCCCAATAGGCAGCCCCTGCCGGTAAAGCATGCCGCTTACGTTCTGCACCGTCGCTCGCGGGGAACGATCGAAGTAAGGGAGCCAGTGGCGGGCGCCGATGATCGTGGTCGCGGTTCCCACCAGGATCGCCGCCGCGATCGCCCATTTCGGCGTCGCGGACTGCTTCGGCGCAACCGGAAGGGCAACCACTTTCGGTGTTCCACCCGAACGTTCCGCCTCGAGCGCTTTGCGGCAGGCCACACACTCGCGCACATGGTCTTCCAGAAGCATGCGCCGGCCGTCGGACAACGTCCGCTGCAGGTAGGAAGGAATCAGGGAGTGGAAATCGCCGCAACCGCGGATCTGACCCACGCCCGAGGTTCGCGGACCGAAGAGTTTCTGGCGCACACGCGCCGCGGCGTCTGCCGAGCCGGGGTTTTCGTCTTGAATCTGATTGAGCAACTGATCAAATTTGTTCATGGCTATTCTCCCCTGTTAGAAATGAAGCTGCTTTTGCAGACGCTGCCGGGTGCGGTGAATGGTTACGGCAACCAGCAGCTTATTGACGCCGAGCAGGTGGGCAATCTCCGCGTTGGAGTAGCCTTCAAAAAACCGCAGCACAAACATCTCCGCTTGCCGGGAATCGAGCGTGGCCAGCGCATCCCGCAATGCATGGCGAAGCTCAGGGTCTACGCTGCCGGCTGGAACGGGGGCTTCGGAAGCCTTGGCTTGCCTCGATTGCCGCTCACGGAGGATATCGAGAGAAACGTTAATCGCCGCCCGCCGCAGGTAGCTTTCCGCATTTTGCAGCTCCGCGGCCGAGTCATCCCGCCGCAGCATCCTCAGGAACACGGTTTGCAGCACGTCCTCGGCATCGGCGGCATTGCCCGTGATGCGGTAGGCGGTGCGGAAAACCATGCCATTATGCTGCTCAAAAACGGCTTCGAGCGGGCTGCGAATGGGTGGAATCCCCTCGTCTCCTTTGTATGCCAGTTGTAGCAAGTTCGCCTCCTGTCCTGTTTGTCGCAACTAAAGACTGGAGCTGGCGCGTGAATATTACAAACCGCCTTACAAAATCATCGTTGCTTCCACGAGCGAAGTCACATATCCGCCGACATCGATTCCGTGCGCCCCTCCTTCCCCCCGGATGTGTACATGCAATAAACTGCGGCGCCCCATCTTCGTTCCCTGCTCGCTTACGAACCGGGTTCCCGCCGCGCTCGATATCAAGCGGTGCCGCATCATAAATGCTGCCAGGGGACCGGTGGAACTACCGGTGGCCGGATCCTCGGCAACTCCGTATTCCGGCGCGAACATGCGTGAGTAGGCGCCCGCCGGCGTGGGCGCGAAGACAAAGACGCAGAAAGGATCCTCTGAGGCAGTCTTCAACATCCCCAGCCCAGAAAGATCGAGCCAGGCGCGGTCTACCGCCGCCCGCTCTCTCACCGCTACAAACAGCGTTGTATTTCCCGCGCTCAGAATCTGCGGCGGGGCGTCCAGAAGGTCAGCGTGTTCCAGTCCCAACGCGCGGGCACAAAGCTTCGCGTCAAAGGTCCGCCCGGTCTCGACCGGCGGAGTGGTTAACCAGATCATGAGACGCTCCCCACGCTCCACTCGAACCGCCACCGGCCCCACCTTTTCCTCCAATAGAAAATGGTCGCAATTTTTTGCGACGAGACCCTCCTCGACCAGCACGAAACCGGTGCCGATGGTCGGATGTCCCGCGAACGCCATCTCCAATGCGGGCGTGAAGATACGGACGCGAGCCGCGCAATCGGGCCGCTCCGGCGGCAGGATAAACGTGGTCTCCGAGAGGTTCAACTCCCTGGCGATTTTTTGCATCGTCGTCCCGTCCAGGCCCGACCCATCGAGGAATACCGCGAGCGGATTGCCTTCCAACGCCTGTTGGGTAAATACATCGACGACACGATAACGCAAAGAGGGCATAGAACCTCGTAGTATACTTCGAGCGTCTCATAATAAAGCCATGTCCTTCTTCGCCCGCTGCGCAATCT
>DATLCW010000279.1:0-2798 GCA_035526195.1 Bryobacteraceae bacterium
CTCGATTGCGGCGCTATCATTGCGCCGCAGGAAGTGAGGAAGCGATTCACAGGCAACGTGGGCCGAGAATCTCGTCCGCCAGCGCATTTTTGAAAGATTCTGTGGCGCGGTCAAGAGGCCACTCGCCGCGAAGCTTGGCAGCCGCTCGAAGACCTACGGAAGAGGAATTCGGAACAGATTCCTGTGCACTGTCGTCTTCACATACGCGAAGACCGAAGGATCCGGTCCCGGCGAGAACTGCCATCCATCGATCAAACGCGAGCCAGGAAAAGCCGCCGGGTCGTCCAGGCCAACCATTCCATGGGGATTTGTTGCGTTGGGCAGCATCTCGCCCGGCGGCAAAGGGATCAAGCGCGTTTTGCCAAGACTCGTGCGCGACCCTTTCTGCAGGCTGAGATAGAGGAACCTCCCGTCGGGAGCCCAGACAACCGGACAACCCGAACAGATCCGGCGTGGGCCGCCGCCCGCGACTGGAATCGCCAACGTTCCCGCGTCGGCGCCGATCCGTGCGGTCGTCGTGACCCAACGCCGATCCGGAGAGATGGAATGGATGGCGCCGATCGCGTACGGGACCACCTTCGAGCGGCCCGACCCATCCCGCTTCATCTGCGCAAGGTAGTGGGTGCTTCCATCAGCCATGCGGTAGAGGATCTCTCCGTGCGGCCCAAAATGCGGGGAATCCTCCCCGGAGTCGGAAAGCATCCGAGGCGGCGACCGCCCTTCCAAAGCGGCTAGCCAAAGCTGCGACGGCTTCCGGGGAGGCTGCGTCGAGAACACCGTTTCTTTGCCGTCATCGGAAATGTCGTATTCCAGAATCGACACGCCGCGCAGTACCGGCGTACTCCTGTTCGATTCCGGATCGGCTCGCCAAAGCTCCGCGGCGCCAGCGGACGAGTCACTCCGTAAGTAGAACAGCGACTTGCCGTCGCGCGAAAATCTGGGGACGCTCCCGGAACGATGGGACATCTCCGGATGCCACACGTATCCCTCGGAGGATAGCGGGCGCTCGCCGCCAGAGTCGTGAATCCAGATCGCGCTCTGGCGCATGCCGAGGGACGTGATTAGCGATCGGCGATCCGGGGCCACAGCAATACCGTCCTCTTCGGTGGGTCCGGACGTGATCTGTTCCGGCTCTCCTGCCGGAAATCGCTGGCGCCACAAATGGTGATTCCCTTCCACCTCGGCGCCAAAGTACATCCACCTTCCATCCGGCGACCATGCTGCGGAAGTACAGTGGCCCTTTGGACCTACCTGGCGACCGGCAGAGCTGCCGTCGAGTGGAATCAGCCTGCAAGGTTGCCAGACGGGGTTCATCTCCACCACCAGAGCCCAACGGCGATCGGGCGAAGCATAGGAAAGGTGTACCATGCCGCGTTCATCCTGTGGAAAGTAAATCTTGTGGTATTCCGAGCGGTTCTCCGTCGCCGTGACGACGCCCATGTGCACGCCCGAGCTGATTTCGGAGAACAGGAGTTGACGTTCGTTCAACCAGGTTAGCCCGGCGGAATTCGAGAGAACTTTGCGGGGTTCGCCGCCCAGCGGAGACACGGTAAATGCCGTCCACCACGGCCCCACCGTATACGCGATCCGCGATCCATTCGGCGAAAACGCCAGACCATACTTGGGCCGGGGATCGTGCGTGACTTGAACGGGTTCGCCGTCGGGAAGCATCTTCACCCAGATCTCATCCGTAGTGAGCCACCAGTTGTCGCTTCGGATAAACGCAAGCATCCGTCCGTCCGGCGATAAGGCCGGGGATACGGCCGAGTCCGTAAAGTTTGTGAGTTGTGTGTAGGTGAGTTCACGCCCGGCGGGATTTAGCCGGACCAGGATCAGTCCTCCGGTCATCAGCGTCAGCAGACCCAAAGCGCCTCCTAGAACATACAGCCCGCGGAGTGTCCGGGCTGGACGGCCGGGCGCCAGGGCTGAAGCCTCAGGCTTGACTGGCAGGATGGCGGGCTGACTGGGAAATTCTACTACGGGCGTCATCACCGGAGCAGCGAACACGTAGCCGCGGCGCGCGACTGTCTGGATCACTCGCTGGGCATCATCATCCAAAGCCCGTCGGACTTCGACCATGCATTGCGCCAACGAATTGTCTGTGACGGCGGTATCCGGCCAAACCGCTTCCATCAGTGCGGCCTTGGTTACCAGTTGGCCGTGGTGATCCACGAGGTAAGCCAGAACCTCAAACGCTCTGGACCGCAGCCTGACCTCTTCGCCACCGCGATGCAGCGTTCGATGTCCCACGTGCAACGTGAAATTGCCAAACGAGTAATGGTCACAGAGCGGTTCCGCTGAATGTGTCTCAGGACTGCTCAATTCAGCTCTCCTCCCGCGCGGCGCGAATCCTTGCGGTCCCCGAAAAGGTTTCATCCATCATTTCATAACTTTTCATTCGCTTTTCACTGCAAATCATTACTTCATGAAGCCCCGGCTGTAAGCTGCTGCTCATACCAGGAAACCCAGGTATACAAAAAGGAGCAGCATATGACACAGATCAAGAAGGTTACCTTCTTTGTTTTAGTTTCCGTCTTCCTTGCCGGCTTGGCTGGGGTAGTGCCGGGCCTGAGGCCTCTGGCTAAATTGCAGGCCCAGACCGCCCCGCGCCACGTCCTCATCTTCGATATAGCTCTCGACTGCCGCACGGCAGTAAGCGGGCCGAACCGGGGCGATGGGTTTGTCATTAATGGCAAGATTTTTCCCGGCGGGACTCTTCCCTCTGGCGCCGCCACCTTCGATCCAACCCAACCCGTCAACGGGATCGCACCGATCGGCAATTGGTTCATACGCGGCCA
>DATLCW010000294.1:0-3255 GCA_035526195.1 Bryobacteraceae bacterium
GGGTGCGCAGCAACGGCGGCGCGGCGGGGATTGACCGGGAGACGATTCAGGCCATCGAGGAACGAGGGGCTGAGGACTTTGTCGCGGAAATTCAGGCAGTGCTGCGGGCAGGCCGATATCGCCCTTCTCCGGTGAAGCGGCAATGGATACCGAAAGCAGATGGGAAGCAGCGGCCATTAGGCATTCCGACGGTGATTTCATGATGCACCTCCTCCAGTTGCGTTCAGGATGACTTTCTGAATTCTGGATGAGCGTCGCACCCGGTCCCGGAGTTTCTGTTCGTCCGTGTCGTCAAGGGTAATCCAGTACGGGGATCCGGCGTTAAGCCGGCGCGCCTGGATGAAACCACGATCGACCCAGTAGTAGACCACATTGGTGCTGACCCCGAAACGGTCGGCGACTTGTTGGACGGTCAATTCCTCGGCACGTACGAGCACGGCTTTGGGAATCTGGTAGCGGTAGCGGATCCACTGGATCATGGAAACGGTCAGGCGTTTGCCGAGGGCGCTGACGTGCCCTTCTCGATGGAGGTAGTCGGCGATTTCGCTATCCGGCAAGGTTTGGGCGAGATCTCGGACGCGATCCACGACGGCGGCGGGATACCGTACGCGATCCGCTCTGTTGGGCGGGAGCTGAACGGAGATGTCGGTGCAGGCACCTCCCTGCCAGCGGGTGTGAACCAGGAGCTGCTTTTGGCCGGATGGCTTCTCGACAGTAATATCCTTGATGAGCAGTCGCAACATCCTCTTGCGGTCTTTGGCCTGGGTGGTGGGAGCATGCCACACACGCGGCAAATCCTTTGCCAGGGCGAGGACCTTCGCTTTCTGCTCGGGGGTGGCGACGCGAGCCTCCTGACGGAGAAATTCTGACGCTTGCTTTTTGAGCTCCTCCAATTGAAGCAGTGAATCGTTCCAGCGCCGCTCCAGCGTACCGGCCACCAGACGTTGAGACGGATCGACTTCCTGGTAGCGCCGCTCGGCGAGTGCGGCTTCATACTCGGCACGTTCCAGCCGCATCTGCCACTGGCGCAAGATGGTCTGATCGCGCGACTCAAGTTCCTGCAGGGCGGCCAGAGCGATCTCCAGTTCGGCTGGCTGCAATGCCTTCAGCACTTCTTCGGTGATGGCGACATCGAGCAAATCACAACGGAAGCTCATGCAGTCCTTACTCGCCAAACCGTCGCGGCGTAACCGGTTGCATTGGTAGCAGGGATAGATGCCGCCGTTTCCGAGATAGCGTACGGTGAGGGCACGGCCGCAGTGACCGCATAACAGCAGCCCTTGTAGCAACGCCAGGCCTTCACGCGCTGCGCCGGGCAGGACCATATCCTCGCCGTTGGTACGGTTCTTCTCCAGGCGGTCGCGGTTCTTCAAGAACTCTTCCACAGTGATGTACCCCTCGTGGTGCTCTTTCAGATTCACGCGCCAGTCAGGCATAGCGACTGCGCGCATGCGTTTATGAACCCCGCCCTCCGGGCTGATCTCACGGCGATACTGATAACGGCCAAAGACGTACATGCCCGCATAGGATGGGTTCTTGAGGATGCCCAGTACACGGCTGTGCGTGAGGCGACCCCATATGATCTTGCCATCCCAGGCGCCGCCATAGGACCTCTTGGGAAAGCGTAACGCGCCTTCGGCAAATCGTTGCATCACGGCAAAGGCAGTGCCTGTTTCGCGAAAGAAACGAAACACCAGACCGACCGCGCCACGCACTTCTTCATCCGGGTCAAGGATAATCCGGCTTTGCTCGTCGTAGCAAAACCCGACCGGCAGCGGGAAACGCAACTCGCCCTTCTTCGCTTTATTGAGCTTGCCGCCCTGGAGGCGCGCGTGCAAGAAATGTAACTCGGCCTGGGCCATTGTGCCCTTCAACCCGAGCAACAATCCGTCGTTGAAGTCTGCTGGGTCGTAACAACCATCCTCGTCGATCACCAGAGTAGTGGTGAGCGCACACAACTCCAGTAGCCGGTGCCAATCGAGGTTCGATCGTGCCAACCGCGAGACTTCCAGTGCAAACACCGCACCCACCTGGCCCATGGAGACATCCGCTACCAGGGTCTTGAAGTCCTCCCGCCCGGCCATTTCGGTCCCAGTCTTGCCCAGGTCCCGGTCGAGTGTGCGGATCAGCGATTCGCTCCAGCCCAGTTGCAGTGCCTTCTCTCGCAGTGCATACTGGCGCTCCGTGCTCTCCTGATGGTGACGTACCTGACCCGGTGTGGACTGGCGCAAATAGATGTAGGCGGGTCTGCTCCGGTGATGTTCTGCAATCTTGGGGTTCATCGGCGGCCTCCGCAGTTGGCAAAACCTCTGGGTCGCCGTCGAGCCAGCCTTCGAGCATATTGGCAAGGAGCACGCCGCCCAATCCCGCATCGAACGATACGTGGAGAGGAGAAAGCGCTTCGTTCATGGCGACCGTTTAGAGCGCCTCCCGGCGGCGCAGGAGTTCGCGGTTGATCTCGCAGATCTGCTCTAAGATCTCGCGGGCCTGGTGATAGTTGGCAAGGCACTGTGCAGTCTCGGCATAAGCCTCCTGCGGCACGTAATCCATTTGCGGCCGCAAGCCAGGGTAACTCACCGAAAGGTAATATTTCGGGCCATGACCGGGACCATCGGCGCACTTGCATCCCGGCTTGCCACATCGTTTGTAGCGTTCGATGAGGGAGCCCCGCAGGATCGCCTTGAGCGGGGGCAATTGATGCAGAAGGGCAGTGCGGCGTTTTCTCAATGCGACAGCGGGCTTGTTGAGCATGTCTGTCAGACCACGTGTATAACTGGTCTGAGTATATTTTAAGAAAAGACATATTTCAACCTTTTTGTTCAGGCTTGGACAGTTGTTCCACCAAGGTGGCCAACTCGAAAAGCGACTCGGCATCGAGCCGTCGCGGGGGGGAGCCAACCGACTCGTCTGCAGGCGGAACGGCCCAATCGGTCCATTCGCGCGGGACACTGAAGGTGCCGCGCTCCAATTCGCGGAGGATCAGCGTATCTACGCCACTGACGCGTCTTTCTTTGAGTACCTCCAGGCGCTGGCCTCGGAGAGGATGAAACGGATGACGGATCTCCGCCCATCCCAAACCCGAGCTGCGGTCCAGTGCAGTTCGCGCTGACCGTCCCAACGGTGCGGGATCGGGTGGTGCAGATGGCGGCGAAGATCGTGGTTGAGCCGATTTTCGAGGCGGACTTTCAGCCGTTCAGTTACGGTTTCCGTCCGAAGAAGAGCGCGACACAGGCTCTGGAAGCGATCCGCGTGGCG
>DATLCW010000011.1:0-3861 GCA_035526195.1 Bryobacteraceae bacterium
GTCGGCGCCGGCGGAGATCCCCATGATCTCGTTCTCCACGCCCTGAACGCTGGTCATTATCACAACGGGGATTAGCTGGGTTCTGCGATTGCTTTTAAGCCGGCGGCAGAACTCGACGCCACTTACCTCGGGAAGCATGAGATCGAGAATGACGAGATCGAATTGTTGTTTCTCCAGCTCCGCCATGGCCTCGGAGGCGCGGCGTGCCTCCACAATCCGGTAGGGCTCGCTTCTGAGCATCGCTTTCAACAACATGCGCGATACTTCCGCACTGTCCACGATCAGAATATTGGGGATGTGCGGGAGTTCCCATGCGTTGCGGTCGACGGTATAGGCGCCCGGATTGAGACCTGCGGGATTGCTGGCCCCATTGGGACTTAGTTGCTCTACATCTATGATTCTGTTAAATTTCTCGGCCTCAACTCCAGTTAGGTTCATAGGGGGATAACCCGCCACGTTGTCCTTATCGGCGGAAAGCGGAGGCAGGTTTAGAGAGCGCCCTTCCAGCTCCCATACTTCCGATTTAAAAATATGAGAATTGAGACTCTGAGCTTCCTGGTCTGGTTCCGCAAGTTATACCTCGAGCCGGCTTTACGGCAACTACTCCGGTTTGGGCAACTCGCGAAATTCCCACCGGAACGAATGGCGGTGAAATCTATTGGCCCACGCAAGAGGATTTGCTGGAACGCCCGTGTTTGCGCCAACGGCAATCGCGGCCTCCCTTGCGGAGCTGGTCAAGCCACTTGTGCAGTATGGGTCGATCCGATCTTCCACTGGAAGCCTTCTCGATAAATCCGCTCACACCCGGCTGATTTCAAAACCGCCACTGGTGGGGCGGTCTCCTGATCGTTGGTTGAGGCGGGAGCGCAGCCCGGCGAGCATTTCAATTTATGGCCATACAGAAACGGGGAATTCGTGAGACGTTTTGTACGAGCGAGAAGATTACAACGATCGAGTGAATCCGGTTTTCTTATACACCAGGCGATCAACGAACGGCCGCCTCGAACGTGTTGCGTATGCCTTGGTTCCTTCGTGGTGAAAGTGGTTTTGCATCTTTTTTGTCTGCACAGGAAAATCCGCTAGGATAGCCCTGAGACGCACAATGAGAATTCACGCCCTGCTGCTTTGCGGCACCCTGATGGCCACAGCCGCCGAAGTTCCAAAGACGATCTTCGGAACTTACCGCAAGGCGGGCGCCGCCGATACGCTCAGGATCTCCCGAAAGTCCGGCCACCGGATCGACGTAAACCTCAGACTGATCTACGCCGCCGGGCACAGTTGCAACCTGCGGGAGAACGCCGTGTGGCGGGAAGACCGGCTGGTGGTGCAGTCGGAGGGAGTGCGGTCCGGCGAAGGATGCCTGCTGGAGATGACCTTCGACAAGGGCGAAGTGCGATTGAAAGATGAAGGGCTACGTTGCAGCAAGCTTTATTGCGGCTCCCGGGGAACGCTGCACAATGCGAAACTGGCGAAGAAGCGGTAGGATAAAATTCACCATGCAAGCAACGGTGAGGAGCAGGTTCCGCGGTTTTAATGAACCTTTTGAGGGTGTAGTCCCGTTCATGTATCAGGACATTCTCGGCTTTATAACCGTCGGCGTCGGCAACCTCATTGACCCTTTATCCGAGGCTGAGAGACTGCCCTTTCGTTTCAAGTCCAAGCCCGGGATCGACAACCCCGGTCAACTCGCCTCAAGGCCGGAAATCATTGCCGAATGGAATCGTATCAAAGGCGACGCCAGTCTGGCGAAGAAGGGTCACAAAGCGTGCGAACCGATCACGGATCTGGAACTGGATGACGCCGCGATAAACGACCTGATCAGCGAGCGCCTTGATGATAACGAGGCGATTCTGAAGAAGCAGGCGGCATTCCAGGACTTTGATAGCTGGCCCGCCGATGCCCAATTGGGTCTGCTGAGCATGGCATGGGCCATGGGAGCCAATGCATTGCACGCATTCCGCCGGTTCTCGGCAGGCTGCCGGAGACTCGATTTCAAGGTGGCGGCGCGCGAGTGTCTGATCAAAGAAGACGGAAATCCGGGTGTCATCCCACGCAATCGCGCCAACCGGACATTGTTCCTGAACGCCGCGGCGGTGGTAGCGAGTGCCGGCGACCGCGCTGTGCTTCACTTTCCCGCCGTGCTGGTTTAGACGTGCGCCGTTTGTCATGATGGAAGCACGATGAGCCAGTCTTTACCGCCCGTTCCGTTGACGCTCGAAGGGGCTTCGCTGCTGCATCAGATGGTGCGTATAAAATGGAGCGCCTGGCGCGCGCTCGATGAATCGGAGCAGAAGGAGATCGCGGAGGAGGCTGCCGCTGCCTTAGGCGATGGCAAGTGCAGTGCCGCCTTCGCCATGCTTGGCCACAAAGCAGACCTGATGTTGGTGCACTTCCGCCGGAATTTCGAAGAACTCGCGCTGGCCCAACGGGCCGTAGGGCGCCTGAGACTCTCCGAATACGTGGAGCACACCACGTCGTATGTCTCGGTAGTGGAATTAGGCCTCTATGAATCCACTTCCAAGACCTATGCGGAACTGGCGGAGAAGGGTATTGAGCCCCATACGGAAAGCTGGAATCAGGGCATTGAAGAGGTGCTGGGCAGGCAGCGTGAGGCGATGGCCCCGCGTTTGTTCCCGGACATCCCGCCTGCGCGCTATATCTGCTTCTACCCCATGGACCGGCGCCGCGGCGAGGAGAAAAACTGGTATATGGAGCCGATGGCGGACCGGTCTCGCATGATGCATGAGCACGGCATGATCGGGCGCCGGTATGCCGGGAAGGTTCGGCAGATTATTTCCGGATCGATCGGCTTTGACGACTGGGAGTGGGGCGTCGACCTCTTTGCCGACGACCCGCTGGTATTTAAGAAGCTGATTTATGAAATGCGTTTTGATGAGGTGAGCGCGGTGTATGCGCTGTTCGGAACGTTCTATATCGGTTTACGGTTGGAGTCTAAGAATTTAGGCGAGTTCCTGTCGGGGAAGCTTTAGAAATTCTATCCCGCTTCGAAACCCGCCATGGCGTAGATCAGCGGGCTGGCGGCGAGTGGGATGCCCCGCTTATCACCACGGTACATCCGTATCAGGCGGCGCCTGGGTTGATACCCCGCGCCGGCAGCGATTCGCATTGCGTCGTCGTTGTCCTCACAAAAATCGAGGACAGACGGTTCTTCGCCATGCCTCGCCAGGAATGCCATCAGAAGCGCTTCAGCCGTTGCGCCTGCCCGCGCCACGCACGGACCAAAGTGCCAGGCGTGACGGCCCGGCCGCGCGAGGGCAAAACCCTTCCCGGGGATGGAATAGATTTGGTGTTGCGCCAGGTCGCGGAGGAGCTTCGAGCGGTCCACTCCGAAGGCCTCCCGATCGAGCTGGAAGTCTATTGTCTTTTCAGTGGGCGGGGCCTGCGCCTGGGATGGCGAGGGATCGCGATGCCAGCGGGCAACGGGACGTTCGTCGATAAAGCCGAGCTTCGCGTAGACCGGACGGCCTTGATCGGTGGCGTCCAGCTTGGTGCAAGTAACTCCCGCGGCATCGACGTAATCCAATGCTTGCCGCAGAAGATTGCGCGCGTATCCTTTGCCTCTTTGCGATTCGGTGGTGAGCACCATGCCAATCCAGGCGAGTGGCTTCCCGTACACTAGAGCCACCGTGGTGGAAACAAGCTTCCCATCTGCGGAAGCGCCAAAACAACCGTCAGGGGCAAGGTCGATTAACCGCTGCCAGTCCTGCCGGGTTTGGTTCCAGCCGGCTTCTGTCGAGAGCGCTTCCGCCTGTTGAACATCAAAGGGCGTTATCATCGGCGAGTATGGGCGATGGTAGCATTACACGGCGTTCCGCATTATCGTTGTTGGCGGCTTCGGGA
>DATLCW010000014.1:0-5796 GCA_035526195.1 Bryobacteraceae bacterium
ATACCTCATTGGTAAAGCTTCCGGAAACAAAAAAATCAGCGAAACAGGCCTGCTCGCCGGGGTTGCGCTGGCACACAGCCAACTGTTAACGGCCGGGTTGAAAGCCATCACCCAACGGGAGCGTCCACTGATATTCCAAGCCAACCATAGCGGGAGAGTCGGCTTCTGGAAGGGTGGCAATTCCTTCCCGTCGGGTCACACCTCCGGTTCATTCGCACTTGCCGCCGTGTTCTCCTACGAGTACGGCGGCCAGCATCGATGGGTACCCTATGCCTCCTATGGGCTCGCATCGGTGGTGGCTGCCTCCCGTCTCAGCGGACAAAAACATTGGGTATCCGATCTGTTCGCCGGAGGTACCATGGGGTTCATGATCGGCCGTTATGCCTACAAAAATCATCATGACCCGCGCGTGGATGGCGGCCACACGAAAAGAGCCGAGCGCTATGTGCCGCAGTTTGGCATGGGCCCGCGCGGCCTCACGCTTGCGTGGATCATCTAAACCTCAGGCGGTCGAGGAAAGATCACAACGTTTTGCCAGCGCTCCGCTCCAGCTCAGCCCATGCGCGCCTGGTCAAAGCGAGCGCTTCCACTTCCCGCGCCTGGGCATCGTATAACTGCCGTGTGGCTTCCATCACGTTCAGCCTCGAGCTGTCCCCTTGCCGGAAGCTTCGCTCAGCGAGGTTCACCGATTCCGTAATTGCCGGCAGGATTTGCGTTCGGACCCGTTCGATCGAGCGCACCGCCTGCTGCCATTGCGCCAGTGCCTGCCGCAGCTCCGAATCCACCTGATCCAACAAAGCGATATGGGCAGCCTCCGCTCGCCGCAACTCCGCCCGTGCGCGCTCAATTCCCCCCTGGTTGCGATTCAGAATCGGGATTTCGGCGCTGAGCGCCGGACTGGAGTGAATCGGAGTGGTTCCGGACCCCTTCGAGCTCAGCCCGGGCGCAATGACGGCCCAACGGCTCTTTTCCCACGCCACGCGCTGCTTTGCCGCATCGATCGCCAGCTGCGCGGCGCGCAGGTCGGGGCGCGATTGCCGGGCCACCTCGGCCAGATTGGGTGGGAGGGAAACGGGTTTGTCTTCCGCTACCAGTTGAAGATCGCTTTGCAGCCGGGGCAGCCCCAGCCAGCCCCTGAGCCGTTCCTGTGCCACCCTCCGGCCGTCACGAAACAGCTCCCGCTGGTCTGCGGCGATCTGCGCTTCCACTCGCAGCGCTTGCACTTCGGTCTGTCCGATATCCCCCGCCCGCAGCCGGCGCTCACTGAACTCGACGATCTTCCCCCGCAACTCCGCCGATCCGCTCGCGACGCGCAGCCGGTCTTCCGCCAGCAACGCATCGGCGTAAGCAAGCTTCACATCGCGGGCCAGATTCAGCCCATTCTGTACCAGAGCTTCCGAGAGCTGGTGCAAGCTCCCTTCCGCCAGCCGGATCCGCTTGGGGCGCTGCCAAAGCAACTCGACCGGCATTGACAGGAACAGCTCAAACCGCTTGGGGCCAGCCGGGAACAGGATCTGCAAAAGGGGGTTGCGCAGCAGCTTCGCATCCACCAGATCGGCTTCCGCAAACCCCAGCGCCGCCAGATCCGTCTGCAGCGTCTTGTTATTCCACAGCGCGATGGCAACCGCCTGATTCGAAGTGATCGGGCCATCCAGGCTAACCCCTGCCGGCACCGATCCCGTCTGGCCGGACTCAGCCAAGCCGTGCCCGGTCCGTTGCGTGAGCCCGCTCGAAACCACCCGCCGGTCCTCGCCGGAGCATGGTGCCAGCAGACCCAATAACACGGCCAACGCTCGCACGAATATGCCTTTCTACTGCGCCGCCATCAAGCCCGATCCCAACTGCTCCATAATCTCGAACACCCGCACCGGATAGTCCTTGCGGGCGGGGTTATAAATCTTCAGTTTCGCCGTCGTATCCTTTCCCGCATACAACGGGGATTTCGACAGCCGCTCCGCCACATGGTGGATTCCCTGGCGCTCGTTCTGAAACGTCGATTTCCCCGACCCCCATCCCATCAGGTTCTTTCCGGTTAAATACTTCCCGCCGCTCGACTCCAGGAACACGATGCTCGGAAGCAGCCGCCAGTCCAGCCCGTTTCTATCCGCGGCGGAGATGAAATCCTTAGCCAGATGCTGAATCGGACACTTATGCTTCTGGAAGAAATTGAAGAGAGCCCGGTATCTCGGATCCTCTTTCCGCACATTCTGTTCCAGCGTGGAAAGTTCTCCCGGCAGCGAGTCGGCATGGCTAAACAGGAACACCAGCGCGGCTCCCCGCGTCAACGTCTCCTTCACCACCCGCATCACGCCGCTGTTGGCCTTCGCCGACGCCTGAGCCTCAGCCGCTTCTCTTGCGGCCTTTAATAATTTCCGGCACAATTCCTCCGCCAGATCGTCATCAATCGCCCGCGCATACTGCCGCAGAAAGTTATCCCGATATACACCCCCGGGCAGCTTGGCTAAATCGAGATCCTCAATCGCCCTCAAGTAGTAGGCGGATATCTTCGTTTGATCGGCTATCGTCTCCAAAGAAATACCCTTGCTCTGGCGCAAGGCGGTTAATTGCAGAATTTCTGGTTTGTACTCCATGAACAGCCACTTCTCCTACTTTGAACTTCTGATCAGCCTACGTTTCTATATCCCAGGAAGGGGAGAGGGTACCGTGATGGGGATTCACCTGCAAAAGTCAGATGTTACCATAATCGGGAAGGTTGAAACCGCTTTGCTCTATTTTTTGTTAACCGCATTACTGTTTTCTCTAGCTCTACTTACGTCCTGTTCCCACCCGGCCGAAGGCCAGAAGAAAGAGACGGTAGCCGTAAGCATGGATTTACTTCCCGGCATGCCGCCGGTGATCGATCTGAAGAACATGTATTCGGAGACCACCGCCGCCAACCTCAGCCCCGCCGTCAAAGGCCAGCGGGAGTTGGTCTATGTGCCAAACGCCGGCGGGAACACGGTGAGCATAATCGATCCCAAGACCTTTAAAGTGATCGATACTTACCCGGTGGGAAGGGAGCCCCAACATGTCGTTCCATCCTACGATTTACAGGCCCTTTACGCCACCAATGATCAAAGCAACACGCTCTCGCAAATCTCTCCGGTCACCGGCAAGCTGGTCAAAACCATTAAAGTAGACGATCCTTATAACCTCTACTTCACCCCAGACGGCAAGCATGCGATTGTGGTTGCCGAGCGGATGCGCAAGCTCGACTTCAGAAACCCGAAAACCTTCGAGCTCGTCCGCACTCTCAACGTGCCTTGCCGTGGCGTGGACCATCTCGATTTCTCCATCGACGGCAAGTATCTGATCGCCACCTGTGAGTATTCCGGCGAGCTGATCAAAGTCGACGTCGCAAAGAAACAGATGATCGCCAAAATCGGAACTCCCGGCGCTGGCAACCCCCAGGACATCAAAGCGTCTCCCGATGGCAAAGTCTTCTACGTTGCCGATATGGATGCCGATGGAGTCCATCTGGTGGACGGCGATGCATTCAAGATCATCGGATTCCTGCCCACCGGCAAAGGGGCCCATGGCCTCTACGTCAGCAGGGACTTCAAATACATGTACGTGTCCAATCGCGGCGAGGGCTCCATCAGCCTGATCGATCTAGCTACTCGCCAGGTGGCAAAAAAGTGGAAATTCCCAGGCGGTGGCAGTCCCGATATGGGCAATCTCTCCGCCGACGGCAAGGTTTTCTGGCTCGCCGGCCGCTACCATCATGAGGTCTATGCGGTCGACACCACCGACGGAAAACTCCTGGCAAGGATCAAAGTCGGGCGCAATCCGCACGGACTCTGTGTCTGGCCACAACCCGGGCGCTACTCGATCGGCCATACCGGCATCATGAGGTGACCACCGCCTCGCGCCGTAGTACCCTGCGGCCGGTTCGCAATCGATCACAACCGGGCGACTTTTATTTAGTCCACTGCCACAAAGAAAACAAACCACATACCCACCGTAATCCTCCCGCCAACCGTGACCGGGTCCCCCAGCCTGCTACCCTCATCGCAGAATGACAAACACATTCGCCACCACCTGGATGGATCTGACGCCGCTGCAAATGTCCGTCGCTTCCGCCCTCGCCTCGGGGCACTCCATCTCCACCGCCTCCAGGCAAACCGGGGCCGGCCGG
The DNA here is from genome assembly GCA_035526195.1 of Bryobacteraceae bacterium. Lineage (GTDB taxonomy): Bacteria > Acidobacteriota > Terriglobia > Bryobacterales > Bryobacteraceae > CADEFT01. The sequence goes on from DATLCW010000014.1 coordinate 4,139, forward strand.
ACCACTATTTACACCTGGCTCAAAGACGTCCCGTCCTTCTCCAAAGCCTGCCACGAAGCAAAGCAATGGTGCATCGACTCCCTTCGGGACCAGCTTCACGACCTGACTCGCAAAGCCCTCGACACCATCGAGGCGATCCTCGAAGACCCTAAGACTTCGGCAAGCCTCCGCCTCCGGGCAGCCCTCGCCGTCCTGCACCGGGCCCAATGGAACGTCCCCGAACAAATCCGAACACCGGAACAGGAAAATATAGACAAAGCCCTGGCCCTGGCGGAAGCGTCCTACCGTCAATCCAAACTCGCACAGACCGCCCTCACCCAGTCCGCCATCGATCAAGCCGTTCAAGCCGCGCACCAAGCCAACGCCGTCTCTGACAAAACGGAACACTCCCCGCCAAAAGTTGGCCGTAACGCACCTTGCCCCTGCCGCTCCGGCAAAAAGTACAAGCACTGCTGCGGCGATTTACGTTAAACAAGGGGAATGGTCCGGTGCGATACATCGCTTTTCATAAACCATACGGCGTCCTGAGCCAGTTCACCCCGGAGCCGGGCAGTGCTCATCCCACCCTTCGTGATTTCATTTCCATCCCCGGCATCTATCCCGTGGGAAGGCTGGATCACGATTCCGAAGGTCTGTTATTGCTCACCGATGACGGCGCGCTGCAGCACCGCCTGACAGACCCGCGCTACGCGCATCCGCGTACCTACTGGGTTCAAGTGGAGCGCATACCCGCCGAACAAGCCTTTCAGCAGTTGCGCGATGGCGTCGCAATTCAAAGTTACACAACCCAGCCCGCCCATGTGCGCCTGCTCGATCCGGAACCGCTTCTGCCCCCGCGAAACCCGCCCATCCGCGATCGCAAATCCGTCCCCACCGCCTGGCTCGAGCTGACGCTCACCGAGGGACGCAACCGGCAGGTGCGCAAGATGACTGCGGCCATCGGACATCCCACGTTGCGCCTCGTGCGCGTCGCCATCGGAACCATTCGCCTCGACACTATGCCGCCCGGACAATGGAGAGACGTGGCCGCGGAACTTCACTATATGATGGAGAAGGCGCCGCTGCGCCAGTCCCGGAGGCGAACAATGCCCAATGCGTATCTGATCTCTTCCAGTTATCGCGGAGGCCCCGATCCCGCCAAGGATCCAAGTCTTTCCATCAACGAAAACATGAGCCTTTCCCAGGCCGTCGGAGCCCTAATCACACAGTTCACCCGCCACCATCTGAAGCCGGGGGCGGTGGACAAGTTCTATATCGTGTCCGATGGAAAGAAAGGAACCATTCTCATCGGCACCGGCTTAACCGTTTCCAACGTCAAGACCCTCGCGCCCATCACTCCCTTCATCACACCCGGCCGCGATCGGATCGGGGCTGAACTGGTAGGTTTTAAAATCAGTGGCGACGTCGCCAATCGCGATCTGGCACAAGCCATTTCCCTGACCCTTCAGACCGGGGTCCAGGCCGACGGCGAAACCTTCTTTCCGAAAAAGCAGTAATTTTAGATGCACGGCCGGATTCTTTGGATTGGCCTGCTGGCGGCGCTATCCGTCCCTGCTCAGGAACACGCTGCCAAGGCCCTCGAATATCTGAGAGCCGAGGAGCAGGTCAACGGCTTCAGCGGCAGCGTTCTGTTGGTCAAGGGCGGCCAGGTCGTCCTC
>DATLCW010000023.1:0-10816 GCA_035526195.1 Bryobacteraceae bacterium
TTTCTGAGAATCACACCGCGCGACAGCCGCTGACCAAGGTTTTCAGGAGAGCCGGATGCGGGAAATCTGCACGTCCGGTTCGACGAGGGGACAGTAGGTCGCGGGTTCCGTCGCCTACTGTCCTACTCTACTGGACAAAACCCCCGCTCAATCCCCAGCTTGCGCGTGCCGCCCTTCGCTTTCGGAATCTCCACTTGCTTCACCGGCGGCGGGAAGTACGAACCCGATGACATCCGGTTCCACAACTTGTAGAGATTCTTTGGCAGGTTCTGCTCGAACATCGCGATGGTTTCATCATCAATGCCTGCAGCCCCTTGGTTGGCCTTCACTTGCTGGTAAGCTTCCCACACGGCGCGTTTCGCAATAGAATAAGGCTTTGTTGAGTTTCCGGCGCTCCTCCCCGCAAGCGGGTTGACGCCGTTGCTCAACTGGACGACGCCGCTCCTTCGCTCCTCTCTCATTACAAGAGATTCCTCGCTACTATGAGCGGCTCCGCCTCTCGCTGTGTCCTCGGTATTCTTCCTCATGGTGTTTGCCACTTGTCATTTCCCTTCTCATCCACAGCGAGGTTCTCACGTTCCATACCAAAGCCTGTGCCGAGTTCATGCCGCCTATACACCGACTGCCGCCGGGCCAGTAAACAGGCTCCTTCCCGGCTCATCCTGGAGCTACTGGGCGGCTCCAGTTCTGACAGTTCCTTGAATCCTTGACGATGCGTCATCGGACGGTTCGCTTTCGCTCATCTCCTCTGCACTTACCTGACACCCTATCGGATGCCTTTTCCACGGACGTTCACCACCACGCCTTTTGAACGCAGCAGCTCCGGGCGGTTTGAAGCCGACTCCTGAAGTCGACTCCGGGAGGCCTTCTCCCATCTTCGGTACAGCTCTGCAAGTTTTCACTCACATTCGTGACACACCCCAATACAGGATCTTCAGCCGGTCACGCCGGCGGTTGGAAAATACGAACAGATGCCCACCGAAAGCATCCAGCTGCATCGCGCCAGTTACCAGCGCATGGAGTCCGTCGAAGCTGCGCCGCATATCGCAAGGCGACAGGCATAAGTAGACACGCACGCTCGCTGGCAAATGAATCATCTCTGCTGCTCCCGCAGCACGCTCAGCACCAGCCGCAACGCCGCTGCTTCTGGTGGAATACGAAGCCGGTCGCCACTGGCCAGCATCAGTTCGATCGTTTGGCAGGATGTTTCCGCTACCGTCGGCTTGGTATCGATCAGCGCAAACTTGACCGCCCCGGTGTCGGAGCGCAAGCGTTGGCGCCAAACGTAGAAGAGATGTTCGTTCAGCCCCCGCTCGCAGCAGAACGAACGGATTGCCTGGCCGGCTTTTTCTTGCTGCGCGATCCTCTGGCGCCACAGCTCGCGCCGTTCCACTTGTTTGCGACTCATGCCTCCACTATGCGGCTTTGTCGTCAGCTTGGCCAGAGGGGTTCATGTGATGCATACCTCTGCCGAAGAGACGAAAACGGAAGGCCAGTTAATTCTTGGACACTACACTAGTTTGTAATGTTGGCCAGCCAGATTCTGCCCTACCAAAGGAAGAACCAGAAGTGCGAAGAGCCCGACCCTGTCGAACACATCGAAGTAACGCGACGGGTTCGTCAGTATGCTGAAACGGCGATTCATGAGCGTAGTCTCCATTACGGCGCGAAGTAGCCGTTGATATCCAGAATCAGATTGGTAGCGTTGCTGACGTATGCATTGATTGCGCCTGATGCATCGGCCCGTACGAACGCAGCGTTGGACACCACCGAACCATCGAAGGCATTCAGCGTTGACACAGGCGGCTGGGGCTGGCCTGCCGGCCACAGCGTCAGGTAGGCCAACGGCCCGGGAGGTACCACGGTCGCATTCAGAGAGTATGCCTGTGCGGTGGCCGGAATCGAACAGTTCGTGGCGGGAACTGCAAATCCGCGTGATCCCGCCCCGGAAAAGGAGGGCCCGCCAAATGGTCCCGCTGCGTTGCGCGTGTCGGCTACACGGCAGGGTGTCGCCGCGTAAAAGGAAAGCCCGCCCGCACCTCCCGGAGCTGCGAAATAGCCATTCACATCGATGATCACATCGGTGGGATTGGTGGCGTATATGTTAATGCCGCCATTGGTCCCCGCGGGCACGATGGCGAAGTTCGCCACTACCGTCCCTGGTGGAGCGTTGAGTGTGGAAACCAGCGGGCGTGCCTGCCCAGCCGGCCACGTGGTCAGATAAAACAGCGGGCCGGCCGGCACTGCGGTGAGGTTGAGCGAGTACGCCTGGATGTTCGGGGGAAGATTGCATGCGCTCTGCGGGATGGCGAAAGTGCGCGTCTCGGCGGCCCCCAGAGCAGGGCCTCCAAACGGAGCGGTGGGGTTGCGCGTATCCGCGATCCGGCACGGCGTCACGGGGTAGAACGCCAGGTTCCCACCCGCTGCCGACGGAACGAAGTAGCCATTAATGTCCAACACCACGTCCGTGGGATCTGTAACAAAGACGCTCACCGCACCGTTGGTCCCGGCGGGTACGATTGCTGCATTCGCCTTGATCCTGCCATCGAAAGAGTTCAGCGTTGACACCTGCGGCTGTGGCTTACCTACCGGCCACAAGGTCAGGTAGGAGAGCGGGCCGGCAGGCACTACGGTTGCGTTCAACGAGTACGCAGCGGCGCTGGATGGAATATTGCACGAGCTTTGAGTCGGATTGACGTCGCGCGTCGCGCCAGCGCCCATGCGCGGCCCGCCAAACGGCCCGGTGTTCCGTGTATCGAAGACCCGGCAAGGCGTAACGGGCACGAACCGTAAGGCGCTTACGGCCGGGGGCGGTGGAGGCGGCGGCGTGACCGGCTGAGAAGCGAGCGTGTACGTCCAACCGGGCGGCAGATCGATTGTGAAGGGAGTCTCAGCGCTGCCACCTCCCGAGCCCCCACCGCCCGAACCACCGCCACCCGAACTCGCTGTGGACGCTGCGGCCACAGCGCTGGCCGAGCTCCCATTGGAGGATGCTGCCTGCACCACCATATATAATGTGAAAACACAAGGACAGCTTCCAAACTGTGATTGGAAGTTTAGTTGACCGGTTGAGCTCGGCGTGAAGGAAATACCCGAATCTTTCGGATTGGGTGCGCACCCACCGACTAACCCTGAAATCGTAATACAAATGTTGGCAAACGGAACGATGCCTGGTGTTGCCGACGTCGATAGCATTACCGTGCGGGTGTATTGCGAACGCACGGAAAAGATCACTCCGGAGTTGCTGGAACCTGCCGGAGCATGCAACGTAATCGTGTTCCAATACTGGCTGGTAGCCACAGCGCTCATCTTCCACCTCCCGATCGTCCTGGCGCTGACGGACAGCTCGCCGCGTGTCGCGGTTGCGCTAACTGTTGTTTCGAGATAGCCACTACCGAGGTCGTAACAGCTATGAGACGGTGGCTGCAGGGACAGCGGCCCTTCACCCCGTTCGTGTAGCCACTCGGCGCTCTCGCTACATACTCTCTGTCCAGTCTCGACGTCGAGGAAGAACGGCGGGAGGGACTGTGCGCCACAAACCAACGGGAATACCACCAGCACGAGCGCCAGGTGACACATCCGAGAGACCCATAACCGTTTCATGCGCATGGCTCGCTAGATCCCTTCGCCATTTTAGAAATGGCCCTGGTCATCTGCTTTTCAGCAGAGTGGAAATCTTCGATCTCGCTCTCGATCAACTCTTTCACTGTCGTTTTATCAACCATAGCTCTCACTTTCAGAATGATTTGGCATAGATTCGACCGGAAGCGCTACGGTCAGAAATGGCTCCCGGAAAAGACCTTCCCTTCTGACGGTATGGCCTTGCCGCCGTGCGCGTCAGCCCTTTCGGAACTGCTGCCACGGGCTGTTGACCTGGAGAACCAGAGGTTTGACGGACCGGGCCGAAGCCGGCAGCCCGTTCGACCGGTTGCATCCGAAGCCTTGGTACTCCAAGGTGATCGTCACGGCAGCGCTGGGGTTCGTGGGGAAGAAAGGAGCGATACTGCGGATTCGAAGCCCAACAAGACTTAAGGTCAATTCCGCGCTGAAGTTGGCGCCGAGATAAGCCAGGGCGCCACTCCTGGTCTGATTGCCCGTCTGCAACCAGCTTCTAAACTCAGCCGCGGATTGTTCTCCCATGACAGTGATCACCAGATCCTGGCCTGGCACGAACGCCGCAATCTTCGACACCCTGCTGCAAGATTGCATGCCGCCGATCTCGAACTTGAAGTTGCACCCGGACCAGCGTTTCTTCTGTCTGCGTGAGCCGTAAAAGCCTGACTGCGTGGGTGCCAGGACGACATCGATCATCTGGAAAGTCAGAACAAGGACTACGTCGTAGTGGCCAGATGCATCCAGCGCCGGGAACTGAATTTGCTGGAGCAAAGCCCTCGACCAGTTTTCCCGGAATGTCTCTTGACAGTCGAAACCACAAGATACGATGGAACCCGCGTATACAACGCCCGAGGCAAGGATATCGTGAAGATCCTTGCTGCTCCCTCCGTAGATTTCCAGCACCAGCGATGCCATTGTCGGGAACGTTGCTGACTTCACCTCCAGATCTGCGCACTTCCCGCCCAGCTCCAGGAAGGAAAAACCGTTGTTATATCGAGGCAAGGTGGGCATGCTGTCCTCCCAAGCTACCCGCCCGGTCCACTGTCCCGGAAGAGGTGGATTGATCGCCCCGGCGCCATCGCCGGGCTGAAACGGAGATGGGTGCGGTTGATGTTATGGATTTACCGTTGCCGGGGCTACCATTCGCGGCCCCGATATCGCCAGGGTGGAGATTAGAGATGAGTATCCCCGCTGCCCGTTGCTTGGCATCGGCAACGAACTTCGGCCAGTCTCCGCTGTCATCCCAGTACTGGGCGTAGTTCTCGATATCGCTTTCCAAGAGGACGGGCCGGGGGCCTCGCGTAGAGCTCGCTGTTGCCCAGACGTGCAGACACGCGAGTACCGCCAAGCGCCTCCCTTCGGTCACGCGTGCAGCAGACGCAACCATCGCGATTGGATTCCAACGACTTATCATTTGCGCTCCTTGCCAATTCAGATTTCGGGAAACGTGAATCCCAGCAGTTCGGATGATATAAGCGGCTTGCTGGTGGCTTGGAGCAAGGGCGATGAGAAAGCTCTAGTCGCCTTGATGCCCATGGTTTACGAAGATTTACGCGGAATCGCTCGCCGACAGTTACGCCGTCGGTCCTCTGGGCACATCCTGGATGTTCTGAAAATTCCATACTAAGCTTGAGGCGCCGAACCAGGAGGCCCACTTCAGGCGTATCCAAAGGCAGTTCATTCATCTACTCCTTCACTTGAGTACACGTAAACTGGAGCCGAAAACTGTAACGCGAGGGCGAATGATGTAAACTTGGGCTGGAGATTCCAAATAGTCTCAGGTATGCATCCTTCGCCACAAATCACAGAACTGCTTAACGACTGGAAGAAGGGGAATCCGGCTGCGCTCGATCAACTTATGCCGGTAGTTTACGCGGAGTTGCGCAAGCTGGCGCGCCGACACATGCAGCGGCAGAACCCGAGTCACACCTTGCAGGCCACAGCCCTGATCCACGAAGCCTTTGTACGGATGGTGGGCGACTCGGGCAAGCGGTGGAAGAACCGAACTCACTTTTTTAGCGTGGCAGCCAAAGTGATGCGTCATGTCCTGGTGGATCACGCGCGAGCGAAGGGCTCGGCGAAACGTGGTGGCGGGTGGATCGCGGTCCCGCTCGATGAAGGGATCGCCACTTCCGATGAACGGCTGGGCGGACTGCTAGTGCTCGATAGGGCGCTCACAGATCTGGCGAAGCTTCACTCCCGGCAAAGCCAGGTGGTGGAGCTACGCTTTTTTGGAGGGTTCAGCGTGGAAGAAACGGCGGAAATTCTCGAGGTTTCGCAAGAAACCGTAATGCTGGATTGGCGCGCCGCGAAGGCCTGGCTCCACCACCAGATGGATCGCCGTAGTGACACCTGAGCGTTATCAGCGTATCACGGAGGTGTTCCAAGCGGCTTCTGCGCGCGATCCGCGGGCCCGCTTGGCCTTTCTGACTGAGTCGTGTGCCGGGGATGACGATCTGCGGGGCGAGGTGGAGGCGATGCTCGCCGTCGATGCGCAACCAGGCGGGTTCTTGAACGAGCTTCCTGGCGATGTGGCAAAAGACCTGCTAGAAGACACCACCGGAACGCAAGCTGGCGCCGGCACGCTATTGGGACCGTATCGAATCGAGAGATTGCTCGCCACTGGAGGGATGGCTCGAGTATTCCAGGCAGTTGACACGCGGTTGGGCCGCAAAGTTGCGATCAAGATCTGTGGCGAGCAGTTCAGCGGGCGTTTCAAGCGCGAAGCGCGAGCGATTTCGCTGTTGAGTCATCAACACGTCTGCACCTTGCACGACGTTGGCCCGAACTACCTGGTAATGGAGTTAGTGGAAGGCGAGACTTTGCGCGACTGGTTTCAGCACGCTCATCCTCTGGAGCAAAGCTTGGATGTGACGATGCAGGCGCTAGAAGCGCTGGGTGCGGCGCATCGGGCAGGCATCGTGCATCGCGACTTGAAGCCGGAAAACATCATGGTTCGCTTCGACGGATGCGTCAAAGTGCTGGACTTTGGCCTGGCTAAGATGATTCCTGCATCTGGGCTGCCCTGGCACGATAGTAATGCGAGTGCAGCAAGCCTCCCCGGTCAACTCATAGGAACTATCGCCTACATGTCACCGGAACAGATCCACGGGGAGGAAATCGATCAGCGGAGCGATCTGTTCTCTTTCGGAACCATTTTCTACGAAATGCTGACGGGGCGGCATCCGTGGCGGTGCAGCTCGCCCGTGGATACGATGCACGCGATCCTTCACGATGAGCCCCCTCAGATCGACGCCAGTTCGCCCATAGCCGCGGAACTGGCGGTGGTCGCCCGAAGACTGCTGCGCAAGAGCCCGGCGGAAAGGTATCCGGCTGCCGAAGCCGTACTGGAAGCGCTCGCCGGCCGCCCCGCGGAACCTGGATGTGCGAAACCGGACGAAGTAAGGCCGGCAACATTAACCTCAGTCGCGGTCCTGCCCTTCGTTTTCTTAAGCGACGCCGGGCAGGCGAACGCGCTTTCGCTCGGCTTTGCGGACGCCTTGATTACCATACTCGCCAACTTGGAGGATGTGGCTGTCGCGCCCACATCGGCGATTCTGAAGTACACCGCAGGCAGCGATCCCGCCCAGGCGTGTCGCGATCTGGGCGTCCGCCACGTCCTTCAAGGGAACGTTCAAAAACTGGGAGATCGCTGGCGTGTATCGCTGCAACTGTACGATGGGACGGCACAAAAGATTTCCTATTCCGAGAAACATGACTTTACGTTCGAAAACGTTTTCGACCTTCAGGACGAAGTTGGCCGCCACGTGGTGGAGGCGCTGCATAGCAGATTCGTGCCGGCATCACCGAAATCGCGCGACCGGTACAGCAGCAATCCGGACGCGTACAACAAATTCATGGCTGGCCTCGGCGAGAGTTTCGCCAAACGCCCTGCAACGCTGAAAAGCGCTGTCCAACATCTATCTGAAGCGGTTGAGCGCGATCCCGATTTCGCCCTGGCGCACGCTACCCTGTCGCATGTGTCGATGATCTTGGACTTCGAATTCGAGCCACAACACGAGTGGCTGGAAAAGGCGGAATATCACTGCCAGCGGGCCTTGGCGCTTGATCCAGGTTTGCCGGAGGGACACTTGGCTCGGGCCTGGATTCTATGGAGTCCGGCCAAAAATTTTCAGCACCTCGAAGCGATCGCGGAGTTGGAACAGGTCCTGGCGGTGCGGCCGAATCTGGAACGCGCTCATAACCGAATGTCCACGATTTGTTGGCACATCGGGCGGTTGAAAGAGTCGCGCATCGCGCACGAGCTGGCCCAACGGTCGAATCCGAAGACGGAGACCGGGAATCTGTGGTGGTTCTATTTGATTGGCGGGGATTTCGCGCGCCTGGAAGTGGAAGCAGCCCGGCTCACTCAAAGGCGCATGAGTATGTACGACAGCCACGGTCATGCATTGGCCGCGCTTTATTCGGGTGGCCTGGACGCAGCCGAGGAGCGGCTGGCGGCTTGTCTAAAGCAGTGGCCGGACGAGCCCGTGATAATTGGTTCGCAGGGCATGCTGCATGCCCTGCGAAACCAGCGCGAACTGGCTTTGCAGTGTGTCCGCAAGGCCTTGGATTCACCCCATTCGTTCGGTCACACCCACCACGTCTATCATGAAATTGCCTGCACGTACGGAGTGCTGGGAGATAAGGAAAGAGCGCTGGCGTGGCTGGAGCGCACTGTAGACGCTGGTTTTCCCTGCTGGCCCTTCTTCAAGATCGATCCACATCTGGAATGCTTGCACGGAGTGCCCGCATTCAAGCGACTCGTCACGGACCTCGAACGTAAGTACACAGCATTAAAGATTCAGAAGTTGTAGCGGACCGCATGAAACGGTGAACACGACTGCTGCGCATCCGCTCGATCACTGCGTGGCTACGCACTCCGCGTCTTTCCAAGTACGCCATCGTTTCCTACGTGTCCTTTCGGTAAGCCTGCGTAAGCCGGTGCAGATCAAGATTTCTTTTCTTCCAGCAGGCGGCGGAGCGACACTCGGCCGATTTTCAACCGCCGCGCAATCTCCGATTTGCTGATTCCTGCGAGAAATATGTCCCTGACTGTACCCGCTTTGCCAGCGGCCGTCGGCGGCCGCCCAAGGCGCGTCCCCTGCAGGCGTGCCTGCGCCAAACCCGCCCGAACCCGTTCCCGCATAATATCCCTTTCGAACTCCGCGAACACCAAAGCAATCCTGCCATGGCGCGGCCGGCCGGCGTAGTCAGATCCAACGCCTCCGTCACGGAAACAAATCCAACGCCAAGCGCTGTCAGCTCCTGCAATGTCGACACCAGGTCGGCGACCGACCTGCCCCAACGATCCAATCGCCAGACCAGCACCACATCGATCGCTCTCCGCCGCGCGGACTCGATCAGTTGCTGGCGAAGTGCTCGCGCAACCGCGCCGCCCACTTCTTTACACGCTTCGACCACGGCCCAATCGTGCTTTGAGGCGAGCACTCGCCGGGAGCCACCAGGCAGCCGATTGGGGCACGGGGTTCTTTTTTATAGCATGACAAAACTTCGTAACGCGCCCGAAGGCGCAATTAACCATGAGCCACGCGCACACGTGCCGATTTTGGGCGTCGAGCCGAGAAAGGCGCGTGTGACGATTCCAAATCGCAGTCGCAAACTGTGTTTGCTGCTTTTGAGGTGCCCTTAAAGTTCGCTGCAGATGCGCAAATATGAGCATGTTTCATGCATTTTCCCGGACCGGACCAGTTTCCTCCCCGAAGGCGTGCGGGCCCGGCCGCCGTTGGGCGGACAGTTCCGGCCATGGGCGCCGCCGCCGGCCACCCTGAAGGATTGGGAGCTCGGGCGCACCGGGGTCGCGCCGTGGCTCATCACACGCCCTTCTTTTACCGATCACTTTGCAAATTACTTGGCGCAAAGCTTTGATTTCCGCACCGCCGGCGGGAGATTGGGCAGTTCCACCAGTAGGGCTTTTGCGTCAGGCGTGCACTGTCGCCTCTCTAGACTAGAGAGGCCCATAATAAAAGGTGTGGCGATGGGTTTGTGGTTAACTCTGACTCCGGAGCAGTTTGTTGCCAAGCGAGAAGCGTACTCGTACCCAGCGGTTGCTTTCAATGGGTACGTCGACTGTTGGACAGAGATTTGTTTCCAGTCGACTGGCGGTCGAGCCCGAAGGTATGGGCGATCTCCTGGCACATCACATGCTGCTTCTCGTTGACGTTATTGTAGGTGGCGTGTTGGAACGGAATGAGGCAGCCGATGACCGATGGGCGTATGCGGAGAGTAAAGTGAAACCTGCAGACAGGAGACTGCAATCAATGCAACAATCCGAGCAGCGCGTTCACTTCGAGGTGTTCAAGGGCTCGTTCAAATCGTGGCAGCACCTTTTTCAGGAGGCAGCTACCTTCGCTGAGACAATTGATCCGGAACGACTTATCGGAATCTCTCATTCTTCCGACCAGAGCGAAGGCGTTGTGACTGATAAAGTTCGCATCGGGCAGGCGGGCGGGAATGCCGACGTGGCGGTGCGAAGCTGAGCCCGCCTGACTGATGGGAACGTTCAGTGAAGTAACGCTTCGCTGTATCCCCCGGCAAAGCCGGGGGCTTTACAGGCGTGAGCCGCTCAAAGCGGCTGAGTTGGACCGCTTGCGCGGTCGAGGCAGTTCGGCGTTTCTCGGTCCGTTCCATCTGGTTCCATCGCTGTTAGCTCACCAAGCACCATATCTCCGGCAAACTCTCCGCCGTGCTCCCATACCGGCGGATATTCGGAAGCGTCGCATTCGTGTTATCCGCTAACACCCGAGTGGATTTCCGGAAATGTCAAACTGCTACTGCCACCCCGGCAGAGCCGGGGGGCCTCCCTTGTTAGGCTAGACCGCGGAACGGTGCCGGCGGTTATGGGGATTGGATGCTGGAGTGTTCAGAGGAATTTGACGCTCGCGCCGTGATGGACTGCCCAAACGGCGGTAATGGGTCTGGTGGAGACAATGGCTGAGTGTCAGAGTGTGGAGAATGGCCTGCATTCGATAACCGATTACGGTGAAGAGAGACATGGAGACAAGCCGGGGCGAACTCCGCGTGAGGAAGCGTGAAGGGCCAGCGGTAATTGGGAGATGGAGACATGGTGAGCTTTCGGCAAGGATGCGTGTAAGTTGATCCGGTCGTGCTATCTGGTTGGAGTTTGCGGATAGCACCACGGCATCCACTCCGCCGGCGAAGCCGCCACCGCCGCAGGATT
>DATLCW010000038.1:0-6942 GCA_035526195.1 Bryobacteraceae bacterium
TGCGCGTTCCCTTGTTGGCCACATAGCCTATCTCAGCCGCGTAGTTATTCTCAAATTGCCGCTGCACGTTCAAGTTCCAGGTCTGAGTATAAGTGGTCCGGTAGCGTGTTCCGCCAGTGCTGATGCTGGGCGTCGCATTCCGATCGACCAGAGGCTGTCCTAGAAAGTAATCGGCTAAAGTTCGCCTGGGAGCCAGAGTGGCTCGCGTCGGAACATCATTATTGATCACCTGGAGTATCACAAATGGGGGAGTTCTCACCATGCCGAGGGTGATGTTGGAATCCGGATACACATAGAAGATTCCATAGGCCGAGCGGATCACCCATTTGTCGCTGCCGAACGGACGCCACGCAAATCCGAAACGTGGTGCGATGTCCCGTTTACTGGGATAGCGGATCGACCAGGGTAAGCCCTTTTCCTCGCTTGTCTCGATCAGGTCGCGGAACACCGGCAGAATCTGCCTGACCCCTGGCTGCACGTCCAGATCGGGCTGGCCGTTCCTGGTGGGGATAATCACCTTGCCGGTTTCAAAATCAAACGCATTTGTCTGTCCGCGGATCCCATCGAAGAACGAATTCATCTCCCAGCGAAGCCCGATATTCAATGTGAGATTACGGGTTGCACGGTAATTGTCCTGACCATAAAAGCTCCAGAAATCGCCCGTGTTTCCGAAGATTTGAATGGGCGAGGCTCGTTGGACGCTGTTCGGATATCCCAGCAGAAAGTCAGCGAAGGCGTTGCCGGTATTGCCCTGGCTGAGCGGATCCTGGGTGTACCTGCCGTCAAAGTTGAATGTGCCCTGGGAGGCGTTCCCATTCAGGAACGCGTGCGCCTGGTGGCTCAGCTGCGCTCCGAACTTCATGTCGTGGGATCCGTGATTCCACGAGAGCGACGCGCGGTATTGATAGGTCCGGATCCGGTTCGCCTTGGGCCGGTTGTCCGTGCTGCCTTCAATGGCCCGGTATCCCGAAAGATTGATTTGAGGAGCTGCGGGCTGCAGATTGGAGACGCCCTCAAAGCCTTTGATGCCGGCCAGATTTACGACATCCTTGCCGTTGAAGGCGCTCGCGTTCAGGAAATAGAAGAAGGTCCGGTAATAGTTGTAGCCAATTTCGCCGGTCACGCCCGGGTTGAAAATATGCACATAGCTCAACCCCGCATTCTGCGACCGGCTGGTGAGCGGATAGCTGCCGAGCCCGGGATAGGCGGCCGGGTCCGTTTCGTTGTTGTTGACGTAAGAGTAGCGGCTCACCAGATTGTCTTTCTCCGTGAGCCTTGGACTTATCTTGACGTCGAACTTATCGCTATCCAGGCCGAGAGCCGGCGAATAAACGAAGCGGCTGTCGCCGCTGTTCGGCACCGGAAACAGCGACTTGAAGAAGAGCGCCTGCGAGGAAAGCCGGTTGGCGGGAATGACATTTCCCGGAAAGCGGTCACGCGTGAACTGGCCGGGAACGGCAGGGTTCTCCCGCGTCGTCAGCGGATCATAGATAGGCCGCCCACTGCTGAAGTCTCCTGCCAGCTCATTCGAGCTGGGCACTACGGAATTGAAAGTGCTCCCCTGACGCGTGCGGCTGCCCTCGTAGTCCGTGAAGAAGAATACCCGGTTACGTTTTATCGGACCGCCGAGCGTGGCCCCGAACTGATTTCGCTTGAGCGGAGTCCTGCTTTGGGCAAAGAAGTTGCGCGCCTCCAACTTCTCATTGCGGAGAAATTCATAAAGAGCACCGTGAAAGGCATTTCCTCCGCTCTTCAGAGCTGCATTGATCACCGATGGCAGGGCGTATTCGGCGCTCATCCCGCCGGACATCACCTTGAACTCCTCCAGAGCATCGGTGGAGGGAGTAATACTGGTGGCGCCCAGCTCGTACTCGGTGATGTCAAACCCATCCAGAAACCAGCCTCCTGACAGCCGACTGTTGCCGCTGATACGCAGACCGATGCGCGTGGCGCGAATCCCCTGGCCGCCGGCGCTGATGTCCGAGCCGCCCGGCGTGAAGACAACGCCTGGCGTAAGCTGCGCCAACTGCCAGAATGCCCGGCCGTTCAGCGGCATGTTCACGATTGCCTTGTTTTCGATCACCTGTCCCACCGAAGAGCTGTCGGTTACCAGCAGCGGCGCCTGGGCCTCCACTTGCACGCTCTCGCTGGCCGAGCCAACCGTCAACTGCAGGTCGAGGCGCGCCTCCTGGTTGACCTGCAGCGTGAGGTTGCGAACGGAAGCTTTCTTAAACCCGGCCGCCTCGAACGTCACCGAGTATTCTCCGATCGGCAGCGAACTGATGGAGTACTCACCCGAATCGTCGGTCTTTGCGGTATGGTCGATCGCGGTGGCCAGGTTGGCTGCCCGCACGGTAGCGCCGGCGATCACCGCGCCGCTTTGATCCGTCACGGTACCTAATAGACGCGCCGTAGATTGTTGCGCGGGCATATTGGGCGTATACAAGGCCGCGATGGATACAACGAAAGCAATTCTAATTCCCACAATCATTTGTTTTCACCCGAGAACCTTAACGGCTTGCATGGATCGTATCAGGAGCAGGCGTGCGGGCAAAGAATGCACCGCCGCCCGTCATCAAAAGCTGAATCGCGCATTGAGCTGAATGACTCTGGCGCCTGCCGTTCCCAGCAATTGCCCGAAAAACGCGTCGTTGAGACTCGTCCGCAAGCCCGTGAGGTTTGTGTGATTCAGAGCATTGAACATGTCGGTCCGGATCTGCAGGCGCGTCCGCTCCGTGAGGGAGAAGTTCTTGGCGATCGACAGGTCAAAGTTCATCGCTCCCGGATTGCGAATCGCCCCGTTGCCCACATTGCCAGGACGGATTGTGGCCCGTGAGATTTCGCCCAGCGGCACCAGCGCGAAGGCCGAACGGTTCAGATACTGGAGCGTCTGCCGGTAATCGCTCTTATAGACTTCGCCTCCAATGTAGTCGGGGCGGCTCACCTGCCGCGCTGAGGTCTCCGACAGATTGACCGGGTCGCCCGAGCGCGCCAGATAAATGCCGGTTACCTGCCAGCCGCCCAGGGCACTTCGCGCAACGGTATTCCAGGATTTCAACCGCGGCAGCTCGTACACCCATTCCGTGATGAAGTAATGCGTGATGTCGCCTGTATTCGGCCCGCGATCAGCTAACGGATTGTTGAAATCCTGCGTGCGCGAATCGCCGTCGCCCTGATAGTAGGCTCCGATGTCCCCGCCGGACGTGGACAATCCTTTCCCCCAGGTGTAGTGCGCGCTGCCGGAGACTCCGTGGGAGAAGCGCTTCCTGAGAGATGTCTGCCAGGACGTGTAGACAGTCTGCTGTGAGGAATCTACATAGTAGTTCGCATTCAGCAATGGATTGGGCCGGATGCCTGTAATGCGGTCGGGCTCATTCACCCACCGGTGCATCAGAAACTTTACGCCGCGCGTGCCGACAAAGGCCGACTCCAGGGCCAGCCCCTGCAGCAGCTCTCGCTGGAATCCTAAGGTGTACTGCATCGTGTAGGGGTTCTGAATCTTCGGGTTGTAAATCGAAAACGTGTTGATGACGCCTCTTTCCTTGGAATCGCGCTCCAGAGTGGCCGCGATGTCATCGCTGTAGTTGCCCCACCTGAGGCCCAACCGCTCGGCGTCGAGCTTGCTGAAGCGTATGCGAAACGGGATCAGCGGCGAGGGCTGTACGCCGGCCTGAAAGGCGCCTGAAACCTGGCCGCTGAAGAGAATGCCGAAGCCGCCCCGGATGGAGGTCTTGCCCTTCCCATCCGGATTGTAGGCAAAACCGAGGCGGGGACCTAAATTGGACCAGCCGTCGGCATTGTAAGGGTTGTTGCGGTCGCGCACCTTGCCGACCGCAAAAGTAGTGGTATTCAGCAGGTCGTCGGGATTATAGAGGCCGCTCCCCGGCGCCTTTTCGCTGCCTTTGGGAACCAGATTGGAAAAGTAGTCGTAGCGTAGTCCGATGTTCAAAATGAGGTTTGGCAGGGCCCGCCAGTCGTCCTGCGCGAAGACGCCGATCGAGTACTGCTTGGCGACGAAATCGCCGTTTCCGAAGACCGGAGCAACTTCAGTGGGAACGTTATTCACCAGGTCCGTGCGGCCTGTGTAGGTGAACAAGGGCCCCTCGGGATTCGTCTTTTGACAGCAGTCCTGCCGGACGCTTCCACCGAACTTGAGCGCGTGTTTCCCGGTATGACGCCCATACTTTTGGTCAAAGTTCCATGTCCGGCCCTCCAGCAGGTACATCTCGTGATCCGGACTCCCCCAGCCCAGGTTGGTAGCGATGCGGCCCACGCGGCGGCCAAACGGCAGGATCTCTGTTTTCTTTGAGGGGTCGAACTGCGTAAAGAAGAATTTATCTTCCCGGCTCGTGTCCGCCAGGTGGTAACCGAATCGCGTTTCCGATGACCAATTCGCGCCCGCCGTGGTGAATCCGGTCGTTCCGCGTTCGTCCCAGATAAGGAAGTCGCGATCGTTGGAACCGTTCAGATAGGAGCGGGGGATATGCTGCGTGGGACGTCCCCGGCTGTACGTAAAGGAGAGCTGGCTGCTGTTGCCGAGCCGGATGTCGGTCTTGGTATCGGCGTGCCCGTCATTGCGCGATGAGGAGCGCGCATCCTTATAGAGACCGATATCGGCGGTAGGTCCATATGGCTCGGAAGGAAGGGGGATGTAGTCGAGAAGCAGCGCATAGGACGGCGTTACCCGCAGCATGTCGTTGCGAAGGCGGGGTGTCGGCACATTGTCCTGAACAATAGTAAAAGCTCTCTCTTTGTAGCCTTCGAATACGCCGAATGCGAAAATGCGATTGCGCTTCACGGGCCCGCCCAGCGATCCGCCGTACTGGTTAAAGGTCAGACCGGGCTTGTTGCTCAAACGCTGATTGCGGGCATTCAAGTTCTCCGCCTGGAAATTCTCAAACAGACTTCCGTGCCACTCGTTGCTGCCCGAGCGGCTGAGCAGGTTCACCTGGCCGCCGACAATGTTGCCATATTCGGCAGGCGCGACACCTTTAATCGTTTGCACCTCCTGGATCGCTTCCAGGCTCATGATGTCGATCAGGTTCGGAGTTCCAAAATTGGAGGAGGCGCGGCCTTCCGGGTTGCCGCCCGCGTCTGTGCCGTCCACATTGAATGAAACGCCGTTTTTCCCCACGCCGTTCATTCGGACGCTATCGCCGGTATAACTGACGCCGGTTCCGATCCGCAGCAATGTGGAGAAATTGCGGCGAGCCACCGGCAACTCTTTGACGGTTGCGGTTTCAAAGGTATTGATCTGCTCGGAGGAGACTGTATTTACGAGCGGAGCCGATGCTTCGATTTTCACGGTCTCATTGACCGATCCCACCTCCAGCGCGAAAGCCTGGCGAACTTGCTGGCCGGCAACCAGGTCGATCCCCGTACTCTCGTAGCGCTTGAACCCGGCGGCTTCAATCTTGAGGCTATAGCCGCCCACCCGCAGAAAGTCGAATACAAATTCGCCGTGCGCGTCGGCTACTTTAGTCGCGCTTGTGCCGGTGGCCTCGTGGACCAGCGTCACCGACGCTCCAGGGACCACCCCACCCGACGGGTCGTTCACTGTCCCGTAATAGGTAGCGGTTGTCACCTGCGCCATAACTTGCGACAGAAGCCCGAGCACAGCGGCCACGCAAAGTACAGATACTTTCATCCGAATCGCTCCCTTCCAGTTTGTTTCTGCACTACCGTTCCGTGTGGCATCCTTCGGGTGCAGTGGCATTTGGGTTTTCGTCGAGTCTAGCAGGTGGTGACGGGAGTTGTACGATCCCACAGGGTGGAATCAGCCGAAGAACCGTGCTCGAACGGTTCGTAACAGCAGGTGAGACAGTTCGCGAGCTGCCTTCCGTTGACTTCGTGGGTCCCCAGCCAGTACTGTCTGTTGCATAAGTCGCGCCGGGAGTACGGTGTAGCGCGCCAGCACGGTGGCGAACGGAAAGGTGACCGCCCGGGCGTCCTATGGATTCAAAGAGGTGTCATTTGGGGAGGGATCAAAGAGAATTGGCACACGCTGCCGTAGCCGGGCCAGCCGCCGGCGCCGCTGCGCAAGCGCAGACGTTGCAATGGTCCGGCAGCCGAAAAATGATCGGCGTGCAGTTAGGCGCCGTGTCATTTCTCCACGAAGGCGTGGAAGCGGTTCTCAATAATCTGCAGACGCTGGCGGGCGTGAACACTCTTTCTCGCGAGCTTTACCTATGGCAGGGGAATCGCGGGGCGGCAGGTGCCTGGCAACCCACTTCCCGATAACAGAATGAAAGAGTATGACACCAACTTCCACCCTGCGTTTCAATAATCCGGACTATCGGGGCTTCCTGCTTGGGTTGACCGAAGATTACTTCCGGTCCTACGATATTGATGGCGTCATGTGGGGCTCGGAACGCCAGGGCGATGCGATCCGAGAGCTCCGCCTCGGTTAGGATAGAGGACACGATGGTACAAAAAGCAGTTGCAAACGTACGCTTCACCAAGCCGGTCGAGGGCGCATACGCTGAGATTCTTACGCCGGAAGCAGTCGCTTTCCTGACGGCGCTGTCCGCGGAGTTCGAGACTCGGAGACGCCAGTTGCTGGCCCAACGCGCTGAGCGATGGGAACAACTACGCGGGGGCGTGCTGCCGGATTTCCTGGAGTCGACGCGCGAAATCCGCGACTCCAAATGGACGGTCGCCCCCATTTCAAAGGCGCTCCTCGATCGCCGTGTGGAAATCACCGGCCCGGTCGATCGCAAGATGATCATCAATGCGCTGAACTCCGGCGCCTCCATGTTCATGGCCGACCTCGAAGATTCCAATTCGCCCACCTGGGACAACAATCTGCAAGGCCAGCTCAATCTGCGCGACGCGATGCAGGGAACCATTCAGTTCGCGTCTCCCGAGGGAAAGCAATACAAGCTGAAGGAAAGCACGGCCGTCTTACTGCTGCGGCCGAGAGGCTGGCACCTGGAAGAGAAG
>DATLCW010000046.1:0-4058 GCA_035526195.1 Bryobacteraceae bacterium
AATTTCCAGCGAACTCATTTCAAGACCGAAGCGGAGCAGAAACCAGGTGCCACCGCGTCGGAGTCAGGATGCAATTTAATCGGACGTCATGAGATTCCAGGGGCAGAACATCGACCAGTTGACAGTCGAAAGCCACGCCGCATTTGAACCCTGGAACCTGTTCGAGCAGCCGGTCGTAATAACCCTTCCCCCGCCCCAACCGGCCCCCGTTGAGGGTGAATCCTATTCCAGGCACGAGCGCCAAGTCCAGTTGCTTTAAGTTATATGTGGGAGAGGCCGGACTTGGTTCGAGAATCCCGAACTGGCCCGGTTGAAGATCTCTCGCGGTGTCCGCGACGATGCGAGCCTCATAGTGGCCGGTGGCTGGCGAATAGGATGGGAGAACCACTTTTTTGCCCATGGCAAGGGCGAGGGTAGCCACAGGCCATAGGTTCGGCTCTCCGGCCGCGGGAACGAAAAACAATATCGCACCGGCCGCCTCCCAGACCGGTTGCGCGAGCAGACGCTCGGTCAGTCTGGTTGAATGCTCGCCTTGGGTGGTTAGCGGCATCTGCCGCAGCGCTTCGCGCAACTGCCGGCGAAGCGCCATCTTTTGCTGCGACACGTCGGCGCTCATTGTCATTGGGGAGGCGCGGGGTTATGCCCAGGGCCGCTGAGGGCGCGCCATTTCTCCAGGCGCTCTTTAATCTTCTTTTCTGTTCCTTGCTCCGTTGGTTCGTAATAGCGGCGCTCCGCCCCGAGGTAATCCTGCGGGACGAAATGCTCCGGATGATCGTGCGCATACTGATAGCCGGTACGGTGGCCCAGCCGTTCCGCTCCTTTGTAATGCGCATCCCGCAAATGCTCCGGCACTGCCAGCGTGCGTCCGGAACGAACGTCCGTCAGCGCCGCATCGATCGCTGTGATAGTCGTGTTGCTCTTATGGGCGGTGGCGATGTAGATGGCCGCTTCCGCGATGGGAATGCGCGCTTCCGGCCAGCCGATAAACTCTGCCGCCTGATGAGCCGCATTCGCCAGAATTAAGGCCATTGGATCCGCCAGGCCCACATCTTCCGCGGCGCAAATTACAATCCGCCGCGTGATGAACCGTGGGTCTTCACCAGCATGAATCATCTTAGCCAGCCAATAGAGCGCCGCATCGGGATCGCTCCCGCGCATGGACTTGATGAACGCGGAAATCGTGTCGTAATGCGCGTCCCCATCGCCGTCGTAAACAATCGCCTTCTTTTGAATACTCTGCTCCGCCGCGCCGAGGTCTATCTTAATGAAGCCGTCGTCAGACGTCACCGTGGTGAGGGCGGCGATTTCCAGCGCGTTCAACGCTTTGCGCGCGTCTCCATCGGAAATCCGAGCCAGATGACGCAGGGCTTCTTCGTCGGCGCGAATGCGCCTGTGGCCCAAACCCCGTTCCGAGTCGGCCAGCGCGCGGCGCAGCAGTTGCAACAAGTCTTCTTCGGAGAGAGGGCGGAGCTCGAAGATCTGCGAGCGCGAGACCAACGGCGAATTGACGAAGAAAAACGGGTTATGAGTGGTCGCCCCAATCAGCCGCACGGTGCCTGCTTCCACATCCGGCAGCAACACGTCTTGCTGGGATTTGTTGAAGCGATGGATCTCGTCAATGAACAGGATGGTGGGCTGGGCAGTGTTCGCCAGGCGGTTGGCCGCTCCCGCGAGAACGCGCCGCATGTCGGCAACGTTCGATTCCACCCCGCTCAAACGCTCAAACTTATTTCGCGTGTGACCCGCGATGATTTGGGCGAGGGATGTTTTGCCAGTCCCGGGAGGTCCGTAAAAAATCAGCGATTGAATCCGGTCCGCTTCAATGGCACGGCGCAGCAACTGGCCGGGGGCGAGGATATGAGCTTGGCCGACATATTCGTCGATCGACCTGGGACGCATCCGCGCGGCCAGTGGAGCCGGCGCCATTGGAGACGGGGCGGCGTCAGACGGCTTCTCCTCTTCTCCAACCGGGGCTGCAAAAAGGTCGTCCCGTGACATGCCGGCAACGTACCATCCCGTGCGCCGCTAACCAAAACAAAACACCCGGCGACTCTCGCCTTGGGAAAGGCGAATGTACCGGGTGAAAAGAAACCCCGCCGTAATGCCGTGTGTAAACGGTTCCTTTGAACTCCTGGGAAACAGGTGGAGCCGAATCGGCGGCCTTCGACTTCCAGTAAAGGCCTGTCGGTAGCCGGCGAAGTTAAGGCTCCAGGTTTTATTAACTACGGTTCAAGGACTGTGTTCCTAATCACGAACATGGCAGGGTTAAACCTGAAAAATCCGGAAATAAATTCTGAAAGAACATCGCGTCGGGCTACTCTCACTTTTCATTTCGAACCCTTCGCTGAAGCCACTATCGTCCTCTTTCTTTTTCGCTCAAGGTAAAAATCCATTCGCCCAAAAGTTTTTGCGTTGAGGAAAAAACCGGAGCCGTCCATATGGTCCCGTTCTTCTTCTCGTCGAACCGCCGGATCTACCAGGCCCAGCCCGCTCTATATTCTCGGCGGATGAGGCGCGCTGCCTCGGGCGCATTCGTAACGCGCAATTTGTCCGCCTCCCACTCAATCCTGCGCCCCGCTCTCAATGCCACGTTACCGAGCAGCACCATCTCCGTGAGCGGCCCCGCATAATCGAAGTTCGAGAGAGCGCGCGGGCCACCTTTGCACGCCATGATCCATTCGGCATAATGGCCCGGAGAACGTGGGATTATTTTCTGCGGCGGCACGAACCCTTCTCGCTCTGGCAGAATTCGCAACGGCTTGCCGCGCTCGAACAACAACGTCCCTTGGTCCCCGACGAAGAGCGAACCGTTGTCCATCAGCTTGTAATCCGCCGGCAGTTTTAACACCTCAGGTGCCGGAAGCTTGCCGCCATCGTGCCACGTCAGCTTCACCGGAGGACGCGAACCTCGCGCCGGAAAGGTGTAGCGAACGACGGACCAGCTTGGAGGCGTCTCTTCGTTCACGCCGGAAGAGTCTGCTTCCACCGTCGAAGGCGCCCCGAGTTCGAGCGCCCAAAATGCCGTGTCAATGATGTGACACCCCATGTCACCCAAGGCGCCGGTTCCGAAATCCCACCAACCGCGCCATTTGAAGGGATGATACGCCGGATGGTAGGGACGCATCGGAGCCGGCCCGATCCATAAATCCCAGTCGACGTGATTCGGCACCGGCGGCGTTTCTTTGGGCCGGGTGATTCCTTGCGGCCAGATGGGGCGGTTGGTCCAGCAATGCACTTCGTGGACTTTACCCACCACGCCGCTTTGGACCCACTCCACGCATTCGCGCAAGGCGTCCGACGAATGCCCGCCATTGCCCATCTGGGTCGCGACCTTGTATTCGCTCGCGGCCTTCCGCAGTTCACGCGCTTCCCAGACCGAATGCGTCAGGGGCTTTTCGCAGTAGACGTGCCGGCCTTGTTTGATGGCCAGCATGCTTGCGATGGCGTGAGAGTGATCGGGAACCGTCACCACCACCGCATCGAGTTCCTTCAGTTCCAGCATTTTTCTGAAATCACGGAACGTCTTCGCTTTGGGAAATTGCGTGGCCACGCGGCTGAGCGAGTTGCCATCCACATCGCACAACGCCACGATGTTCTCGCCACTCACGCCTTTGATGTTCTCGCCGGCTTTCCCGCTCACGCCGATCATCCCGATGCTTAATTTCTCATTGAGACCCTTGCCGCGCAGCAAAGCGGGCGAGAGGAACAAAGCGCCAGTGAACGCCGCCGAGCCGTGGAGAAAACGGCGGCGATTGAAACCGCGCGCGGGCTGCGACAAGCCAAAGGAAGAGTGAGTATTCATGAAGGTGTTGTATACGCGACGCTCTCCGGCGAAGGGAAATTCAGTTCGGCGAGGCTTGACGCCTTCCGACGATGTTTCTAGCTTCGACACACGTGGGGAGCCCACCAGCTTCTGAGCGATGAATCCCAGGAGCGAAGGCTGAGAGTTCTGTGTTGGTGCGCAGAAGACCCGTTGAACCTGCTCCAGGTAATGCTGGCGAAGGGAGCCATCTGTTCTCCCTGCCCATTTTCCGGAGCGATATGCCAGATTTATGATC
>DATLCW010000052.1:0-5761 GCA_035526195.1 Bryobacteraceae bacterium
ATACGGGCGGAAACCCGGTAAGGTAACCCGGGCTCGAACAAGGCTCGCGCGAGCAGCATTCCTGCGGCCGCCAGAGAGATTCCCAGCAGCACTGTTGCCGCCCTGGGATGTCTGGTAACCCACGGCGCGCTGGCGGGCGCGCGTAAGCCTGTCTCTTCAAGGGTGTCTACCTTCACTACCAGTTAGACGGCCCCACGGCGAATTGTTAACAATGAAATTTCGGCAATTGCACAGCGAGGCGGCCAAACCAGGCGTACCTGTTCTAACGGGGAATCGCCAGCTTGAAAGTGGATCCCTGCCCAGGTTCGGACTCCACCCAGATCCGGCCGCCGGACCTTTCGATGATTCGTTTACAGATCGCCAGCCCGATCCCGGTGCCGGGAATATCGTTGCCATGTAGGCGCTTGAAAACCCCAAAGATCAACTCCCGATGCATCTTTTCAATGCCAATCCCGTTATCCCGCACCGACACCAGCCATTCCCGGGCGTTTTCTGCCGCCGACACGTGGATCCGTGGCGGCAGGCCGGGCTTGCGGTACTTGATCGCATTGTCAATCAGGTTCTGGAAGAGCTGCACGCATTGCACATGGTCCGCCTTTACGAGCGGCAGCTCATCATGCGTCACCGTAGCTCCCGTTTCGCGAATGAGGGTTTCAAGATTCACCGTGGCGCAGTGCAGTGACGTCTCCAGCGCCGCGGCCGCATGCGCCACCGGTTCCAGGCTGGAAACCTGCGAGTACGCCAGGAGAGAATCAATCAGATTCTTCATGCGATGCGCGCCAGCCGTTATATAAGTTAAAAACTGATCGGCCTCCTGGTCGAGTTGGCCCTGGTACCGCTTCATCAACATTTGAGAAAAGCTCACCATCGCCCGCAAAGGTTCCTGAAGGTCGTGACTGGCTACATAAGCAAACTGCTGCAATTCCGCAGTCTGTCGTAACACCGCCTCTTCGGCCTTCTTTCGTTCCGTCACATCACGCAGAATAGAAAGGTGGAGTCCCGGCGCAAAATTCGCGCGCGCGCTATATTCCACGTGGTGCGCGGTGTTATCCGGCCGCAGCAAACGGCATTCTCCTCGTTGAATGCCTTCCACCTGGAAGTTCTGCCAGGCATAATCGACGCTGTCGCCCTTTACGTCTTCAATAAATTCATCCACGCGCCGGCCCCGCAGATTCTCGCGCTCGACTCCGAAAAGGGAACTCGCCGCGGGATTGGCATCGACATACCGCCGCTCGTCGTCGGCGATCAATACCGCATCCTGCGCTGCTTCAAACAAGGCTTGAAAACGGGCCTGATGCTGCGCCATCAGTTTGCGCGGAGTGATGTCCTGCACCACACCGATCATGCGCACCGGTTGTCCGCGGGAGTCGAAATGAAAGCGGGCGCGGCCTTCGATCCAATGCTCGGTGCCATCCGGCCACAAGACGCGGTATTCCTGGCAATACTCCTCCCGTAATTCGAGACAACGCGCGATTTCCCGTTTCACCGGCTCGCGGTCTCCGGGATGGACACAGGCAAGAAACTCCTCATAGGAGCCTGCGAAACTGCCTGGAGCCAAACCGAACAACTGCTCGTGGTAGCCCCCGCGCGTGATCCTATCATCCGGAATGCTCCAGTTCCAGATGCCGAGCCGGCCCGTATCCAATGCCAAACGCAGAGTCTCCTCCGCTTGCTGATCGGACCCGGGCCAGTCCCCTGCCGGTGTGCTCGTCTCGTCGCTTCCGTTCGATGGATGCATTTCCTGCCTACCTGTAAGACGGTGTGCCACGGTGACTGTTACTTCGCTTGTGGCCTGTAGATGTCTGTAGATCACCCGCGGCGAACGCCGCCAATGCCGGTTCACTGGCTTACATGCTCCCCGGTGAGCGCGACCGGGACACTGCTGTTCCGTATGCTTGCCACGCTGCGGAAAGATATCCCGGTAACGGCGCCCGGCCGGCAGGCAGTCAGGACCCCACCGTTGGGTATGGAAACGTGGGAAGATGGCCGTCGGAGGTAAGAACTGTGATCTCCAGACGAGACTTTTTTGGCGTCACGGTGGGCCTGATCCCGATCGCATCTTTGCGAGCGCAGGATATTCCGCCTCCGGTCAGGGACGGTAAAATCGTGGTGCAGGCGGTGGTGACCGATGGAAAGGCTCGTTACATCAACGGGCTGAAGGCGAGCGATTTCCGCATCTTCGAAGACGGCATTCTGCAAAAAATCTCGACCTTTTCGGAAGGTAACAAGCCGGCGGTCGAAACCGGCCGGGATCCGCTCGACCCGGAGGCGCGGACGAACGCAGCGGGGAGTGTTTATACGATCACGTACTCCCCCGACCCTTCAAATCAGAATGAAGGCTTCCGTAAGATAAGGATCGAAATCGTTACGGATACATTCAAGAGATGGAGAGTGAGAGCCAGACCGGGATACCGGCCTGAACGACGGATTCCATAGCGGAAGCCCGCGCTAGATGGCGGCGAGCACCTTCAAGTCCAGCCGCCCCGTGTAGATCGCCATTCCCAACGCGGCATGAACCCCCATGTCGAGCAGGGCGCGCACCTCTTCATAACTGGTGATGCCGCCGGCGGCCGTGAGCTCATGGGCGGTGGCGGCGCGGAGACGCCGGAACCATTCGAGGTCGGTTCCCTGCATCATTCCCTCTTTATCGACATAGGTGCAGAGAAAGCCGCCGCAATACGGTTCCAGGTCGCGAATCACCTCTTCGGCGGTCAGGCTGGTGGCTTCGCGCCAGCCTTTCACCACAATATGGCCATCCTTGGAATCCAGTGCAATGAGAATGCGCTCCGGGGTCACGGCGGCGGCAATTTCCCCGAGCAGCGTATGGTGGATGCCGTTCGCTTGAAAGGCGGAAGTCCCGACAATCACCCGGTGCGCCCCTTGTGCGATCAGCTTCGCCGCCCGCTCCCCAGTGCGGACGCCCCCACCAATTCGAGTGGTTGCCCGTCCCGCCAGATACTCCACCAGAGCATCGTTCCCGCCTCGCCCCAGGGCGGCAGCTAAATCAATCACCTGGATGACGGGGAACGCGCGGAAGCGATCGAGCATCTCGTCAACCGTGCCGCCCTCCAGCGCCTTATCGCGGCCCTGCACCAGTTGGACGACTTTACCATCCATGAGATCGATACAAGGAATAATCATGGGATCTTCCGCACGGGGAGGCCGTGGCGATCGAGATACTCTTTCAGGTCATCGACTGTGTAAGTGCCGTAGTGGAAGATGGACGCAGCCAGCGCCGCGTCGGCCTCGCCTTCCGTCAACACCCGGAGAAAGTGCTCCTCTTTGCCCGCTCCGCCGCTCGCGATAATCGGAACGCGCGTGGCGCGGGACACCGCCCGCGTGAGATCGCAATCGAATCCCTTTTGCACGCCGTCGGTATCCATGGAGGTCAGCAGGATCTCGCCCGCGCCGAGTTCTTCGCCTTGCGCCGCCCATTCCACCACGTCGATCCCTTCGTCATCCCGCCCGCCGCGGGTGTACACATTCCAACCGCCGCCAGGACGGCTCTTCGCATCAATCGCCAGCACAACCGCCTGGGCGCCGAAATCCTCACTAAGCTCACGGATCAGCTTGGGCCGCCGGACAGCAGCCGTGTTCACGCTTATCTTCTCCGCGCCGCTGAGTAGAATTTTACGGGCGTCGGCGACCGAACGAATCCCTCCACCCACCGTCAAAGGGATGAAGACCTTCCGGGCGGTCCGGGCCACTACATCGGCCATGGTATCGCGATGATCGCTGGAAGCGGTGATGTCCAGGAATACTAGCTCATCGGCTCCTTGTTCGTTGTAACGGCCGGCGAGCTCCACCGGATCGCCCGCGTCCTGCAGATTCCTGAAATGGATCCCCTTGACGACGCGTCCGTCAGTGACATCCAGGCACGGGATAATGCGTTTGGCAAGCATGGTTTACAGATCAACGAAGTTTTTAACAATCCGCAGACCAAGCGGGCCGGACTTCTCCGGGTGGAACTGGACGCCGAAAAGGTTGCGGCTTTCCACCACGGCGGTGTAGCGGATGCCATATTCGCAGGTGGCCGAAGTAGCAGGTCCGATCGGGGCGTAATAGCTGTGCGCGAAGTAGAGATACGGCGCGGGGCCCAGGTTATGGAGCAGGGCAGTGCCGGGTCTCGCGGTAAGCTCATTCCAGCCCATGTGCGGCACGCGCAGGTTGCGCGGGAAACGCTCCACCGTGCCGGGCAGGATGCCGAGCCCTTTCACTTCGGGAGCTTCGGCGCTGCCTTCATACATCGCCTGCAGTCCAAGGCAGATCCCGAGGAAGGGCACGCCATCTTCAATGTTCTTGCGGATCGGCTCACGCAGCTCCATCATTTCCAGGGCGCGCATCATTTGTCCGAAATGGCCTACACCGGGGAAAATGATCCGGGAGGCGGCGCGAAGCTGCTCCGGAGTATGCACCAGACGGTAAGGAGCGCCCACTTCGGCAAGCGTGTTCTGGACGCTGCGCAGATTGCCCGCTCCATAGTCGATGATGCCGATCATAAAAGTCCCTTTGTGGAGGGAAGCTGGTCCTTCAGCCGCTGGTCCTTCGAGCATGCGAACTTCATGGCCCGCGCGAAGCACTTGAAAATTGCTTCAATTTTATGGTGGCTGGAGCGGCCGTAAAGAACTTTCACGTGCAGATTGGCGCCGCAATTGTTCACGAAGCCTTCGTAGAAGTCTTGAACCAGTTCCACCTGAAGATCGCCGACACGGCGGACTTTAACGCGATCTTTGTACACCAGCGCGGGCCGGCCTCCCAAATCGACGGCGACCACGGCGAGAGTTTCATCCATGGGAAGTACAAAGTAGCCGGCGCGATTGATCCCGATACGGTCCCCTAACGCTTTACTGAAGAGCTGGCCAAGCACGATGCCGCAGTCTTCCACAGTGTGGTGTTGATCGACATCCAGATCACCGGTGGCGTGCAAAGTGAGATCGAAGCCGCCATGCTTGGTAAAGAGCTCCAGCATGTGATCGAGGAAGCGCACACCGGTGCGGATGTCGTAGCGCCCCTTCCCCTCGATGCCGAGAGAGGCGGCGATGCGCGTCTCCTTGGTGTTGCGCTCTAACGTGGCCGCGCGCGCCATTCCGTCGTTCTTACCGCGCGGCAAAAAAATCCTCCAGTTGATTAATATCGTCCAGCACGGCCACGGCATTCTCAGCACGGAAAAGCTCGACGAGGCTGCCGCGGGTCGAATGCGACTGGCTTACGACTCCGAGGAACGGAACCCCCGCCGCCTTCGCACAACGCGCGTCATCAACGGTGTCCCCGATATACCAGATCGTTTGATCGGGCCGGTTTCTCCTGATAAATTCCAGCCCTTCCGGATGGGGCTTGCCGCGAGTCACATCGTCATGGGTAACGATCGGCTCAAACTGCAGGTTGCTCGCGAACCGCGTGAGCGTCAATCCCGCTTCATAGCGAGGGCGTCCCGTATAAATGCCGAAGTCAAAACGCGTATTTAAAGCCTCCAGCATCCCCGGCAGACCGATCCACTTCTCGCGCTCGATCAGCGCCTTTTCCAGGAACAGATGCTGGAAATGATCTACCACGGTCTGATACTCGAGTTCGACGCCCAGATCCGAGCACATCTTGCGCGATAACTTCCAATCGTTATTCCAGCCGCCCTGGTTCTTGTACGCCTGGATATCGTCGAAGCTGACCGCTTTCCCGGTGAAATGCTCCACCGTCTGGCGAATCGTTTCGCGGTAGGATTCGGTGACTTCCACCAGCACTCCATCCATGTCAAATACAATCAGGT
>DATLCW010000072.1:0-6678 GCA_035526195.1 Bryobacteraceae bacterium
CATGCATCCAAATCCGGCGCTCGGCTTTGAGTTGGTAGCGCTAGACGAGTTGCTAAGTGCCAGCGACGTCGTCAGTCTGCATCTGAGGCTTTCGCCGGAAACTATGAGTTTCCTGGGAAAAGAGCAGTTTCAGAAGATGAAGCGCGGAGCGATTCTGGTCAATACGGCCCGCGGCGCTATTGTGGACGAAGCCGCGATGCTGGAAGCGCTGAACGGCGGCCAGATCGCCGGCGCGGGTCTGGATGTCTTCGCGACGGAACCGCTCCCAGCCGGACATCCTTTGACGCGGATGGAGAACGTAGTCTTGACCCCGCATTGCGCCGGGGTGACGCCGGAGGTGCTCGAGGCTGGCCTGGCACTCTCGATCGCCAATGTATGGAGCTTTCTGAATGGGGATCCGAAGAATGTGGTGGGGTGAAATACGAGCCCCGGCGGCTTTGGCGATTCTGGTTCTATCCCTTGCTTCCACTTCCCACGGCTACTCCGTCCTCGCCCATGAAGCGATTGTCGACTCGGCCTGGAGCTCGATTGAAAAGGTGCTTTTGAAAAGATTTCCAGGCGCGACGCCGGAAGAATTGAAACGGGCGCACGCCCACGCCTACGGGGGCTCGCTCATTCAGGACATGGGCTATTATCCCTTCAGCAGCCACTTTTTCAGCGATCTCACGCACTATGTCCGGAGTGGGGATTTTCTCACGGCGCTGCTTCGCGAAGCCCGCGATATCAACGAGTACGCGTTCGCTCTTGGCGCCCTGGAGCATTATGCCGCCGACACCAACGGGCACCGCATGGCCACCAATCCCGCCGTAGCCATGCTCTATCCAAAACTACGCCGGAAGTTCGGGGATCTGATTACCTACTGGGATCATCCGGTTTCGCATGTGCGCACCGAATTCAGCTTTGATGTCCTGCAGGTGGCGCAGGGGCGTTATGCGCCCGAGGGCTATCATGGTTTCATTGGTTTCGAAGTCTCCAAGCGGGTGCTGGAGCGGGCCTTTCTTTCCACCTATGGCCTCGAAGTCAAGGACGTTCTGGGGAACACGGATCTGGCTTTTGGCTCCTACCGCCGGGGCGTCAGTTTGCTGATACCCGCGGTCACCCGGGTGGCATGGTCTCGTAAGCAAAATGAGTTGAAGAAAAATATCCCGGGAATCACACGCGATAAATTCCTTTACAATTTGTCGCGCGCCAGTTACGAGAAGGATTGGGGAAATCAATACCAGAAACCGGGTTTCCTAAGCAAGCTGGCGGCCTTCTTCTTTCGTATTCTCCCCAAAGTGGGACCACTGGCGGCGCTGAAGTTTCGCACTCCCACGCCCGAGGTGGAACGGATGTTCATGGCCAGCTTCAACGTGGCCCTCGACAACTATCGCGGGCTGCTGGAACAAGCCGCGGCGGGAACGCTCCAATTGCGCAACGCGAATCTCGATTTGGGCCGGGAAGCGCGGCCGGGAGAGTATAAAGGGGCCGACGAAGCGTATGCCCGGCTGGTGAGAAAGCTGGCGGAACATGACTTTTCCGGAGTAGGGCCGGAGCTGCGGCAGAACATTCTTGCCTACTATGCCGCTTCAAGACCGCCGGTTGAGGCTCGATCCAGCACTAACAAACGAAGAGAGTGGGAAAAATTAGAGAAGGACGTGGAGCGGTTGAAAGCGGCAAGGTGAACCGGCCTGTACTTTCTTTCTCCGCCGCGCGGGTGTTGCAGGATAGGACCGGCAGCGAACGCAAACGATCCCCACGGCCGCTATTTCGGGTTACACAATAGCAGAAATGCGGTAGTGCTCCCAGCCAGGCAGAAGCCGGCGAAGATAAGGACGCTACGGATCATAGCGGACCGATCGCAAGTATTTGGCCAACTAAGATCATTGGGCGCCCTGTGATAAAGTCAACTTCAGAGGAAGCGTCCGGCAAGTTTAACATTGTGAAAGTGAGAACCCAAAGTCCTTCGATTCGAGTATTGGTTGTTGAGGATGATGAGAACCAGCGGACGCTGCTTACGGAAATGGTCTCGTCCCTGGGCTTTGACTCCGTGACGGCCGGCGACGGCCAGGAAGCTCTGGAGCTCCTTTCCGAATCCACGGTGGATGTGATTCTGACCGATTTGATCATGCCCCGCCTGGATGGCCTGGGACTTCTGCGAAGCCTCGAGGCGCGCGGAGACCGCACTCCCGTCATCGTATTGACCGGCTTCGGAAGCATCGAAAAAGCAATTTCGGTGGTGCATGACCTCAAAGCTTTCTGGTTCCTCGAGAAGCCGGTTCAGCCGAGTGTGGTGCGGACGTTGCTCGAGCGGGCGGCCACGCAGAAGCGCCTGATCGAAGAAACCGAGTTGCTGAACCGCCAGTTGAGCCATCAGGGAGTTCTAGGGGAACTGGTGGGAAGCTCCCCGGCGATGCGGGCGGTTTATTCCCTGATCTCGCAAGTCGCTCCAACAACCGCTTCTGTACTGATCACCGGTGAGAGCGGGACCGGCAAGGAGCTGGTGGCGCGGGCGATCCATCGCTTAAGTGCCCGCTCCGGCGGTCCTTTTGTGGCGATCAATTGCGCCGCCCTGCCAGAGAGTCTGATCGAAAGCGAGCTGTTCGGCCACGAGAAAGGAGCCTTCACCGGCGCCGTGGAGCGGAGAGCGGGCTGCTTCGAGCAGGCGCATCACGGCACGGCACTGCTGGACGAGATTGCGGACATGCCGTTGGTGACGCAGGCCAAACTGTTGCGGGTGCTGGAGGAAGGAAAAGTGCGGCGGCTGGGGGGAAAGAGCGACCTGCCGGTAGAGGTACGGGTAGTAGCGGCCACCAACCGGCCTCCGGAAAAAGCAATTAAGGATAAGCATCTGCGCGAGGATTTGTACTACCGCCTCAACGTATTCCATATTGTTCTGCCGCCGCTGCGCGATCGCAAAGACGACCTCCCGGCGATTTCGGAGGCGATTCTGGCGAATATCAACCAGAAGCATGGCTGCCGCGTCTCGGGTGTTCATCCCGAGGTGCTGGAAGGATTCCGGCGCGCTTCCTGGCCCGGCAATGTACGACAGTTGCGTAATGTCCTCGAGCGTGCCGCCATCGTTGCGGGCGAGGGGGCCATACTCGCGAAGCATCTGCCCGCCTACTGGAACACCGGAGCCAGCAACCAGCCTACCGCCGAACCGAGCGCCGAGGATGCCATTCGAATCCGTGCGGGCGCGCCCATGCGAGACGTGGAAGAGTCCTACATCAATCTCGTACTCAAGCACACCAACCACAACCGGGCGCGGGCCGCCGACATCCTCGGGATCAGCATTCGCACGCTGCACAACCGGCTGGGCGAGTTTGCGACCAAGGCTAGGGGTGCGGAAGACAGCTAGCGGCCCGCGGCCGTGAAGACGTCACTTGCGGGCAGCCTCCACAGACAGATACCACGGGAACCGCTGTGAGTTGCGGAACAACTGCCCGAATAGTTTGAGACGGTCGGTGATCTCCGCGGCCTCCGTCTGCTTTCGAAAACTCTCCAGCGCGATATCCCAGTATTTCCTTTCTCCACTGGTTTCGGCGATATAGGCCAGCCCCGGAGTTAGCATCACGGAATGGACCGGCGCATTGAGGAATATGCGGCCCCGCGGGTCCCATTCCTTCGGATTGGCGAACACCCAGTCGGCCGCGCGGCGTAGATAGGCGGGCATCTCAGGACGGTGGAAGGTCCAGGAAGCTTGCGCCATCGCCTCCAGCGCGATGCCGTACATCCACGACTGGTGGCTGTAGCCGTCTCGAAACTGCGGGCTCCAGGTCACGCCGCACTTCAACTCCCGCAATTTTTCCACATTGCCATCCTGCCAGTTCTGCACGCAATCGACAATCCAGTTGGCGCGATCCAGATACTTCCGGTCGCCGAACACCTCGTATGCTTTCATCATCGCGAACAAGCCGTGACCGATCGACCGCGTGTTGCTCTGAATATCGAGACCGTTGTTGGATACACCGGCGTCGGCCGACAGCCGCGCCACATCGCGCGACCAAGGGTCGCCGGTGAGCAGATAACGGTCGAACAGGCTTTCGTTTTTATAAAAAGCCCAACTGGCGGAAGCGGTGAATTCGCCGTTTGAGTACCGGGTCCAGTGGTTCAAGCCCGGACCTGTCCGCGGCGCTCCGTGTAAGTTTGGCTGAACGTCGTAGTGGGAGATGTCCACATCGGCCAGGTGCGCGGAAGCTTCCACCGCCGTGCGCAGCGATACCAGATCGCCGGTACGAAAAAAATGCAGGAACAGCGCGTGCGGGAAGTCGTAATATTGAGTTTCCCAGTGGACGCCGTAATCGAGCTTCCGGTTGTCTGTAATAATCTTGTGCACGGCGTCGCCAAAATTCAGCATGCCGTACTCGTCCAGGGTGCGGCCTTCAAATTGATAGCCACGGCCGCGCTTCGCCAAGACTGCATTCCGGGAGGCCGCCAACCACCGGTCGTATCGCTCCACCAGCGGCCAGTATTGCGGTTGAATCGCCTCGGCCGATGACTCTACCAACCGCCCCAAGGCTCCCGTCTCGCGCGTGTACCATTTCGGCGGCGCCACCGCGTAGAGCGGATCGTCAAGATGCGCCGAAAGATTGCCACCGTCGAAGGACAGGATCATCTCGTGCGTCTTGGCCACACCCAGGTAGATGTTCTGAGGCCTTGCCGTCTCCGGGAAAAGCTCGAGCCGGACCCGTCCGTCGCCGCGCACTTCGAAAGCTTTCGGATACAGTTGCCAGAACCAGCGCAGCCCGAATCCGATGCCACCCGCCTGAAACCAGCCGGTGCGGCGAGGCTCCGCCGAAAGCTGCTCGATGCGGGCCGGGGCGGCGGGCTTCTCCAGCCGGGCCTCCAGACGCAAGCCGTCCAGGCGCACAAAGTCGCTCATCCGCTCGCCCTGGCGGTTGACGATGCTATAGGTCAACCGGACGTGAGATTGGCCGGCGTAAGCCGTAAGACGCACTACGTAATCGAGCGCTTTGTCTTTTCCGTTCAACCAGCCGTGCGAACCGGTGCGCTTCAACACGACTTTCGCCGGCGTTTGCTCTTCCACGACGAGTTGGGACTCAGCCCAGTTACTGAGTTTGTAGATCCGCTCGTCGGAGCGGAGCAGAAAATCGGCGTCACGAATTCCGGGCCCGTCCAGGAGCGGGCCGGTCCGGTGCACAGTGAGCCGCAAAGGTCCGGTGGAGACAATCACGCGATCCGCGCCCGGGGTGACTTCCAACTTTGCCGTACGGGCCGGAACCTCCGCATCTGTATCGCGCAGATGGTAGACGGCGCGGCCTCGAGCGGGCACAGAGGCAAAGAAGTCGCAATGGACCCATTGAATGGAGGAGGACTGCGTAGCGGCATCGGTCCACCAGCGGTTTACGACGCGAAAATCGGCGGCGAGAGGCTTGCCCTCGGGGCCGTAAAGCCGAAGCTTGGCCGTGCCCGTAAGCGCTCCTTTCGGCAAGGGTACGCCAAACGTAACCGGCTCGGCGGTACGCGCGACACCGGCGTTCTCCTGCACAGTGAGCGGGACGTCAATGGCAAACAGCAGCAGCAATCCAATCGGCGGCATGCAGTCATGATACGTGAACCCCCGGGCGAACTGCCGCTTCCGGCTCCAACCACGCCGCCGCCACCCGGTCCCGAATCAATCCCGCCTCCAGTGGCAGGTTTCCCAGGAATGCAGTATGACTTCTTCCGCGCCGGTAGGACGGCTGCCGCTCCGGTTCGCGCAGATAACGCTCCGCCAACCGCGAATCGAAGGCGTAGAGCAGTGTTCCATGATGGAGCAGTGTATGCGCCGTCCTCCTCTGCGCGCAGCCTGAAATTTTGCGGTCCTGAACCGCCAGATCGGAAGGCTCGCGAAAATCCGCGGCGAGTTCCCGGGCCAACACTCCCAGAATGTGCCGGACGCTCAGCCGCACATCCCGCCATTCAGGCCGCTGATCGAGCCGGAACACCAGACTGTAGTTCAGGCATCCCGCTGCCAACACCACCGCCCCCCCGCCCGAACTGCGGCGCACCACAGGAACCCGGTCCGCCTCGCAGGCGTCCACGTGGACCTGATCCGGTAGGCGGCCGGACCGGCCCAGCACCACAACCGGATCCGTGCATTCCCAAAACCGCAGGGTCTCGACGCCCTCCGCAAGGAGCGCTTCGTCCAAGGCCAGGTTCTCCGCAACGCCATCAGCCGCTGCGCGGACTAGTCGCATGCCTGTGCGATAATAGCATCGGTCTGAATGAATGCCCAAGGCGACTATGGCGTCTACCTCGATTGCGCCGCCTCCACGCCGCTTGACCCCGGCGTGCGTGAAGTGTTCATCAAACACCTGGAGCAGTACGGAAACGCGGGTAGCCGCACCCACGACTTCGGACGGCGCGCCCGCTCGACCACGGAGCACGCCCGCCAGCAAGTGGGCGCCGTAGCCGCAGCCTCCAGAAGCGAAGTCATTTTCACCAGCGGGGCCACCGAAAGTGATAATCTCGCCATCCTCGGGTTGGAGTCACATGCACGCCAGACCGGTAAGCATCATATTGTCACGACGTCGATCGAACATTCGGCGGTACTCGGTCCCGTCGGGAAACTCGAACGCAGCGGCTTCCACGTGACACGGGTTGACCCGCAGCCTTCCGGTCAAGTACCCGCCGCGGCCATTGAAGAAGCGCTACGCCCGGATACGCTCCTCGTCAGCGTCATGCACGTAAATA
>DATLCW010000102.1:0-20127 GCA_035526195.1 Bryobacteraceae bacterium
CTAACACTACGATCGTGCCCGCCCTCCCCTTCACTACTTTCATTCCAAGCCGTGACGATCCGGATAACCGGCGTGCTTCCCGTTTTTCCTCCAGCGCGTTCAAGCTGCAACAAACTGTGAACGCACTTCTAAACTGGCAAGCCACGTATCAGCGCGTGAATACGGATCGAGTTTTCCAGAATGGGCCGGCGGGCATCGGAACCCAGCCGGTGACGTCCAACCGCAGCCAATTTACCGGGGGTGTTGACACAATTGACGCGAGAGCCGCTCTGCGCATCAGGCCTTGGGAAACAATCTCCGTGGGATACGAGTTCGAACGGGAAGGCTATTTCAACGCCGACGACAACAAGCTGCCGGGAGCAAATCGTGTGAGCACGGAAACGCGCGCGCGGCAAAGCTCCAACGCCGCGTATCTGCAGAACCAGCTTTCCTTGCTGAACCAGAGATTGCAGATCTCTTTCTCTGGCAGGTGGCAGAGTTTCCACCTGCGGCGTCCACAGTTCATCACCACTGGAACGGCAAACAACTATGCGACTATCCCCTTGTCCTCGCCGCCCCGGGCACTGACGGGAGACGCGGCACTCTCCTACTTTGTGCCAACGGCCGGGACTAAGTTCAGAGCGCATGCGGGTAATTCTTATCGAGCACCCGCTCTGTCCGAGAGATTTGGTTCCGGCTTCTTCTTCAGCCCAGCCACAACGCAGGTGGTGTTCACGCCGTACGGCGACCCGAGGCTGGCGCCGGACCGCTACAACTCTTTTGATAGCGGCGTGGATCAATACCTGGCGGCGAACAAAATCCGTGTCAGCGGCACTTACTTCTATTCGCGGACCGTGCAGGTGACCCTGTTCGACTCCGCCGCTGTGGTGATCAACCCGCGAACGGATCCATTTGGCCGGGCATCGGGTTACTTCAACGGCGTAGGTGGGATCTCGCGGGGCGTCGAGCTCTCAGTTGAAGTTCAGCCCTCCCGTTCCACGGTGCTGAATACGGCTTATACATACACGAATGCCGGTAACGATCGGGACGTGCAGGTCCGGGGATTCTTCAGAGTTTTTTCCATACCGGCACATACGTTCACGGTAGTGGCCACGCAACAATTCGGGAAAAACACCGATGTGACTGTGGACTTGTAGCAGGCTGCGAGCTGTTTCAATCCGCTTTCCGCGGCGGGACGATCCAGGGCCTATCAGTATCCCGCTGTAACGAAGTTAGACGTCGTGGTGAGCCATATTGTGTGGACTACAGAACCACAAACTCTTCGATGGTACGGCAAGGTGGAGAACCTGCTGAACCGGGAGTATTTCGACAATGGATTCCGGACTCCAGGCATTACCTGGGTGACGGGCCTGCGGATGAATTTTCACTAAGGGGGTACTTCGAATGTCGATCGCAACCACCAGGGGCGACAGTGGCCAGACCGGATTGTCCGGGGGAATTCGCGTCTCCAAGTCCTCGCCGCGCGTTGAGGCCTACGGCACGCTTGATGAAGTGATTTCGAGTATGGGATTCGCCCGGTCGATCTGTGAGAGTGAGGAGATCCGGCTGCACAGTAAGACAATTCAGAAGGAGTTGTTCAAAGTGGCGTCAGCGATTTCCACGCCGCCGGAGAGCCCCAAGGGGATCCCAGTGATTGACGATGCGATGGTGGATGCGCTGACGGCATATGTGCATCGGATTGAGGCGATTCCTGGAATTCTCAACGATTGGTCACTGCCGGAGAGGATCCGGCTTCGGCGGCGTTCGATGTGGCGCGCACCATCTGCCGCCGTGCGGAGCGGCTGGTTGTCGGACTGATAGAAGGCGGCATGCCGCTCCAGGCCAACGTGCTGCGGTATTTGAATCGCCTCTCGGATCTGTTGTGGCTGTTCGGGCGGCAGATTGAGTGCGCCCAGGGCAAAGACGCAAGGCTGCGCGGTGAAGATCGGCAAGGTCCCAAATGGTCGCGAGCGTGGTAGCTCCTCCTTACACGCTGGAACAGCGGTCCCGTTGGTTAATCGCACGGTTCCGGGAGCCGTGGAGTCTGCTGAGCTGGTGTGTCGTGAACGGCGCATTTCAGCGGACCAGAACGGTTGGCTGGCTCTATCTGCAACATAATGAGATTGCCGCGGTAACGGATCCGGCGGATTGGATGCGTGCGGCGATGCATGCCGAAGGGTTAAGCGACGCACTGGGCTTTATGACCAGCCGTCGCGTACACACCCGGGTGGAAAGCCGCGCTGAGGCGGGGGATTGCCAGGCATGGGTGGTGGGCACGGTGGGACTGAGCAATGCTTTGCGGGTTGGAGATCCGGTAACCGGACACCAATCGGCAACGATGAATTTACTGATTTGTGTGAGCGCTCCACTAACCATCGAGGCGGCGCTGGAAGCGCTATGTCTGGCGGGCGAGGCAAAGTCGCTCGCCGTGTTAGAGAGTGGGACGCGCAGCGTTGTGTCACAGGCCCTCGCGACCGGCACCGGGACAGACTACCTGGCGCTGGCGTGGCCGCCAACGGGAGCGCCGCTGCCGTATTCAGGTAAGCACACGGCGGCCGGCTCGGCTATCGGACAGGCCACGTTCGCGGCGGTGAAACTGGGCGTGGAGCGGTGGCGAGGGGAATCCGGAGGGCGGCCGTAGGCATGCCTGGTCCTCTGTTTATCGGCGGAACGGCTTCTCACGTGGGAAAGAGTTGGTTCACGGCCGCGTTTTGCCGGCTGCTCTACCGGCGCGGCGTTCGCGTGGCGCCCTTCAAGGCGCAGAACATGTCGAACAATTCATTTCCTTGCATCGAAGGCGGAGAGATCGGACGGGCCCAGGCCATGCAAGCCGAGGCGTGCGGTCTGCCGCCAATGGCTGATATGAACCCGGTTTTGCTGAAGCCTCACTCGGCCACGGGTTCACAAGTGGTGATCCGCGGCAAAGTGTGGCGCAATGTCGCAGCGCGGGACTACTATCAGCACACGGGGCAGCTGATGGACCTGGCACTAGAAAGTTATCGAAGGCTGGCGTCGCAGTTTCCCTTTATTGTTTGCGAGGGCGCGGGCAGTGTTGCGGAAGTGAACCTCGCTGGGCGCGACTTCACTAATCTGCGGTTGGCCCAAAGTGTTTCCGCGAAGGTTTTGTTGGTGGCGGACATCGAGCGCGGCGGTGTCTTTGGGTCCCTGGTGGGTACTATGGATCTCTTACCTCCGGAGCACCGCGGCTTGATTCATGCGTTCGCGGTAAACCGGTTTCGCGGCGACCCGCGCCTTTTCGACGAGGGAGTCTCGTTTCTCGAGGAACGATTGCGGATTCCTTGTCTTGGCGTCTTTCCTTTCGCGCCCGAGATCCGGTTGGATGAAGAAGACAGCGTTGCAATCCCCGCAGCCGGTCTCAGGGAGACGGCAGACGTCGCCGTCGTCCGCTTGCCGCGTATTTCAAACTTCACAGACTTCCGGCTATTTCCGGAAGTTACATGGATAGAACAGCCCATTCACCGGAGCTTTCGCGTCATCTTTCTCCCGGGAACCAAGAGCACGATGGAAGACCTGCGGTGGCTTCGCGAGCGTGGCCTCGACGAGTGGCTTGTAGAGCAGCACCAGCGGGGTGCGCGGATCGTGGGGATCTGCGGAGGCTATCAGATGTTGGGGATGGCGATCGAAGATCCGGATCGCGTGGAATCGAGCGCGGGGCAGGTGGACGGCCTCGGCTTGCTCCCGGTGCGTACCGTGCTGCGTTCTCCGAAAGTGACGCGGGTGGTGGCTGCGTCCATTGCCAGCGGTAACACGTTCCCGGCGTATGAAATTCATATGGGCCGCACCGAAGCGATGCAACCGCTTGCCCCGTTTGCCCATCTGGCCGATGGCTGCCCTGAGGGTGTCCGGGCGGATGGCGTGGTGGGAACGTATCTTCATGGCATTTTCGAACATCCGGAAGTTGTGCGGCAGACGCTTGGTATAGATGTGCCGGGCCTTCCGGAGAAAGGTGAAATGTATGACCGGCTTGCGGGCTGGCTGGTTGCGCACGCCGAGCCGCGAGTGTTGGAGGAACTGATTGCATGATGGTGACGCCAGTGGAATTGTTTTGTGGAGTCGCGCTGGATTTCGTGGCCGGAGATCCGCGCTGGCTGCCGCACCCTGTTACCGCCATCGGCAGCGTGGCAAGTGCGGCCGAGAAGGTCTGGCGAACTGTAAATCTGCCGGTACGTCTCGCCGGGAGTCTCGCCTGGATCTCCGTCGTAGCCGCAGTTTGTATTCCGGTGTATGCCTCGGTAGCGTTGGTCCCGGCGCCGTGGATCCAGGTCTACTGGATCTTTTCGTTTCTGGCCGTGCGCAGCCTGGATACGCATGCGGCGGCCGTGATCGCGTGTTTGCGCGCCGGGGATTTGCCCGCGGCTCGACGCTCCGTCGCAAGGATCGTGGGCCGCGATACGACGGACCTGGAAGAACCCGAGGTCACGCGCGCCGGGTTCGAAACGGTGTCCGAGAGCCTGAACGACGGCGTCATCGCCCCACTCTTTTGGCTGGCTATTGGCGGACCGGTGGGCATGGCGGCGTATAAGGCGGCGAACACGCTCGACAGCATGTTCGGTCACAAGAACGAGCGATATCTGGAATTCGGTTGGGCCTCGGCACGGGCGGATGACATCGCAAATCTGATTCCAGCAAGAATGACAGCGGTGTTGATTTGGGTAGTCGCCCTACTGCTGCCGGGACTCAGCGCCCGAAACAGTGTCCGGTCTACTTGGCGTGACGCCGGCAAGCAGCCGAGCCCTAATTCGGGCTACCCGGAAGCAGCGGTGGCGGGCGCACTGGGTGTTCAACTTGGGGGCGTGAACTTCTATCGGGGCGTACGGTCGCAAAAAGCGTTTCTCGGCGACGCCCTGAAGCCGCTGCGGTGGACGCTTTATGCTCCTTTGCGGGCCATTGTTTATTCGACCGCTGGGCTTTTCGCAGCTTTGTTGGGAGGGATTGCGGCATGGGTTTAACGCATGGCGGAGGCATATTCGGCACCGCCGGAAGGCATGGTATCCCGTGGCAGCAGGTGCTCGACTTCAGCGCGAGCATCAACCCTTTGGGGCCATCGCCAAGAGTGAAGGAGGCGATTGTCTCATCGCTTGATCGTATCGCGCATTACCCGTCGATCGATTCGCCGGCTCTCCGGCTCCGGCTGGCGCGGGAATGGGGAATTGGCGAGGAACAACTCCTGACAGGCAATGGGGCCGTGGATTTACTGCGCGACTTCTGCACCTGTTTTCCCGCGGGCCACCTTGCGGCGCCCGTATTCAACGAATTTCACCGATTGTGGCCGGCTGCGTCGCTGTGCCGCGTGGATGATGCGGGAACCTGGCCGGACCGGGGGACTTTGGTGGTGACGCGCCCCGTGAATCCGACTGGCAGTTTGATCGCCGCCGAAGAAATCATAGAGTACCTTCGCCGGTCGAACACCACGATCCTGGTGGATGAATCTTTCATTGATTTCTCCGGCGCCGCCAGCGTGGTTGGGCTAACCGCTGAATTTCCTCGTTTGCTTGTGCTCCGCTCGCTGACCAAGTTTTATGCGCTGCCTGGCTTGCGCGTCGGCGCGCTGGCGGGGCATCCGGAAACCATGGGACGGCTCGCACGTCAGCGCACACCCTGGTCGGTGAACGTTCTCGCCGAGCAAGCCGCACTAGCCGCGCTGGATGACCGTGGCCACGCCGAGGCGACCAGACGTTTTGTGCGGCAGGAACGCGCCTGGCTGGCGCAAGAGATCGCCGCGATGCTGAATGCCCGGGTCTGGCCCTCGGAGGCCAACTACCTCTATATCGAAATCCCCTACGCGCGGGAATTGGTCCGGTTCGCGGCTGAGCGCAGCTTTATTTTGATCCGCGACTGCACGGGATGGCCGGGATGTGAACACAGCGCGGTCCGTGTGGCGGTGCGCCCCCGGTGGCAAAACGAGAGACTGCTGGCTGTGTGGAAGGAGTTTTTATGCGAAAACTCCTGAGTCTTCTGGTGTTTGCCCTTTGGCTCTCCGCGGAGCCGCGGCGCATCGTTTCCACTGCGCCGAGCTTTACGGAAACGTTGTACGCGATTGGCGCCGGAGACCGCGTGATTGGCGTCTCCGTCCATTGCCATTTTCCGGAGCGAGTGAAGACTTTGCCTAAGGTCGGCACTTATATCCGTCCGAATATTGAGGCGATCGTGCGGCTCAAGCCGGATTTAGTACTGGTTCACCGGGATCAGCAGCGGGTGGCTGAACAGTTGAATCGCCTGGGCATCGCAACTCTCGGACTGACGAACACAGGGCTGGAAGATACATTCACTACCATCCGGGAGGCCGGCGCCGCACTGAACCTGACGGGGGAAGCGATGAAACTGGAGCAATCCATCCGAGTCCGCTTGGAGGCCCTGAGGCGCGCTTCGTCCGGGCAAGCGGGGAGAAGCCTGGTGTTTGTTGTAGGCCGGAGGCCAGGCAGACTCGAAGGACTAGTGGCCGTGGGCAAAGGATCGTTTCTGAACGAGCTCATCACCATCGCAGGAGGGCGTAACGCCCTCGCCGATTCGCCCATCACCTATCCCCGAATCTCGTTGGAAGCTGTGCTGCGCATCGATCCCGACGTAATTGTGGACATGGGAGACATGGCGGAAACGGTTGGCGTTACTGAAGCGCATAAGCAAGAGGTGGTGAAACTCTGGCAAAGCCAAAATGACTTGAAAGCGGTAATCACCGGACGGGTATACGCAGTTGCCGCCGACATCTTTGTGGTGCCCGGACCTAGAATGGCGGAAGCGGCTGAGGAGTTCGCAAAAATGTTGCAAGAGGCGCGGTGAGCATTCTTCAGATCGACAAACTCTCGTATGGATACGGTTCCACTCCAGTGCTACGTTCTGTCAGCGCTGCCGTGGACCGTCCGGAACTGATTGCTTTGATTGGCCCCAATGGGGCCGGCAAATCGACTCTGATCAACGTGATCGCCGGGCGGTTGCGCAATTATGCCGGGAGCTGCCGGATGCATGGAGTGGACATTGGAGAGATGAGCCGCCAACAACTTTGCCGGCAAGCGGCGCACGTGCCGCAGCAGAGAATCGAGGATGTTCCCTTCACCGTCGAGGAAGTAGTTCTCACCGGGCGGACGCCGCACCATAGCGGTCTCTATGAGAGCGATGAAGACCTGGCGGCGTTGGAAACTGCTTTGGATCTGACACGCCTTACGGCGTTTCGCAAGCGCCGGTTCGCGCGCCTGAGCGGTGGAGAGCAACAGCGGGTACTGGTCGCGGCGGCCGTAGCCCAGGCCGCGCCGGTCTTGTTGCTGGACGAGCCCGGCGCACATCTCGATCCCGAAAACCTCACCGAGCTATGGGATCTGCTGGCGCGGCTTCGAGATCAGGGAAAATTGATTTTAATCGTTACGCATCACCTGCACCTTGCGGTGCGCCGAAGCGATCGGGTCTGGGTATTGAGCGAAGGGAGGCTGGTGGCGGATGCCGCGCCAGCGGATGCCATGCGGCCGGAGCAACTGCAAGCCGTTTTCCATGTGCCATTCGAATCTCACATCGGCGAACAAGGGGGCGTGTTCCTGAACTATGGCTGAGCATTTGCAGACAAGCGTCCGCACAAGGGCCCGTTGGGCGCTGATCGTGTTTGCCGCTGTGGCCCTGGCATCCGTCGTTATCTGCCCGCTGGTGGGCGGCTCAGGCTTGGAATACGGGAAGGTCTGGCGCCAGGAGCGGCCGGACTGGAATATTTTTCTACAACTGCGTCTGCCTCGCGCATTACTGGCCCTGTTGACCGGAGCGGCACTCGCTGCATCCGGCACGCTGTTTCAGGCGTTGATGCGCGACGCACTCGCCACGCCTTCCAGCCTTGGAGTTTCGGCCGCGGCATCCTTGGGGGCGGTGATTGCGATCTCGACAACCGTAGACCGCGCAACGTCCTTTCCCGTGGTATGGCTGTTCGCGTTGGCTGGCTCCGGAGCGGTGATTGCACTTGTCGCCCTGTTGGCGCACGCAAACCGGCGGTTCTCCTCGTTCACCCTGCTGCTGACAGGTATCGCGATCAACGCAGTCTGCACGGCAGCCGTGTTGCTGTTGAACAGCTTGGCCGGGATTACGAAATCCTTTCAGATCACACACTGGTTG
The DNA here is from genome assembly GCA_035526195.1 of Bryobacteraceae bacterium. Taxonomy (GTDB): domain Bacteria; phylum Acidobacteriota; class Terriglobia; order Bryobacterales; family Bryobacteraceae; genus CADEFT01. Next base: position 8,086 of record DATLCW010000102.1, read on the forward strand.
ATGGGTGGAATCGATGCGATCGAGTACTCTACATTGGGTCTGCTTGCACTGGTAGTTGTGCCGGTATGTGCATGGATTCTGATCCGATCGAGAATCTGGAATGTGCTGTCCTACGGCGATGCCTGGGCCGCGGGCCGCGGTGTGGATACGCGAAGCCTTTCGGCTCAGGGTTTCATCGCGGGCGCCCTGCTAACCGGCACGATGACCGCAGTCACGGGTCCCATCGCTTTTGTAGGTTTGATCGTGCCGCATCTGCTACGCCGGGTAGTGGGCTCGGATCACCGGGTCCTTTTGCCGGCCGCGCTGTTTGGAGGCGGAGCGTTTCTGGTGGTGTGCGATACTATCTCGCGCAGCGCGCTCGCGCCGGTTGAGATTCCAGTGGGAGTGACGACCGCACTGTTGGGAGGACCTTTTTTTGTCTGGCTACTCTGGACGCGCTAACACACGGTATGGCGAGGGATCGAGCATCGGTCACGCCGGAGAACTGCTGCAGGGTGCGATTTGGCATGATTCGAGCCCAGCACCGTTCCTGGTGACGCTCCCCGCGCCACCGTTTGTGAGCCGCGCGACTATCCGCATGGGTGAAGATGCTGACGACAATGTTCAGCCAGCATGGAAGACCAAAGCGTTACGGGCCGCTCGTGTTGCCTGGACACATCTCGGCGGGCATGAGGGATCTCTCCGGCTGACCGTCACCAGCCAGACGCCGGTGGGAAGGGGGTGTGGTTCCTCGACATCGGACTGCGTGGCCGCGATTCGTGCCGTGGGGGATCTCCTCGGCCGTTTCTGCCCTGCCAATGATATCGCCGCCTGGTCGACTTAAGGCGGAGGTGGCCGCGGACGCCACCATGTTCAATCTGCAGCCGGTTGCGTTCCTGCAACGGCACGGGCGCATACTGCGGCCGCTTGGACTCGCATACCCTTGGATGCGCGTGATTGCAGCCGATTTAGGAGGACCTCCGGTGGACACCGTCCGGTATTCCGCGCCGGCCTACTCAGATCTCGAGATCGGAATTTTTCATACTCTTCTCGTCCGGCTGGAGAACAGCATCCGGCGTCAAGATGCTCGGGGAGTCGCCCAGGTGGCCACCGAAAGCGCTGCCATCCAACAGAAGTACTATCCTCATCCCCGATGGGAGGACTTCATAGGCGCCGCGTGGGGAGCGGGTGCTCTTGGCGTAAGTTGCGCTCATAGCGGGAGCCTCGCAATTGCCCTCCTTCGTGCCGGTGAGGATTCCTGCGAAGATCGGATTCTTGCTGAGTTGCACAGGCTGGATTTGCCGGTCATCGCTCGCTACACATTGGGCGCCGGCCCCCACGAAGAGAGGCGAACTTACGATGATCGCACCGGAATTTGACGCCGAGTTTTGCCGCCAGCTTGACGATCTATTGCACTGGCGGCGCGACGTGCGGCATTTTCTTCCCGATCCCATATCCGCGGACGTCGTGATCGCGTTGCTGAAGAAAGCCATGCTGGCGCCATCTGTGGGTTTTTCCCAGCCGTGGCGGTGGGTCATCGTGGAAAGCGAGCACAAGAGAGAAGCCATTCGCCGGGAGTTTGAGAAATGCAACGCCGAGGCGCTTCAGGGGTATTCCGGGGAGATCGCAAGTAAGTATTCTAAACTCAAACTTTCCGGCATGCGGGAAGCTCCTGTCCAGATCGCAGTGTTTCTGGATGGACAATCAGGTATCGGGAAAGGGCTAGGTCAACAGACGATGCCAGAGACCCGGATCTGGTCGGTTGTGATGGCGATCCACACTCTGTGGCTGGCTGCGCGCGCTGCCGGACTGGGATTAGGCTGGGTTTCCATCCTGAATCCGAAATCGGTGCGTTCCCTGTTGGAGGTTGCCGAGGAATGGTGCTTCGTATCCTACTTGTGCATCGGACGTCCTGCGCAGGAAAGCAACACGCCATTGCTGAAGCAGGTGGGATGGGAAACGAGGTTACCCGATGAGAGCGTCTTGTTCTACCGTTAGCAGCAGTCGTCACGGCCTTGATAAATAACGCGCCCCAACGAACCGGGCAACCCCCGGGGCGAAGCGCCTATTGGTGAACCGGCCGGCATCACTCGAGAAGGGCGTTAGGTGCAATGTACCGCGGACTCTGCACTTCGCCGCACACTGGATTACCTCGCAGACGCGCAGACGCCAAAGGGCGCCTGGACTCCGCTCTGATTCGGCAACCAGTACTATGAGAACGATGAGAACCCGGTGTACGGCACCGGGCGCGTGCTGATCGGCCTCGCCGGCCGGCCGTCCAGGATGCTGGACTGTGGAATTCAATGGCTCATCGCGACGCAGAAGAGCCCCGGTTCGCGAAGCGATGGCTAGACGGAACGCCCGCCAGCCTCACCAGCGCTATAGAAGTGCCGCTTCATCGCAATCTGCACGACGCTGTACTTCCCGGATTCCTGCTCAGCTGGGGATATCAAGCACATCGCGAAGTTGGCCGGGGAAACGAAGATCCTCTGAACTGATCCCGCGAACTGGAATGGACAGACCGTGCCTGTTACCCCCCCGCTTCACCTACCGCACTTTTAAGGAGCAGGACGAGCGGTTCGTGAAAGAGTTTGTTCCGTAGCTCAGCGCTAGTCGTCAACAGGAAGCCGGATGTAGGGCCAAGCGGCCAATTTGGGAGCAATGCGCCTTCGACTGTCCTCAAAACCTTCGCCCGGTCCAGGCGCATTATCGAACACCTGTCCGACTCCCTCACCCAGCGCCAATCCGGATATCTTAACGTTTTTGACGTTATGCTCCAGTCGAAACGCGCGCGATGTCTGGTAAACCGTATTGTTACGCGAGGTTACCCAGGCACTGCCCAGCGTCCCCCGGCAGCGAAACCCGATGTCATTCTCCACGAAGACGGAGTTCTCGACAATAGCGTGGATTTGCTCTTTGAGGTTGAGCGCCGCGCCATTGCCGATCTGCCCGTGACCCCATCCCTTCATCAACGAGTTGCGAATCGTAATGGTGGCGCGTGGAGCGTTGGGATCCACTTTGCTGTCAAACGCATTTTCTCCCGGGCGTTCCCCTTTGCGAAAACCGGCATAATCGGCATCGAGCGGCCCCGTCCATAGGAAGCAATTCTCGATGAGAACCTTGTCCCATGGATACGGCTCACTCTTGCGACCCGGATCAAACTGAATCGCGTCCCCACTGACATGGGAGATCTCGGTATTGCGTACCGTCAGGTTCAGAGGCCGGCCGGTAATTCCATGTGAGTCTTTCTGGTCCTTAAAGGTTTGGTTTAGTAGATGGTGAATGTGGCAGTTTTCGATGCGTACATTTTTCGCATAGACCTCGATGCCGTCACGCTGGCCATAGCGGATGGTGCAGTTCCGCAAGACGACGTCATCGGCGAGGATACGTACCAAGTCCTGTTCGTTCCATTCGCCATCCACCAGAATGTTCTCATAAACCCCCGGCTCGGTAATGCGAAGCGTCTTAACCCGCTTCGCATTGGTATCTGCTCCAACCCGGCCGGTGAGTCCGGCATATTCCTCCCCGAAAGTTGGAGTGCCCCCGCCGAGTGCCAGCAGGGCGGCGGTCAGCAGACAGAGACTTGAATTGATCATATAACCACCACCAGCATAGCCGACGCGCGATGGCCTAACTGTTTCGGGACTCCTTGGACGGCCAGCCATGGAGTACAATTACTGACCGAAACCGGCACGCCAGGTTTGCGACGTAGTACCTGCGCATATCTTCGCTCGAGATGGGCCCGAGCTGAGCATACTTGTCGTAGTAGTCGACGTATGTGGCCATTGTCCTGGGATCGTTTTCGGGATCGGCTTCAAACGAATTTCCGGAGGTAACGTTGCGGCATCTCATGAACCAGACTGTGGTTGGAGTTGTACGCCACATTCAGGAAGAACGGCCCATTGCGATGGCGTTCGAGAAAGCCACTTTCAAAACTTCTGCGGCCCCCGGCGGATGTGGACGAACAGTTTGAGGAAGATGCGGGCACGATACGCTTCGGGCGCATACAGGATCGTGATCTGGAGACGTTGCGCCGGCGCGTGGCTGACGCGCTCCTGAGGCCATGAACACGAGGAATGCCGTGATCACGAGTTGCAGCCGTAGGAACGGCGGGCCCCGCTAATTGGCTCGCGGTTGAACAGCGGGACAGTTTGCTTGCATAGGTGCGCACAAAGGCGGTCCCACCTGGAATAAAAGGCCTCTATTCCAATGGCGGCTCCACGATTGCGGCTGCGATTGTGGAGCCAGTCACCGGATCGGCGCAGGAGGATTTCGTTACTGCAAAGTCCTGGATCGGTTAAACGCCATAACAAAACCGAAGTCCGCGGCCGTCGGTGAGGTCGCGCATCAGATTTGGCCCACCCGGACAGACCCGGAATGACAAGATTCCGGGATGGACAGGAGGCAGAAAGTGAAACTTTTCGAAGAGATCCGCCGCGGCCACGCGGCTGGGGCGACGATTCAGGGACTACATTGATGGGATTCTGGAAGCGGATCGCCAAGCGCCATGGAAGCAACGGCACACGGCGCATCGAATCTGGATGCGGATGTAAATCACAAGTACGGCGGTACGTGCGGCAGCTCAAGCGCGAGCTTGGTTCACCGTTCTTTGCGCTCTCATCTCAACGCCAAAGCAACGCCTTCGAAAGGGAAGCGTTACGTCCGGCGTGACAAGCTGTTACGCGGCGCGCCACAGGAATGGTTCGAGGCTAGAAGTGCCAGTCTGCGACTTTGGAGGGTGCGTAAATCGGTGCGGTTCCAGTTTTGATTGAATCCTTGAGGTGGCGGCCAAGGTGAAGATGCTGTCCGGAGATGTGATCAATTGCCCGGTTAATGGCGTTGGTGACGGATGTTCGGGAGCGTTGTGCTGTTCCCGCCACTTGCGTGCTTGCCCACGGTGAGTCTCGACGTCGCCGAGGTACTTCTCTATTTTTGAGATCTCTTTCTGGAGAAGGCCCTTCCGGGCCCAGTCCGTTTTCTGGAGGCAGTAGGCTCCCCTGTCTTGGTGCTTCTTGTAATACTCGGAAAGTTCCGTCTCCAGCAGTGCGCGCCGTCTCCAGTACCGCGCGTGTAGGTGATCTGCTCGGTTCAACCGACCGGCGGAAATCAACTTTGTGGTCCTGGAGATATACCCAGAAAGGCAAACTTCGTGAAATCGACGCTCCTCGATTACGGTCCTCAGTCCCTCCTTGGTGGCCAGGGCCGAGATCGCGCGGAACCAGTGTCTCGTGGAAACAGCGTCGCCAAGGAACCAATGACCTGCGCCCGATCTACGCGGCGCCGACGGCAGAAAGAGCGCAGCTGGCGCTTGAGGCGTTCCGGCGAAGTGGGACGGCAGTCACCCGACGATCAGCCAGGTGTGGCGCCGGAACTGGGAACGGCTCCATTCTTCGCGTTCCCGGCGGAGATCCGGAAGGTGATGTATACGAATGGAACTGTTCCCCCCAAGGGGGGACGCCGGGGCAAGCCCATCCACTGCTGGCAACCGTTCTACAGCCATGACAATGAATTTCATCTCCCAAAGCCATGGCTGGCCAAGTGGCTGCCAGTGCAATTCCTTCCATGGCGGGGTGGGAATCCGTGCGCGGTTCCGCGGTGCTTGTCCCGGTAGCCGCCCGCAAGTGAGGCGTGTTAGCAGTTGCTGCAAAACGTCGCCATCGCGTAGCCTGCCGGATCGGCGTTTACGTCCGCCGCAGACCAGTCGCGGGGGGCGTCCGCCAAAAAGTGGTATCTCTCTACTTTGCGGCAGCCGCACTCGGAAGAGAAAACCACCCGCCGGAGGGGCTGCAAGCGACTTCGCGCTCCTTCGAGCGACTCGTCCGGTTCAGCATCGTAACTCTGCCCGCGGATCGGTTACGAACGGCATCGCCCCCACGATGCGGGACGACGCGAGCCCCATACGAATCGCCGGTGGAATCGTCCATAGTGTTATAGGTAACATGATTGTGTAGGTCCGCATCATCCCATGTCCTCTGAAATTGGGCAACCCCGCCCTCTGTCGCCGTCCACTTCCAACACAACGAAGGTCGTAGTCGCTACCACCGTAGCTCTTAGCTTCATCAGCTTCTGGCGTGGCGCCGCGATTGTCTTGAGCGATCTCGCATCCACCATGTTCTATGTCGGCGGCATCACGGAAGCCGCCATCGGCAAGTCGGCGCCCTGGTTCGTCCTGGCCGTCATGCTGTTCAGCTTTGCCGTGCGCTCCATCTATATGGAAAGCTGCAGCATGTTCGTCCGCGGCGGCGTGTACGTCGTGGTGCGCGACAGCCTCGGCCCTCTGATGGCCAAGATTTCCGTTTCTGCCCTGGTGGTGGATTACATTCTCACCGGGCCCATCAGCGTGGTCGCCGCCGGTCAATATCTGGCTCACCTCATTAATGAGATCAGCGAAATGATGCGCCAGGACGTGCGCATCAACACGAATTACTTTTCTGTCTTCTTTGGCGTCGCGGTTACTGCATATTTCTGGTGGCTGAATGTCAAAGGCATTCACGAATCCAGTGGCAAGGCGCTGCGCATCATGCAGATCACCACGTTGATGGTGGTGATCCTGCTCATCTGGTGTCCCATCACCTTGCTGGTAAGAGGCAGTTGGGATTTTCCCCCGGCGCCCACTCTGCAGAATCTCAAATTTGGCGACGAGGCGCTAGGATGGCTGAAGGGCACCTTCTGGGAGCAGATGGCTGCCGCCGCCATCCTCATTGCATTTGGTCACTCTCTCCTGGCTATGAGCGGCTTTGAAACGCTCGCCCAGGTCTACCGCGAAATCGCCTATCCCAAACTCAAGAACCTCAAGATTACCGCCAACATCGTTTGTACCTACGCGCTCTTCAGCACCGGACTGATCTCGCTTTTCTCCGTCATGATCATTCCCGACGCCGTGCGCCGCAATTATTACGACAACATGATCGGCGGACTTTCTATGAACCTCGCCGGTCCTGCTTTATTGAAGCTGGTGTTTCATGTTTTCGTTGTGATCGTCGGCACGCTGATTCTATCCGGCGCCGTGAATACGTCCATCATTGGGGCCAACGGTGTCTTGAATCGCGTGGCCGAGGACGGCGTCCTGCTGAATTGGTTTCGCCATCCGCACCGCCGTTTCGGAACTACATCCCGCATTGTCTGGCTGATCACGATCCTTCAGGCGATTACAATTATCGGCAGCCGCGGAAATGTGATTCTGCTCGGCGAAGCCTACGCCTTCGGTGTCGTTTGGAGCTTCTTCCTCAAGGGCCTTGGTGTCCTCGCCCTGCGCTTCCAGCGCCACGACCAGGAGTACAAGACACCGCTCAACGTCCGCATCGGCGGCAAAGAGATTCCCTTCGGTCTGATGGCGACGGTCATGGCGTTGTTCCTCGTTGCCATCGCCAATCTGCTTACCAAGCAGATTGCCACCTATGCCGGCGTCACTTTGACCTCGCTGCTGTTCCTCATTTTCGTCGTTTCCGAGCGTGTGAATCTGCGTAACACGCTCAGCAAGAAGAAGCCGCTTGAAGAGTTTAATCTCGAGCATCAGCAGGAGGTTGACCAGAATGCGCTGCATGCCCGCCCCGGCTGCGTGCTGGTGGCGGTGCGCGATTTCCAACGCATGGAACACTTCAAAAAAGTGCTCGAGAAAACGAATCTGCGCCGTCACGATATTGTCGTCATGACCGTGCGCCAGCTCTCCACAGGCACCGCCGAATACGGACTGCGCGACGAGCAGCTTTTCAGCGATTATGAAAAACAGCTCTTCAGCCGTGTGGTGGAGATTGCCGAAAAGGAAGGCAAGCCAGTGGAACTGCTGGTGGTGCCGGGCGTCGATCCGTTCGACGCGATGGTGCAAACAGCCAGCCGGCTCCAGGCCTCGCGCCTGGTAACAGGCGTTTCCGCCCGCATGACCTCCGAAGAGCTTGCTCGCCGTATTGGACTCGCCTGGGAGAAGCTGCCCGAGCCCCGCCACCCCTTCTCGCTCGAAGTGATCAGCCCCGACCGGCCGTCTTCCTATGTCAACCTCGGGCCGCATCCGCCTCGTTTGTGGCCGGAAGACTTGGACCGGCTGCATGACATCTGGCTTCAATTAACCTCGCAGGAAGGGATTGGGTCGAAGCTCCATCACCGCGACGTAGTCGGCGTTGCGCTGCGGCGCCTCAAGCGCGACTTGAACGCCGAGCAGCGAACGGAGGTAATCAAAGACGTCCAGCGCGAAATGCGGACGCCCGACAGTTGACGGTGTGGGGACCGGTTCACTTTGGGATACGGAGGCTTTAAACTCCTCCGGCGAGTATCCGCAAGCCGGTACAAGTGGCTGGGGGGAAATTTTTTCCGCCGCTGTAAGAGAGGGCCAACCGAGCGCTGCCAAGGGGGAGTTTCTCGCCCTTGACGCCCGTCCCCGCAAAGGTGGCCGTCATCGTGCGACCGTCCGCAGACACCTCGCGGCGTAGCGCGTTCTGACAATTTGCCGGTGCGCTTGAAAGAGGTCTCGATCCGGTTGTCCGCGAGCCGCTTGGCACTGGAGTTATCCGCGCCCAACGCGGCGGCGCCCCCCCGGCGTCTCGTCCTTGTAGTCTTTCCCGTCAAGGTGCAGGATGAAGGGCGTAGGCTGGGCAGCGGACGCGATCTGATACCCATCAGCAAGCGCCGTGATGGTCAAGGTGGTTGCCTGCCGTGCCTGTCCCGAGCTCGTTTTTGTTGATCGTTCCGTATTCGTCTTCCAAGTCCCACGAACGGGTCAGCTGCCCAAGCGGCAACCGCCCATACGAACGCAAGCAAGAGTCTTTCGCACCGCATAAATCGCAGTCCCTACCTCTCGATGTAAGAGTGATTGGAGCAGTCCGTTAAGGCCTCGAAGGTGTAAAATTTTATTTAGGACGTGAACTTCTTTACTTTTTTCTGCCGATGCTTATTACCCTTGGTGGGTCTAAGGAAAGGAGAGCAGCGGAGGACAAGGCGCGCGAGCGCCGTATGGCAGAGCATCGGATGCATGCGAGACTCCTAAGGCTCAACATTTGATGTGTCCGGTAGTAAGGGTTGTTCCATGAGCCCCCGCAGGCCGGATCGTGAACGGCTACCTTGCCGTGGTAATATACGAATTAGTCCACGGTGGGTATAGCTCAGTCGGTAGAGCGCCAGATTGTGGTTCTGGACGTCGTGGGTTCAAATCCCACTACCCACCCCAAAATTTTTCCGCCCTCCGATTCGTCCCGTCCCCGGCGATCTGCTAATTTGTATGGGACTCTCCCATGCAGGTCTTATTCCGAATCGTGGTTCTATCTGTACCGATCCTCTGCAGCGCTCAGATGGGTGTGCGAGGATTTCCGGCGGCGGCGGCTAAGGAGCAGCGCGAACAGGAAATAAAGGCACGGACTATTCCCGACGCGGGCCGTATCCGCACCTACATGGAGCGGATGGCGGCTGAACCGCACCACGCAGGCTCTCCGCAGTCGCGCGCCGTAGCCGGGTACGCTCTCGGATTGCTGCGTGAATGGGGAATCACGGCGCAAATCGAAACCTTTGAGGCACTCCTTCCTTACCCCACCTCGCGTCTGGTAGAGATGACGGAACCGGTGAGGTTTCGCGCCAGATTGAAGGAGCCCGCCATTCCCGATGACAGGGATTCCGGCGACGCCAATCAGCTTCCGACCTACAATGCCTATTCGGCCAGCGGCGACGTCACGGCGCCGCTCGTCTATGTGAATTACGGATTGCCGGAAGACTACGACTATCTGAAGCGGAATGGAGTGGACGCGACCGGAAAAATCGTCATTGCCCGTTATGGCAAAAGCTGGCGCGGCACCAAGCCGAAGGTGGCCCACGAACGCGGAGCGTTGGCTTGCATCATTTATTCCGACCCTCGCGACGATGGTTATTTTCAAGGCGACATCTACCCGCAGGGTCCTTTCCGCCCGCCGCAAGGTGTGCAGCGCGGCAGCGTCATGGATATGCCGCTTTATGTGGGCGATCCGCTTTCGCCTGGCTGGGCGTCGGAACCGGGATCCAAGCGGCTGAAACCGGAGCAAGCCGAGTCTTTGATGAAGATTCCGGTGCTGCCGATGTCCTACGAGGATGCATCCGAGCTTCTCCAGCAGCTTGGCGGCCCGGTCGCACCCGAGGGCTGGAGGGGGGCGCTGGGTTTTACGTACCACATCGGTCCTGGTCCCGCCAAAGTACGCATTAAACTCGAATTCGACTGGTCCACACGGCCCGTTCATAACGTGATCGCTACGATTCCCGGCAGCACCTTCCCGGACCAATGGGTCCTTTACGGAAATCATCACGACGCCTGGGTGAATGGCGCCAGCGATCCGCTCAGCGGCGTATCGGCTTTGCTCGAGGTAGCGCGAACATTCGCCGAAATGAAAAAAGCCGGCTGGAAGCCGAAGCGAACGATTGCATTCGCCCTATGGGATGCGGAGGAATTCGGCCTGATAGGCTCCACCGAGTGGGTGGAGAAGCATCGCGCGGAGCTGGACCGGAAAGTGGTGGCGTATTTGAATTCCGATAGTACTGGCAAAGGCCGCATCGGGGCAAGCGGATCGCATTCGCTGGAGCAATTCGTGAAAGAGATTCTGCGGGATGTGGCGGACCCTATTAGCGGTAAACCATTGATGGAATCAAAACGCGAACCTGGCTCTCATTTTCGCCTCGGCGCACTCGGAGCGGGATCTGATTATGTCCCGTTCCTCGATCACGCAGGCATCGCCAGCCTTAACATCGGGTTTGGCGCCGAGGCCGGTGGAGTCTATCATTCCATCTACGATAGTTTTGATTGGTACCGCAAATTCTCGGACAGTGAGTTCACTTACGGCCGCACATTCAGCGGTCTAATGGCGACGATGCTGATGAGACTCGCGGACGCTCCGCTGCTGCCGTTTGAATTCGGCGGCCTTGCGCAAACCATCCAACGTTATGTAGAGGAGATCCACAAGGCTGTGGGCAAAGACAAAGCCCGCCTGGATCTCCGCGAGCTGCAATTGGAGATCACGAGGATGAATGCCGCCGCCAAGTTATACGAAGTGGAATATCAAGCGGCATTGCGCCGCCTCGTGGATTCCAAGAAGGCACGACTGGCAAGCGTAAATGAGGCAATCTACCGCACCGAACGGGCATTGGTTTCTGCCAACGGACTCCCCGGCCGCAACTGGTATAAACACCAACTTTACGCGCCCGGCATGTACACGGGCTATGGCGTCAAGACGCTGCCCGGCATTCGCGAGGCCGCTGAAGGCAGCCGCTGGGAGGAAGCCAACCAGCAGGCGAAAGAAGTAGCAAAGGCGTTACGGGCGCTGAACGCGAAGTTGGCCCGTATTACGAGCTTGTTCAAAGTGCTGTAGGGTTTAGTTGCCAAAGCCCGCGGGCGGAGGGGAGAAAACAACCAGCACGACCAGCCGCTCCGGCCCGGGATTTCGCATTCCATGAATTACGCCGGCGCCTGCCAGGACCACGTCTCCCACTTCGACGGGGGAAACTTCCTCGCCTACCGTGGCAATGCCGGAACCCTGGAGCACAACGTAGAGCTTGTCCTGATCGGCGTGCGTATGGGCTTTGTGTTCCTGCCCGGGCTCGAAACAATTGAGGCCGGAGTACAGATGTTTGCCGCCGGCCAGGGACGCCTTACCCATCTTGTCCGGGGCGAAACGGGCATTTTGTGCGGCGTTCCGGAAAATCATCGGTAGCGGTACCAACTCCTTAGACGCATTCTTTATGGCTGCGGAAGATCGGTCAGGATTTCTTCGAGAGTAGAAGCGTCCATCGGCGTGAGAAGCCAGCGTTCGAGCATCGGCAATGCGGTCTGCTCGACTTTAGTGGAAGCCCACACCGGCAAGGGTCCGAAACGGCGCTCCAACATTCGACGGAGGAGCTGGACAGCTTCTTCCCGCCGACCTTCGGCCTTGCCTTTCGCCTCCCCTTTCGCTTCTCCTTCCAAGATCCCCTGCTGGCGCCCCCGCTGTTCCCATTGCAGGAACATCTCACGAAGCACTTCGTTCTCCATCAGATCGATTGAAAGCGGCATCCGCGTTACCTCCTCCTGAATCGTTCGCTCCAGCTTCCTTAGTCCAGATAGTACCATGAGCCTCGACAATG
>DATLCW010000200.1:0-52300 GCA_035526195.1 Bryobacteraceae bacterium
CTCTGGCTGGGAATTGCGCTGCGCAAGAACAAGGCGGAGGCGGACGCCCGCAAGGCCCTGCAAAAAGCGGTGGAACTGAATCCCAATCGCATTTGGGCTAAGCAGCAGCTCGATAAGGTTCAGGAGAAAGTTCCGCAATAATGCGGCATAGCGCCTGGGCGTTGGCTGCCCTCCTCGCTCTCACGGCGATCGGTTTCCTTTATTTCCCGGGCCATACGTATCTGCAATCCGACACTCAGATCTACATCCCGATTCTGGAGCGGCTGAACGACAGCACTCTTTTTTCAAAAGAGATCATCGCGCAGAAGCCGCATGTATCCTTCACCATGTATGATGAGGCGGCGCTCTGGCTGCGCCGGCTCACGGGCTTAGGGTTTCGCGAGGTACTCACGATCCAGCAGATCGTGTTCCGGTTCGCGGCGTTGCTCGGAGTATATTTCCTTGCCACGGCGCTGAAACTCAGTCCGGCCGCCGCGGTCCTGGTTGCCGCCTGTTATAGCCTCGGCGCCTCGATCAACGGTCCTTCTGTCCTGACCTTCGAATATGAGCCGGTGCCGCGTGGAAATGCCATCGGACTTACCATGCTCGCCATCGGCCTGCTGGCGCAGGGCAGGCACCTGTGGGCAGGATGCGCCGCCGCCGTTGCTCTCCTCTATCACTTGCCGGCGGTGTACCCGTATTGGATCGCTTACTTCGTGTTGGCGCTGATCCCGTCCACATCCAATAACATGAGCAAACACCTCAAGGGGCTTCTGCCGATGGCGGCGGGGGTGTTGGTGTTGCTGATCCTGTCGCGGTTACAGGTAGGGGAGGGTGAGCATCAGCGCTTCTTCGCGACCATCGACTCCGCGCACGAGCAAATGATGCGGGAGCGCGCCAGCTACAACTGGGTTTCTCTTTGGCCAGTGCAAATATTCTGGCACTACGCAGTTCTACTAGCCTGCCTCGGTGCCTCGATCTGGAGGCTTCGGAACCGGCTGCCGTCCGATCTGCGGATAATCGCAATGGTTGCGCCGGTCATCGGCATTCTTAGCATGCCACTGTCCTATTTGCTGCTGGAGCGGATGAAGTGGAGCCTGATCCCCCAGATCCAGCCCATGCGCGCGCTGCTGTACGTCACTGCATTCACGGTGATCTTTTGCGCGTGCGCGGGAGTGGCGGCCGCGCAGGAGCGACGATGGGGTGAAGCGGCCGGATGGCTCTTTATCGCACTTCTACCACCGGTGTCCACGCGGGCGATTCCATATTTATTCGAAGCGCGGAATCTGAGAACGCTGCTTACGGCGCTCGCCGCGGCCCTGGTGGTGACGGCCGCCTCGCGCTGGCAGCCTTCGATGCTCGCCGCCGCCTTTGCGATGCCCTTCCTGATCCCGCTCGGGTCAGGGGTTGTTAATTATCCGCCCTTGCATCACGCGGAACTCGATGAGCTGTCGCGTTGGGCCAGAACGTCGACTCCGAAAGATTCGGTGTTTCTATTTCCCGATGCGGAGAAAGCGCTGCATCCCGGCGTTTTTCGCGCCGAGTCCCTGCGGACAGTGTATGCGGACTGGAAAGGCGGCGGTCAGATCAATTTTTTGCGTGAATTTCTCACCGTCTGGCTGCCACGTTGGAAGCAAACGGTTGAGCCGGAATTTATACCCGGCCACCTGGAACGCTACCGCCCGTTAGGTATTGACTATGTGGTCGTGTTTCAACGGCATGAAATAAAGGGAGCTACGCCCATTTTCAGGAATGGAAAATATTCCGCTTACGCGGTACCCTGAGAGCCCACACTCAACCCCGGTGCGTCATCTCATCGGCACATCCCGGATGCCCGCATCCGCATGCCAACTCCAATAGGTCGCCGGCGTCATGGCAGTACTCGCTGCAATACTTGCCGTCCTCGCCCACCGCGCAATTACACGCGGGATGCCCGCACTTTTCTGTATCCGCCATATAAGAGGTTTCCTTTCCAGCCTGCAGTCGATTCCAGTGTAAAACAGAAGTCCCGGCGCGCGTGCTAGTGAAATTCCCAGGACATCCGAACAGAAAACGCCGTGCCACGCGAGGTAAGCACGGCGCACCCCCGTTCCAACACGGGGCCGGCATTAACGGTTGACTTGACGTGCTGCAACCGGACCCGCCGACGAAGGCCGGGCCGCAGGCTGAACGGTCTTCGTTTGCAATTTGCCCATTTGATCCTGGGATAAAGCAATCACTGCCCAACTGGTGGCAGCCGCGGAAATCCACTGATCGCGGCCGTGAGGGAAATCGGTATCCTTCAGGGGCTGGAGCGCAAAGGATCTCGACTTCACGTGCCAGGTGCCATCGGCGAGCTGCGTGCTGCGTAAGTACGCCACTCCGCGCTGTACGAACCTGTTGCCGGGTCCGTACACCTCCTTGAGAGTGTACACGGCCTTGGCGGTCGCGTAGGCGTCGCTTGAGAGAGCGGACAACTGACTCCAGCCGCCATCGGCCCGCTGCATGCGCAGCAACTGCTGAGCGGCTTGTTCGATTTCCCGCGCATCGAGTCCGGCCCACTTCAATCCGAGAATGCGCGTCGTGTGCTCTTCGGTAGTAACCGCCACCGCTGTCCGCAACCAGCGCGCCGCATGGGCCACGCGTTGATCCATCTCCTCGCGCCGGCCTTGGATCGGATAGAGCTTGATCGCCCGTATGGCGTAAGCGGTTGCCTGGATGTCGCTGCCCTCCAAGGGAGGCCGAATCGCCCAGCCGACCCAGCGTCCATCGGCGGCCTGCTGAAGGGCAATATTGTGCACCGCGGCCGCCGTCACGTTGTCAGCGGGATGCCCTTGGGCGGCCAGCGCCTCCAGTATATAGCCGCCGGTGACCGGCAGGTCGGGAACCACACCGGAACCCTCCAACAGGATGCCAACCATAGGTTTCATCATGGCTGCGATATAACTCAGCATTGCTTTCTCCGCGTCTTTATCCACAGAAATTCCGGCGCGAGCGGCGTGAGCGTACGCCACCAGCGGCAACGTGTTGTGGTGACAGGAGGCGCAGCCGCTTACTTTAAACGCTTTGTGCGCCGATTTGCCGAGGAAGTGTGGCGGATCGGCGTGGACGGCAGGGACGCCACCCAGATTACCAGGAACGGAGCCGAGTTCGGCGTTGAATCCGCCGATGGCGAATCGCTCTACTACGCCCGCCAAGGCGAGCTATGGATGGAGAACCTGCGCGATGGCAGGGAGGAGAAAATGGTGGCCGGTATGGCGGGCCGGAACTTCATGCGCGGCCCGGATGGAATTTACTTTGTGCTCCGGAGGGGCGATGCTGCTCCGGCCGTCGAACGCATCCTTGCCGACGGCCGCCGGGAAGTTGTGTTGCCGGCGGTGGGCACGCCCTCGGACCGGATCGGAGCGATGGCGCTCTCTCCCGACCGTAAGTGGCTGCTGTTTGAACGTGTAGATCAGAGCGATAGTGAAGTGATGGTGGTGACGGGTTTGCAGTGACCTGCTGCCGGCGGAGTGCGAGACTGGCCCGGCACACATTAGAAAGCGCCGCCCGGCTTGTAACCCGGCGGCGCTGTTTCCAATGGAATTGGATTGGTTACTCGTTGGGCAATGTTCCGGCGAGCACCAAACTCTGGTAGCGTGTGGGAGTGTTGCGCAGGCCCATCCCCACCGGGCGCATTACGCGAAAGGCCACGGCGTCTCCCGCCTTGAGATTGGCCTGAATGCGCTTCACGTCTTCGAGCGACGTAACCGGCTGGCGGTTCACCGACACGATGATGTCGCGATCCATCAGTCCGATTTCATCGGCGAAGCTGTCCGGATCCACCCGGTTGACCAGAACGCCGTTCTTGCTGTCGGCCGGCAAGGCGTCCTTCTCGGCTTCCGTCAGCGGACGGATGGCGATCCCGAATTTGGCTTGCTGTTGAGCGCTTTCCACGGCGCGCCCCGGAGCGTCGGGACGACGGTTCCGGCTGAACCGCGGATCATCGGCAAAGACCTCCTCGCGATCGGCGATCTGGAGCTTGAGATCCATTTTTTTGCCGGCACGGTCAACCGTGATGGTGGCTTCCGTCCCTACGGGGGTGGAAGAAACCCGGCCCACCAGGTCGTCGCCATCCTTAATGGGCTTGCCGTTGAGCGCCACGATGATATCTTCGCGCTTCACCCCGGCCTTTTCCGCGGGGCCGCCGGGTTGAATCGAATCCACCAGCACGCCGCCGCTGACCCCCATCGCCCGTAATACCTGATCCTGCTTTTCGTGTTTCTGCCAACCTACGCCGATGGAACCGCGAGTAACCTTGCCGTTGCGGATAATGCTGTTATAAACCTTAACCGCCTCATTGCTTGGCAGGGCGAAACCGATTCCCTGGTAGCCGCCGTTCTGGGTCGCGATGGCGGTGTTGATTCCGATCACTTCCCCATTGATGTTGAGCAGCGGACCACCCGAGTTGCCGGGATTGATCGCGGCATCGGTTTGGATGAAGCGCTGGAACTGCTGAGCCCCGCTGACGTCACGAGCCATGGCGCTCACGATACCGGCTGTCACCGTGGCTTCAAAGCCAAACGGTGAACCAATCGCCACTGCCCAGTCGCCGACTTGCACACCATCGGAATTGCCAATGCGAGCTGCCGAAAGACCTTTTCCGGCGTCGATTTTAATGACTGCAATATCCGTCTCCGGGTCGGAGCCGATCAGCTTCGCGCGATACTCTTTGGAGTCTCCGTGCATTTTCACACGGATATGATCGGCCCCATCCACCACGTGCTGGTTGGTCATGATGTAGCCATTTTTGTCGACAATCACGCCTGAGCCGGACGCTTCGCGGCGCTGTCGTGGCGGCGCAATGCCGCCCAGTGGGCCGCCTCCGCGCGGAGCTCCAAAGAACCGGCGCAGGAGATCGCCTTCTTCATCGTCACCCTCATCTTCGGTCTGCGGCCGGCGTTTGCGTGCCGCACTATCGGCCTTGGGAGCGTAGTCCGTCGTGATGTAAACGACCGATGGCTCGAGCTTCTTGGCGAGTTTGCTGAACTCGTTGGAAAGCATGGTGGGGCTTGGGATCATCAGAGGCGTCGCATCCGGTGCGGCTGACTGGCCTCGATCGGCCCGCACACCCGTATTGATGACGGTCCCGATCAAAATCCCAATGGAAAGAGTGAACAGCAGTAGGCTGGCACTGAGAAACTTTTGCTGACGAGCTTTGTGAACGAAATTCATAGTGTTTCAGAGACCTCGCCGAGGCACCCGTTGATTTAATTATATCTGTGAAGTATGGAGCGCTGCTTCCTCTTTCAGACGCTCTCTGGTTTGGCGTTTGGCTTGCTATCCAAGTGGATGCCGCCCGAACCCCGCCGGTTTCAATTCAACTAGCAGGACCCCGGTCAGAATCAGCACCGCGCCGATCATCGCCTTTCCGGAAAGCAGTTCGCCTGCCACCAGATAGGAAGTGACGGCGGCGGCCACCGGCTCCAAAGTAAAGATTAGCGCGGCCCGCGTGGGCGTGGTGTGACGTTGTGCCCAGGCCTGCACAGTGAATCCTATTGCCGTCGAGAACAAGCCCGTAATCACCACGCCGCTTACCAGTTGCCAATTCCATTCCGCTTTAGTCGGTTCGGCCCAGCCGCATACCAGAAGCATCATCACCGCCGTAGCGGCAATCTGACTGAAGCTGAGCAATTCAAACGAGGAAACCGGGGCCCATCGCCCCAAAACCAGAATGTGACCGGCGAAAACAACCGCGCAACACAGAGTTAAAGCATCCCCGTAGCCGATAGCGAAATGTCCTGACGGCAAGGTCAGCAACGCAAGACCAAAAGTAGCAATCCCAACGCCCAGGCCTTCCGCTGGCCGAGGCGCTTTCCTGTAGACGACGGCAGCCAGAAAAGGTACCATCACCGCCGTGAGTCCGGTGATGAATGCGGATTTTGACGGCGTCGTATAACGCAGTCCCAACGTCTGGAAATAATAAGCCGCGGCGAGGCACGCTCCGGCCGCCACTCCTCCCGTCAGCGTCATCCGGCGCAGTTCGGGATTTACTCGCAGACGATGGCGGAAAACGAGCAGCAGCACCATGCTTCCGAGCGAGAACCGCAGCGCCAGAAACACAAGGGTGGAGGCCTGTTCGATGGCGCTTTTCACCACCACGAACGTGCTGCCCCAGATCAGGGTAACGCCGATTAACGCAATTTCGGCGCGGGTCCGCTCGCTGAGCGCGGTCATTCCGACAGAAGCATACCAAGCGTCAGCACAACCCGGTGCAAGCCCATTTCACGGCCTTCCGGATCATACCACTCGTCGGTGGTGTGGGCGCCGCCACCGCGTCCGCCGGCGCCGATGGATAGCGCTTCCATGCCTAAAGAAAGCGGGATGTTGGCGTCGGTGGAAGCGCAATCCAATCGCGCGCGAATACCCAGGTACGCATCCACAGCACGCAAATAGGGCAACAGTTGAGATTGGTCGGAGAGCGTACCCCCGGGCCGCGCGCCGATGTCGCGGATCTTGGCGTGGACGCGTCCGCCGGTCGCCCGCTCATTCTCGAGGTCTACGGCTTTCTCCACCGCGTAGACAAGGTTCCTTGCCATCGCCTCAATTCGCGCGGGGTCTTCGCTTCGCACGTCCAGCTTCGCCCGTGCCGAAGACGGAATGGAATTCACGCTGATC
Organism: Bryobacteraceae bacterium; assembly: GCA_035526195.1. GTDB lineage: Bacteria > Acidobacteriota > Terriglobia > Bryobacterales > Bryobacteraceae > CADEFT01. The sequence continues at coordinate 6,616 of DATLCW010000200.1, forward strand.
CCGCCTTCAATCATGCCGAAGTTGTAGGACGAGCGCGGCGGGCCGGCGATCTCGTCTTCATAAATTCCTTCATTAAAGTAGTGAACGGCCCGGCTCAAAGAATGCACCGGGTTGGCGTTGCCATGGTCGCTCCAGGAGTGTCCGCCGGGGCCGGAAACCACCACCTCAAACCGGCGGCTGGCCAGCGCGCGGCATGTAATATGGTCCGTGCCCGGTCCGTCCAGAACCACATAGGAACGTATTTTCTCCGCCATCGGCGACTGCTTGCAAAGGAAACGCATCCCGTTCAGGTTTCCCTCGCCTTCCTCCCCCACGTTGGCCACGAGAACCACTCCCAGGCCATTTTCCGAGAGGAGTGGATGCTCTTTCCAGCTTGCCGCGAGCGCGAGCAGCGCCGCGAGGCCGGCGCCATTGTCGGAAACCCCAGGGCCGTGGAAGCGGCCGTCGGGGCCTACCCGGACATCCTCGGCCTGGCGCGGGGCAAGCACCGTGTCCAGGTGAGCGGTAAGCGCGACAAATGGACCTTCCCGATGCGAGCCGGGATAAGCGATGACATTTCCGGCCCGGTCGATGCGGGATTCCCAGCCCAGGGCTTTGAACTGCGCGGCCATCCATTCCGCCCGCTTCTCTTCAAAGAAGGTAGGAGAGGCGATACGGCATAATTGCAGATGCTGCTCATTAATCCACTGCTTGTTTCTGAAGAGGTGGTGGACGCAGGCGCGAACGCTTTGTGAGGCGGCCAGATCGGAAAGAGTGCGCTGCAGGCGAGGTTCCGCTTTTCTTAACGCGCCCGTCTTCCTGGCTGCCTCCAAGGGCCTGCGCATGGATTAGGACTGGCCCGCCTTGCGCTTCTCCATGGGCACAAAGTCGCGGCGCGCCGCTCCCAGATAGAGCTGCTTTGGCCGTGCGATCTTCTGGTCGCTGTCGAGCAGCATCTCTTCGTAGTGGGTCAGCCATCCAACGGTACGAGGGATAGCGAACATCACGGTGAACATTTCCGTCGGTATGCCCATCGCCTCATAGATAATGCCCGAATAGAAATCGACGTTGGGATACAGCCGGCGCTTAATAAAATAATCGTCTTCGAGCGCGATGCGCTCGAGCTCAACGGCAATATCGATCAGCGGGTTGCGTCCGGTGACCTCAAACACCTCATCGGCCGCCCTTTTGATGATGGTCGCGCGAGGATCGTAATTTTTGTAGACGCGATGGCCGAAGCCCATCAGGCGTCCCTCGCCGGCCTTTACGCGATTGATAAATTCCGGGATCTTGTCTTTGCTGCCGATGGTGCGCAGCATTCTTAGCACCGCTTCATTGGCGCCGCCGTGCAGCGGGCCGTACAGGGCGGCGGCGGCGGCGGCCAGCGAACTGTAGGGATCGGTGTTCGCGCTGCCCACCGAGCGCATCGCCGTGGTGGAGCAATTTTGCTCATGATCGGCATGCAGGATAAACAGGATATCGAGGGCGCGCTCCATGATCGGGTTGGGCTTGTACTTCGTCTCCGTCTTTTTGTACAGCATGTTCAGGAAGTTGCCCGCGTAGCTGAGGTCGTTGTCGGGATACGCATAGGGCATCCCGACGTTATGGCGGTAGATGAAGGCGCCGATCGTGGGAACTTTCGCCACCAGGCGGTAAAACTGCCTGCGGCGGTTATCCGGATCGAAAATATTCTTCGCCTCGGGATAGAACGTTGCCAGCGCCGCCACGGTAGAAACGAACATACCCATTGGATGCGCATCGTAGCGAAACCCGTGCATGAACTGCTTTACGTTCTCATGCAGAATCGTGTGGTGGGTGATGTTGTAGGAGAAGTCGTCCAAAGCCTTCCGTTCCGGCAGCTCCCCGTAATACAGAAGATATGCAACTTCGAGGAACGTGCAGCGTTCGGCCAGTTGCTCGATCGGATAGCCGCGATATTCCAAAATCCCTTTGTCTCCGTCGATGTAGCAAATGCGGCTCTTGCAAGCGGCGGTGTTCATGAAGCCGGGATCATAGGTGCACAGGCCGGAATCGTCTTCCACCTCTTTGATCTGCCGTAGATCGGTGGCTTTGATCGAGCCGTGCTCAATGGGCAGCGTGTAGCTCTTGCCCGTTCGGTTATCGGTGATGGTGATAGTCTGCGTCGACATGCTTTGGCGGTTTCCAATTCTAGCGTTTTTTCGCGGGGGCTCCCTTGAGCAGTTTTTCAATCTCGGCGGAGAGCCTTGGAGCGGTGACCATTTTACGTTCCGCGTCGTCGTGGTCGAAATCGTTGCGTATTATGCCGTCCGGATCGATGAGGAAAATGTGGGGAAACTTAAGAGTGGGATTCTGGGGTGTGATCTTCAGATAGGATGCCGCCATTTGACCCGAATCGAAGAGGATGGGACTGGTAATTCCGTTGTCCTTGATATAGGCCCGTACGCTGTCAATGGTATCGGGCATGATCACCACGCTCAGCACACTCACCTGGCCGGGATACTTCGCCTTCATCTGCTCCAGCACGCCGCTCATTACTTTGCAAATCGGGCATTGGGTCTTCATGAATTCGAGCAGCAGGACCTTGCCGCGGTAATCCTGCGGGTCATGCTGCGTCATGGTGGCGTCGGGAAGTGAAAAGCCCGGCGCCCGCCGATTGGAAAACGCTCCCTCGGCGATTAGCGGCGCGAACGTGAGCAGACACAGAAAGAGGGTGCGGGCTGCGAGCATAAATTCCAAGGTAGCACGGGTATAGCAACCGGTATGGTGCGTCTTGGGAGATGCGGTGGCGCACCGCAAAAATCAGGGCATGCGATCGTCTCGTCATATGAGCCGAAAGGTGTTGGGGGGGCCGAGCCAGTTCATCTCACGCGAAGGCAACAGAAGATCATCGTTAAGCCGTGGGCCGGAAAACGCAGGCGCGATTTGAGGGGCAACAGAGACATGGCATAGAGCCAGTACCGCGCTATGATCTACCCATGGATGTGATTGGGATTATCTTGCGCTGGACGCATATTGCGTCGATGACGTTTCTGGTGGGCGGAACGCTTTTCGCGCGGCTGGTGTTGCATCGCGCGATGGCGGGAATGCCGGATCATGAAAAGTCGAAATGGGGTGACCGGATCGCCTCGCAATGGCGCGGCGTGGCCCTCGTTCTGGTGGTTGCGCTGCTTGGTTCCGGGCTGGCGAATCTGCTGCGCAAGACGAATCTGCCGCCGGGGTATCACATGTGGTTCGGGATCAAGATGCTGCTGGCGCTGCACGTGATCGCGGTGTCCATTCTAGTGGGCAGGGCCGGGGCCGGGCCGAACAAGCGCGCGCGGCAGTTGACCGGAGTAGCGGTTAGCGCGATGGTGGTGATTGCGATCTCGGCATACTTGAGGGCGCTGCAGCAATGACCGGATATCAAGCGCTTCGAGAAGGCGCGGGATGGCTTGATCTGGACCGCCGGGGACGCTTCTGGATCTCAGGAGAGGATCGCGCACGGCTGTTGCATGCGATGACTACCAATCACATCGAACAGATGAACACGGGGGATTCCTGCTATACGTTCTTCCTCAATGATAAGGGCCGGATTCTTGGAGACGCGAACGTGTTGGCGATGGAGGACAGGTTCCTGCTGGATACCGAGCCCGAGACTCACGATGCTCTGTTTCAACATCTGGACAAGTACATCATTGCCGATGATGCAACATTAACAGATGCGCGCAAAGAGATTACGGCGATTGGAGTGGAAGGTCCTCTGAGCCGACAAGTGATCGATGCGATTGCGGGGTTTGGGCGCGCCCCGTTCACAGTGACGGGCGGGGCTGGGGCGCGTTTCTTTGTTCCACCCGCGGAGAGGGAGGCGTTTGTTGCGAGGCTGGAGTCTTTCGGAGCCGTGAGAGCGAGCGCGGAGGATGCGCGGGTGGTTCGGCTGGAGAATTTCCGTCCCCGCTACGGCGAGGATTTCACGGACAAAAGCCTGGTGCAGGAAACGCAGCTTCTCCACGCCGTTCATTTTACGAAAGGCTGTTATCTAGGCCAGGAAATCGTGGAGCGCGTCCGATCCCGCGGCCAGGTGCACCGGCTGCTCGTGCCGTTGTACGTCGCGGGTAAAGAGCCGCCCGCGGCGGCGAGTCCGGTAAAGGCGGGGGAAGCGGCGGTTGGCGAAACGATGTCGAGCGCGTACTCGCCGGCTTTAGGGAAAAGCGTAGCGTTTGCCGTGATCCGCGCGGAGCACGCCAGGCCGGGAACGCCGTTGACCATCGATGGGGCGGCGGCCGAAGTAGCGGCCGCGAAGGGAATTTGAGCGCCGCCGCCCACTTCCTCCTCATTGCCGCACTGCCGGTGTATGCGCAGGAGCTTCGCATCGGCGTGTTGAGTTTGTTTCGTCCAGCCGCGATCCGGCTGACGGGCGTCAGTGTGCACGCCGGCGCTGAGCGATTGAGCGGCACTGTGGATCTGAGAGCCTCCGGGAATCAGGTGATCTGCCGTAGCGGCGGACGAGAATTGCGAAGCCAGGCCGTGGGTGGCGCCGGACCTGCGAGCGTGGAAATACCGGGGAAGATCCGCCGGGAGTACACGGGCAGCGTCGAAGTGCGCGCGCGCGATGGTGTTTTATGGACCGTGGTTCGCGTCGGCCTGGAATCGGCGGTGGCGATCGTAAGCGCGTCGGAGATGCCGCGCGGGCCGGCGGAAGCGAGAAAAGCGCAGGCAATCGCGGCGAGATCCTATTACAAAGCCGGCGGGCGGCACACGGATTTCGATTTCTGCGACACCACTCATTGCCAGTTGTTTCAGGAGCCGTCACGGAGTAACGCGGCTGAATCCACTCGCGGGCAGGCACTCACGTATCGCGGACAGCTGGTCCGCGCGATGTACTTTCGCAGTTGCGGCGGAGTCACCAACAGTGCGGCGAGCGTCAAGCTCCCCTTCGGCGGCTACCCGTACTTCGCCGTCCCCTGCCCCGGCTGCGCCCGTAACCCGCACCTGTGGGAAGCACGGCTGCCGGAGTACATTGAGCTGGATCATTCCGAATCGCAGCGTCTGGATCTGGCTCGCCGGTTCGGCTGGAATCGCATCGCCTCCAATGACTACACGGTGGAGCACGCAATGGGCGGGACGGTACTGCGCGGCAAAGGTCATGGCCATGGAGTGGGTCTCTGCCAGCGCGGCGCGGCAGCCATGGCGCTGGCAGGACACGATTTCGCGTCCATCCTCGGACACTACTATCCGCAAGCGAGTCTTGTGCGCTGAAGCCCTACGCTACGATGGAGTCTTCGTTGGCATTTCCCTATGACTTACTTCCAGGAAAATCAGGGCCGCTCCCTCGAAGAGTTGAAGAGGTTTCTGCGGATTCCCAGCATCAGCGCGCTCTCCGAAAATAAACCCGACATCCGCCGTGCCGCCGAGTTCGTGGCCAATCAGCTTCGCGGGGCCGGGATGCAAAGCGTGGAACTGGTGGAGGGCGAAGGGAACCCGCTCGTCTACGGCGAGTGGCTGGGCGCTCCGGAAAAGCCCACGCTGCTGTTTTATGGCCACTACGACGTGCAGCCGCCGGATCCGCTGGAGGAGTGGGTTTCGCCGCCCTTTGAGCCATCGATCCGGGGCGGGAATATCTACGCGCGCGGGGCCGCCGACGATAAGGGTCTCACGCTGATTCTGATCAAGGCGGTGGAAGCCGTAATGAATATGCGCGGCGCCCTGCCGGTCAACGTACGATTCCTGATTGAAGGCGAAGAGGAGACCGGCGGCGAGCATATCGAACGCTACGTCGCGAGCAAGCCGGCGCGCCTGCAAGCGGACGCCGCCGTGATCTGCGATACGGAGATGTTCGCGCCGGAGCTTCCCACGCTGTGTATCGGGTTGCGTGGCATCGTTTATGGGGAGTTGATCGTGAAGGGCGCGAAACAGGATCTGCATTCCGGCGTATACGGAGGAGCGGCGCCCAACCCCCTGATGGCGATCGCGGAGATTCTTTGTGCCCTGAAGGATCGCGACGGTCACATTCTGATTCCCGGTTTCTACGATCGCGTGCAGCCGCCGGCGGCTGCCGAGCGCGCGGCATGGGCGGTGCTGCCCTTCGATGAGCAGAAGTATCGCGAGGAGGAAATGGGCGTGAGCGAGCTGACCGGCGAGCCGGCGGTTCCAATCCTGGAGCGAGTGTGGGCCAGACCCACGCTGGAAGTCCATGGGATACGGGGCGGATTTACTGGAGAAGGAGCAAAGACCGTGATCCCCGCACAGGCTTTGGCCAAAGTGAGCGCCAGGCTGGTAGCCGATCAACGGCCGGACGAAGCAGTGGCGCAGATCCAACAGGCGGTTGCGAAAGCCTGTCCGAAAGGGGTGAGCGCGGAGTTCCGCTACCTGCATGGCGCGGCGCCTTCCCTGGTGAACCCGGACAACAGATTTATTCATGCCGCGGCGGTTGCCATGACGGAGATCTTCGGAAACGGCACGGTGTACGTGCGCAGCGGCGGCTCGATCCCGATTGTGGGCGTGTTCGACCAGCATCTTGGGATTCCCAGCGTGATGATGGGATTCGGCCTGCCGGACGACAATCTTCACTCTCCCAACGAGAAGCTGTATCTGCCGAACTTCTACCGGGGCATTGAAGCGGTGGCGCGATATCTGGATCTCGCGGCGGAGGCCTGATCCGCATCCGCGGCGCCCCGCCGGAGGCGGCCGTTACCGAAGCACCATACGGCTGAAGATATTCAAGCTGGCGGCGAACAGGGTAGCGCCCAGAAACACGCAGACCGGCAGGGTCAGCACCCAGGCCAGCAAAAGGTTACGGAGAGTGCCGGTTTGAAGGCCGGAATTGTTCGCGACCATGGTCCCGGCTATGCCCGAGGAAAGCACATGGGTGGTGCTCACGGGGAGACCGGCCAGGTCCGCGGCGCCGATGGTCGTCATAGCCACCAGCTCCGCCGAGGCCCCCTGAGCATAGCTCATGTGCTCCTTGCCGATCTTTTCGCCCACGGTGACCACGATTCGTTTCCAGCCGATCATGGTGCCCAACCCAAGGCTCAAGGCCACCGCCACCTTAACCCAACCTGGAATAAAGCGGGTTGCGCTGTTCAGCGCGGCGCGGTAACGGCTCAGGAGGCCGGCGTCGATGCTTTTCAGTTTTCCTTGCTGCTGAAGTCTCGCCACAGACTCTCCTCCCAGGTAGCATAAGGTTCGGAACTGAGGCCTGTCCGCGGGGGTTACTTGGGTGAGCGCGGTTTTCCCTTCAAGCTGACGGGCGATTTCGAAGTTCACCAGCGCCGCCGCGCCCAACGTACGCGACACGGCGGCGGAGGTCTTGAGAAATCGGGATAGCTCCTCCGAGGCGTCGCTTAAGGTGGCTGGCTGCTCCGGTTGGCCGGCGGAGATCGCCGCGGCGACCGAGCGCGCACTCTCGCCCAGTTGCACCACCCGCTGCTGGGGCATGGCAAGATCCACGGCGTAGCCGGCTGGCATCAGGCCAATCAGGATCAGCATGAGTAAACCCATGCCTTTCTGCCCGTCGTTCGATCCGTGAGCGAAACTTACGCCAGTGCAAGTGAAGATCAGCAGGCCGCGAATCCATGGCGGCGGAACTTTCGTGGGGTCGGCTGGCAGGTACAACTCGGGTCGCTTGACCACTGCTTTGCATAACAGGAGCAGACCCGCGGCCAAAACGAATCCGATGACCGGCGATGTGACCAGGGAGGCGAAGACCTCTCCCGCCTTTCCCCAATTGACTCCCTCGCCGAATACCTTGCCGCCCGAGAGGTAGGAATTAGCGAGCCCCACGCCGAGAATCGAGCCGATCAGGGTGTGCGAGCTGGACGCCGGCAGACCCAGATACCACGTGCCGAGGTTCCAGATCATCGCACTCACCAGCAGCGACATCACCATCGCAACACCGGCGGCCGAGCTGACGTTCAGCACCAGTTCCACCGGAAGCAGCGAGACGACCGCAAACGCCACTGCTCCGCTCGATGTCAGCACTCCGATCAGGTTCCAAATGCCGCTCCAGATAACGGCAACAGCCGGCCGCAGGGAATGCGTGTAGATGACCGTAGCCACGGCATTGGCAGTATCGTGAAACCCGTTCACGAACTCAAACGCCAAGCCTAAACCGATGGCCGCAATCACCAGAAAATTGAAAGAGAAATCGCCGCCGGAAGCGAAGGACATGTTCACCTAGCCTCATCTTATGCCGCCATATGTTTCGAATTGATGACGGCGGGCAGCCCTCAGCGCAAAGTGCGCACGGACGCGGTGAACGGAGATGCCCCGCAATTGCCGGTAAGCTTCATGGTGAAGCGCTCTATACTTGGCGGCGAGACCACGGTGAGGGTGCGGGAAGCTTTGCCGCCGTTGGCCGTCAAAGCGCCGAAGCTCATAGGAAGGCGGGAGAGCAAAGTGAAGGTGCCGGAACCGCTCCTGAGCCGGAATGAAACCGAATTCAGCGTACAACCGGATACATCGCTTGCGCCGCGATTTTTGAGGCGGAGCGTGTAGTCTCGTGAATCGGGCTGGGACCCGTTGACCCTTGCAGTTATCGCGGAGGAGATGGAAAGCGCCGTGCCGGGAGCCCGGAAATACGCTACCGGCATGTCGTGATCAGAGAGGCGCTCGGGCCGGTTCGGATCGTTGCGAAAGGACTCGGAGAAATCGGCGTTGTTCCGCGCAAAGGCAAAGCGGCTGGCGATGGAGAGCATGTTGGGGTTCGCCAGAATGTGATCGATGGTCTGCGCGTTACCCCGGAAGACGTAGCTGTAGCGTTGGCTGGTTGGCAGGTAAATATCGGCGAGGCTGGTGAGGTCCGGATCCACCAGGTCGTCGCTGGGCAGCGTTACAAGGGCCGCCGGGGCCGGCTGGCCTTTGATGGTGCCGGTCACATCCACGTAGCCATCGTTGACTTCAAAGGCGTTAAAATCGCCAAGCACGGCAATCCGTTCCGAGGGATTCGCCTGCTGCCTGCTCTGGATGTAATTGGCGAGAAACTCGGCCTGCGCGCGGCGCTTGGTCCGCACTCGATTGCCGCCGGTAGGGTTGTCAATGCCCAGGAGAGAACGCTGGTGGACCACGATCACCGTAAAAGCGGCGCCATTCACGGCTGCTTGCAGCACCAGTGGGGGACGGTCATTCAAAGTGTCCGGCTGATTGGTATTTGGATCGATGTAGGTTTCATCTTTCCCGATTTGCGTCACGCCGAGCACGGTAACCCGGGCCGTCTTCACCAGGAAGCCGGTGTCAATGCCACCGATGTCATTGCCTTCCAAGAGAAAGGCCTGGTAATCGGAACCGATTTGGCCGGCGAGCGATTGCAGCGTGGCGAGATTCTCCACTTCCTGTACGGCGAGCACATCGGGGCTCTTCATCACGTCGCGAATCGCCAGCGAGGCTTTGTTTAGCCGGTTCGCGAAGGCCGCGGCAGTCAGTACCGGGTCGCTGGTTCGAGGGTCGTTGGCGGTGTCGAAGAAGCGCTCGAGATTGAAGGACGCGATGGTGAACTCGGCGGCTTCCGGGTCCGGAACCGGAGTGGCGGCAAGGCTGCCGGTGACTACGATGCCCGCATCGGGGTCGGGAAAGATCTCGTAGGTGCGCTCATCGTAATGCAGTGGGCCGGTCACGTTCGATACCGTGTATCCCACATTTACATCGAGTAGCCGAGCGCCCGCCTGGCGGTTGGAATCGACGAAGATGCGTTCGGGATTGCCGTTCCAAACGGGCACGGTATCGGGGGCGTCAGGGGGAAGTGGCTCCGGCTGCTCAATGCCTGGTTCGCGGAACGGACGTGGCACGCCGCTCACGACTCCGAAGAACTCCCCGTTCAGACTCGAGGCCGCGTTCTGCTCGCTGACCGCGCCGAGGGTAGCTCCCACCACCGTCATGCTGGGGACTGAGACGCGCATACCTTCATACTTCTCTAATTGATCGAAGGCTCCGTCCGGATCGGGATCGGCGGCGGTGAGCACTACCGCAACCGGAAGATTTGCCACAGTGCCGGTTCGCAGGATGCTGGTGGGCAGATTAATCTCGGTGATGGAAAGGTAATGCGGCTCGGTGGCGGGACGGAACTCGAAGGCGGGGCCGGTTACGCAGACCTTATTCTTACGAACTGCCGCGGCCGGCGGCGCGGCGGATGTGAATACGAAAACGCCTTCGCTGGTGGCGGGATCCCCGTCGCCCGTCTCCGATTGCAGAAAGAAACCGTTCGATAACACGGCAGTGACGATGCCTTCCGCGGTTACGAGGGCACCGTTCTGGTTGATATTCGATACAAGCGGCGAAATCTGGCCCGATCCTTGTACCTGGGCTATCGTGTGGGTGGCAAGGCAGGTAGCCGGAGTGGAGTCAATCGTCACCTCTAGTGCTTTCGACCCGCTGATATTCGCGCTATCGGTGACCGTGGCTGTGAAATTGAAACCTCCAGCCGCAATTGGGATTCCTGCAATCTCGCCGGTCAACGGATTCAGAACTAAACCAGCCGGTAGCGCGCCGGCGGTTACGGCCCAGTTGGTGAATGTTCCCGTGCCGCCGGTGGCTTGCAGGCTAATGCTATAGGCGATGTTCAGGATTCCGTTTGGGAGGGGGGAAGCGGTGGTGACGGACGGCTGCGCGGATGGAGCCGGACAGTCCGAAGCTTCCGAGCTGTTTTTCGCTCCGGGCGTAATGCAGCGGATGCTGAAGTCGGCGCTGTTATCGTTTGTGTCCACGCCGGCCGTACGCGAAAGGCCGATATTGGCGATGGAATTGGAATCGGCGGCGGAAGTGCCGGTACCTTCGACGTAACCGGGCACGGAGCCTTCATAGCTGAGGGCGTCGATCAGGTGATTCGATGGATCCCGCAGCCCGATCGCATCCGGAGAACCGTTTTGAATGAAATCGGTATCGGGGCCGTCGTCGAGGTTGCAGTTGGAAACGGTGGCGGCATTCCCACAAATCACGTAATAAGCGCCCGGCTGAAGCAGGAAACCGGGCAGCGCGATGGTGTGGTAGACCGCTCCGCCGGATCCATTCACCAGTTCAATTTTGTATCCTTGGAGGTCAATGGGGTTCACGCCGGTGTTCTTAAGCTCGATAAATTCAGCCGTATCGACGCCAACCTGGTCGTAGTCGACCTCATTAATAACCAGTTGGCTGAAAACCGGGCAGGGTAAGAGAAGAAGTGCCAGGAAGCGAAACATAGATGGCCTTCCAGTCATTCAGGATAGCGTGCGGGCGTTACTTCCCGATGACAGGCCCGGCCAGTTCCGCTCCGTTCAGGCGCGGTAAGCACCCACGGGGGCGAACACTTCGTCTTCCTCGCTCTCATGCTGGCGCATCGCGACTCTCTCCTGGCAGCGCACACAATACTTGGCCCAGGGCAGCACCTGAAGCCGGCGTGGCGCGATCGGCTCTTCGCACCGCTGGCACATTCCGAAATCTCCGGAGTCAATGCGGTCAATGGCTTCGTTGATCAACCTCAGGACGTCGTAATCGATTTTGCTCAAACGTAGATTGATGAACTCGTCATGGGACATTTGCGCCTGGTCTTCTTCCCCCACGCGTCCGGTTTTAGAAATTGTATCGAACTTCAGCCCCATGGACGACATCACTTCCCGGCGCTTATCGACCAATATCTCGCGGTGGTTCAGGCCCATCAGTACACCTTTTGCGGGCGATTCCTGCACTCTGGACTTCTTCATAACCGTCCCATCCTTGCTTGCGAACTCGTCTTGTCACGGCAACTTGCAGCCGCGCTCCTCTATGAGTCAGCTATCGTCCTATATCTACTAGACCTTTATTATCCTGAAGACGTTACCAGATTCTGTTTCCGATTACAACCGTAATGTTATCGAATGTTATCGACCGTAATGTTATCGACGGCCGGACATCCGGTTCCCGCAAGGCTCGGGAGCCGTGCCATCTTCCCCGCGATCGTCCTGAGTCATTTGTCGCAACTGGTCCAGCCGCGCCTTCATCTTCCGGAACTGCGATTGATAATCGGGATGTGCCGCGAGATTCTTCTTTTCTTCGGGATCGCCCGGAAGATGAAACATCTCAAAGGCTTCCGGCTGCTGGATGTAATGGATCAATTTCCATTCCTTATTGCGAATGCCCCGCGCTTTCGGCGCGCAATGCGGACCGGGATACTCGAAGTTTTCATAGAGCCAGTCCGCCCGCCATTCCGTTGGTTTACCTTCCAGCAGCGGCTTCCAGCTCATCCCATGATTCCTGGCATAAGCGGGAAGCTGCACGCCGCTGTATTCCGCCACTGTGTGAGCCACATCGTTGTTCAAGACCATATGCCCGGTATCCACCTGTCCCGCCTTTACTCCCGCGGGATAGCGCAGCAGCATCGGCACGCGAATGGACGGCTCATACATCAGGCGCTTGTCGAACATGCCGTACTCGCCCAAAAAAAATCCGTTATCGCCGGTGTAGATGACGATGGTGTTTTCCGCAAGCCCTTCCTTATCCAGATAATCGAGAATGCGCCCCAGGTTTTCATCCACACCGAGAATCGTACGGTAATAATTCTTGAGGAACAACTGGTAGTTGAGCTTTTTGCGCTCGGCGCGAGGCAGGTTCTTATCCACGCCGCGGGCGTAGAAGTCCGGCATATCCGCAATCTGCATATCGGTGTTGCGGATGCCTTCGGGGCGATCTTCGAGGCCGGTGTTGAAATTGGGCGGATCGGGAATGGTGATGCCGTCATAGACATGCTCGAAACGCTTGGCCGGAAACCACTCGCGATGCGGCGCCTTGAAATTGCACACCAGGCTGAACGGCTTGTTCTTGGGCCGCGCCTGCAGCGTGGTCAGCGCCTGGTCGGCGATGACGTCGTCCACATAGCCGCGGAACTGCAGACGCCCGCTGGCCGTCAGCATTTGCGGATCGTGATACACGCCCTGACCGGGAAGGATGCACCAGTGATCGAAGCCCGGGGGCGTGGAGGCGATGTGCCATTTCCCCACCATGGCTGTGTAATAACCGGCGCGCTGCTGCAGCATCGGATACGTCTGTACATCGCCGCGCAGATAATGGCTGCGCCCGGAATTCGTGGTGACCCCGTGAGCGTGAGAATACAGTCCGGTCATGATAGTGCCGCGGCTCGGAGAGCACAGCGGATTGGTGGCAAAGGCATTGGTAAACCGTACGCCGCCCCGCGCCAAACGATCCATGTTCGGCGTCTGGAGGATTTTGTTGCCGGCGCAACTCATGGCGTCCCAGCGCTGATCGTCGGTCATGACGAAAAGCACATTGGGCCGCTGGTTCTGCGACTTTAGAATTGCGGGAAAGCCCGCTACCGCGGCTGCGGTGATGGTACGAAGGGACTCACGCCGGTTCATCGACGGTCATTATACCGTTCCCACCGCTCTACTGGCCGCCTCCGGTAGCCGTGCGCGAGCCTTCGGTTTCGATGAACTTGTTCATCCGCTCGAGCTGTTTGATCAGAAAGTCCATCTTCGAGAATGGCTCGCCGCCATTGCGGCCCCAGTGCACGCGGCCCTTTTTGTCGATGAGGATGGTGGAGTGCAGCTCCATCTCTTCGAAATCGTCATAGGATTTGTAGCGGCGGGCATTCTGAAAGCCGGTGTCGCTCAGCAGCCGTACCGCGGGCAGATTGATGGCTTTCCGATTGGCCGCATTGTCCTGGGGGCGATTGCTGCTCACCGCCAGCACCACGGTATCCAGGGTGTCCCATTCCGCTTTCTTTGCGTTGATGTCTTTCAACTGCTTCATGCAGTGCAGGCATTCCCGGCCCAGATAAAACACCAGCAGAACGTTCCTACCGCGATACTCGGATAGCGTTACCGTTTTGCCCTCGCTGTCCACCGCTTCCAGAGAGGGCGCCCCGTAGGGCTCCCAGACGTTCGGGCCATGTTGGGTAAGCTGCACCTCGTGATACGTGCGCTGCTTATCCGGCGCATTATCCAGCGGTTGAGCCTTCACGCCCGTCGCCCGGGCCCGCTGCACCACCGCCAATCCGTTATCCGCACCGGAGGCCGTGAACAACAGACGAGCCAGCATCTCTTCCGCTTCCTTCTTCTGCCCCAGCGCGTGGTGGGCCTCCACCAGGCCACTGAGGGCAAAAATATCATTTCGGGTCAGTTGCAGCCCCTTCTCAAACGCTTTCAACGCCAGTTGAGGACTCTGCGCCTCCAGGTAAGCGCGGCCCAGCGAGTTGTAAAGCACCTCCGGATAGCGCGGCGGATCGTTGTCGCCTTTCTGCATCTCGAAATGCTTCTGCGCGGCGTCCGCCAACATCGCGAGACCCTGCAGCGTTTCCCCCCTGGCCAACGCCAGCCGCGCCTTCAACTCCGCCGCCTGGATCTGAAAGGTCCCCTCGTGCGTCTTGTTCTTCTCGAGATCCTTTTTCAGCGCCGCGTGTTCTTCGATGCTCTTTTCCGCTTTATCGAGTTTTCCCAGACCGAGGTGGGCGCGGCTCTCCGCGTACGCTTTGTTCATCCTGTCGATGAAGATGTCTCGCCAGGGGATTGTCTTCGGGCTCAGCAGATCATTCCATCTTTCAAACTTCACCGCCGCGCGAAGGGTTGCGTTGATCCCTTGCGAATGGCTGCTATACGGGAGGTCGGCATTGTGATCCGGATCGAGCGGCGCATCGATCAATTGACGGGCGCCGAACAGCGCCGCGTTCGCCATCCCAAGCTGCTCCTGAATATAGGAAAGGTAGGCACGATTGTGGCCATAGTTCCAGTTGTTGAAGGGGAACGTCAGGCGTTCGATCATGTAGCGCTTCTCGGCGCGGGTGGCGGAGTCCATACTGATGGCCGCCTCATGCCACATGCCGGACTGGGCATACACGTGCCCCGGCATATGCAGTGCGTGGCCCACACCGGCAGCAATCTGGCCAAAACGGCGGCAGCTCGCCAGCGCCTGCTCCGGCTCATGGTAGTTCCAGTTGTGAATGCGGTAGTGATGCGCGCCGGGGTGATCGGGTAGCTTCGCCAAAATCTCGCGAACAATTAATTCCGTTCCGTAGCGGGAGTCGCCCATATTCGCTAAAGCGATCAATGCCTTCGCTTCCATATCCTCGGGATACCTCACGCAGATCGATTCGAGCAGCCGCTTGTGTTCCCGGTTGCGCTGCCGGTAGTCGTCGCCGCGATCGCGCAGGGCGTCGTTGGCCACAAGCGCTTCCATGGACTCGATGTACAGGCGCTCGCGCTGGGTCACGGTGTGTTTACGCTTTGCCGCCTCTTTAATGAACTCCGCGGATCGCTTATCGCTGGTGGCGCGCGCCATACCCCAATACGCCATGGCGTTTTCCGGCTCGAGCTTCAAACACCACCGGAAGCTGCGCTCCGCCTCATAATCCCAGAAGGAGTGGAGTAATGTTACGCCTTGGTCGAACCACTTCTGCACCTCGGGGTTCTTTGTGGTGATGGGAAGATGGACGCTGCCGATCCCTTCCATGATCCAGGGCTTCTGCCGCGGCCCCTGGTCGAAAGGCTCGCCGAGATGCGAGTGACCCATCTTATAATCCTCGCCCTGGGCGGCGGACGCGACGATCGACAGACAAAGCGCCGGTAGGAAACGCATACGAGAATTGTCTCTCTCCGCTACCGCCAGCGCCAGCAGGCTTGCCTAACGAGCTGCAAAAATTGCTGGGCTATACTAGCCGGCAAATGCGCACACTGGTATTTTTTCTCCTCGCTTCCGCCGCTTTTCCACAACAAGGCTACCGGCCCCTGTTTAACGGAAGGAACCTGGATGGCTGGGAGTCGCGCTGCGATGGGCAGTGGACCGTGCTGGCCGATGGCACACTGGTCGGACAGCGGGTGTGGGACCGGCTGCTGTTGGCGCCGGGAAAGACGTTCCAAAACGAAGACCACTACAAGCGCTGGCTCAATCGCCAGGCATGGCTCTACACGAAGCAGGAGTTCGGCAATTTTGATTTGCATGTCGAGTTCTGGACGAGGACGGGAGGCAATAGCGGTATCTCCGTGCGCGACCCTTCGCGCGGCGAGCACGGAATCGCCGAAACCCCGGACTTCCATCGCACTCCGGCCAAACTCGGATACGAGATACAGGTTAACAACAAGTATTCCGATCCGACGCCCACCGGCAGTGTCTACACGTTTACAAAGGCTCCGAAGGAGGCGATGAAGGAGGATCAGTGGAATACCTTCGATATCGAAGTGCGGAGGGAAACCATCCTCGTCCGCCTTAACGGCGTTGTGGTGTCTGAGACGAAATGCGATCCGAAGAGGCCCATTCGGGGGCCGGTGGGATTGCAGCTACACGATCAGTTCAGTATCGTGCACTTTCGCAGCCTCCGCATCCGCGAGCTCCCTTAGGGCCGTTTCTTTTCCGCCAGCTTCTTCTTGAGATACTCGTCATACTCCCGCTTTAATGCCGGATCGGACGGAGAGGGATATAGCTCGCTTGATTTGTAGCGGCCTGTTTTGAACTTTGCTTTGGTCCATTCATCGTGAATTTTCGTGGTGTCCGCCCGCGTTACCACCTGCTCCACCATGTGCGGCGGAATGAAGTAGACGCCTTCCCGATCGCCAAACACCACATCGCCAGGCATCACCGTGGCATTGCCGATCCGTATCGGGATATTCACGCCGGTCAACATGACGTTGCCGATGGCGGACGGGTGGACGCCGCGGAAGTAGGCCGCCATCGGAAGTTCGAAGATTCCCTCCAGATCGCGGATGGCTCCATCAATCACCATGCCGCCGGTGCGGGTCGCTGTGTGGATCGCTGTTGCCAGATTGTCCCCGACGAACGTGCCGCGCTCGATTTTTCCGCCGAGATCCACCACCACCACATCGCCCGGCTGGAGCATATCGATCACTCTCTGGTTGGCATTGCGCCCGAACCCTTTGCTCTTCGCCTCGGCTTCCGCTACGTCCATCACGTCGGCGCGGGCGGGCATGAACTGCGCCGTTACGGCGCGCCCGGCCAGTTTCCTGCCGGGATGCAGGAGCCGGAATCCGCCTTCATATTGGTTGGGATACGCGGCTCCCAACGCTCCAAAGACGTCCTCCGCCGCGAGGTCCCGCACTTTTTCGATTAACGCATCGGGCACTTTCGGGCGCCCGTCTGCAAATCGTTCATAGGGGTTTTTGGCGGTATATTGAACCATCTGCTCCCTGGAAAACACCAAGACCTGGGGATGCAGCATTGGGGCGGCGGCGATCAGCCCAAGCGCAGCGGAAAAGAATCTCATGCGGTGCAATCTATCACGAATGGGCAAGTGCTTAGGACGGCAGCGCTAACTGCATCAGCACGGTATCGACGGCGCTTCCAAACTTATACCCCACTCCGGTAAGAACACCCACGTGGAGAAAGCCAAGTTTCTGATGCAACCGGATGGACGCCGTGTTGCCGCCGCCGCCGCCAATCACCGCGATCATCTGCTGGAAACCGAGCGCGGCACATTCGCCGATCAGCGCCTCGAGCAAAGCTGCTCCGTAGCCTTTGCCTGAATGGCTGGGATCCATGTAGATGGAGTCTTCCACCGTATGGCGGTAAGCCGGGCGGCTACGGTATGGAGAAGCGTAAGCGTATCCCACCACGGAGGCATCCTCGTAGACGAGATAAGGATAGCCGTTGTTCCGGATCGCTTCCCAGCGCCGGCTCATCTCTTCGGCGGCGGGAGGGTCCAGTTCAAAGGTCGCCACGCTGTTCAGGACGTGGTGCGTATAGATGCGCGTAATGGAGGGAATATCGCCTTCGACCGCCGGCCGCACCATTCGCGGCGCCTTACTCGAAAAACTTCTTGCAGATCCGTTCCGCAAGTCCCAGACCCAACGTCAATCCCGCTCCCCCTGCGCCTGTGACGATCAGTACGCCTTTCGCCGGGGTGGCCACGACGATCGGCTTCTCGGGGTGCCCGGCGAAGACGCCATTCCAGCGTTGCGCGATCGTCCGGTCCGGAAACATCGTAAAGGAATCGAGCGTATCGAGAATCAGGTCCTCGATATCGGCCTTGTCGAAGAAATCCGTCGTCTGCCCATATTCGTGCGAATCGCCGATGGTCAACTCCCCGCCGCCATGCTGGGAGACGATGACGTGGACGCCCCAGCGCTCGTACTTCGGATTCTCGGAGGCGATGCGTTTCTTGAGCGCATCCAGGCTCGTGCACATGGCGAAGGCGCCATAGGAGCGCATGGTGATTCCGCCGGCCAGAGCGGGGCCAAGCTTCCATCCCTTTGGCTGCGGCACCGTGCGCAGCATCTGCATCTTGCAGCGGCTGAGGCCGCTGGCTTTGTAATCGGCCGGAAATAAAGTTTCGAAATCATCGCCGGTACAGACAATGGCGCTCTCCACTCTCCAGGATTCCTCCGACGTCTCGACGACCGGCAGTTCAATGCGTCTCACGGGATATCCGAAACGGGTCTCCACGCGGTAGCGTTCCCCCAGAAGCCGCGGCAATTCACGCATCACGGTGCGGGCATCGATGGTGATTTCCGTGGGGCTGAAAAGCGCGCCCTTCAACCCATGGGGACGCAGCGCGTCGCACTTTTCGATGGCCCGCTTGGGCTCCAGCCACTCGCAGGTGTAGCCCTGCTTGGGCGCGAGCGTGCAGAACTCTTTTGCCACGTCGGCTTCGTCATCGCGGTAGCAGACGTGCATGGATCCGGTGGCCAGCGACGGCAGCTTGTAGGTATTCAGAATATCCGTCCACAGCTCGCGGCTGCGCATGGCTGTCTGGTGAAGAAAGCCCGCCGCTTGCCCGATGGGCCAGATTAGTCCGTAATTGCGCACCGAGGCCCCCTGAGCCTGTGGATGCCGTTCAAAAATCACCACCCGCTTGCCCGCGCGCGCGGCATGCCAGGCGTGCGCCAGGCCGAGAATTCCCGCGCCCACGATCGCGACATCCGCCCGCTTTTCTGCCACGCTGTGCCCTCTTCCTAGACAAAGTTACCAGAACCAAATCCATTTTGCCCGTGGTGTCAAGACTCAGACCGCGGGCGGAAGGCGTCGAAAGCGGCGGCAAGCGATACGCGGCGCTTCCTACGCTACTTGGCTTTGATCTCCGTCAAAATATTTTTGGCCTCGTAAATCTTCTCGAGAGCTTCAAGAATGCCCGCGCTGTGCACCGCCACCGCCCGGTTCAGTTGATCATCGAAACCGTAGTTGCCGCCCAGAGAATGGATGTTCCCGTCAAAAATAAGGCCCACCAGTTGGCCCTCCTTATTGATCACCGGGGAGCCGGAGTTGCCGCCGATAATGTCGTTGGTGGTGGAAAAATTAAACGGCGTCCGTAGCCTGAGCTTCGGCTTCGCATCGAGCCAGCTTTGAGGAAGAGCGAAAGGCTGCCGTCCTGTGTGACGCTCGAAAGCCCCGGCGAAATAAGTAAAAGGGGACACAGCTTTGCCGTTCTCGGACCATCCCTTCACCGATCCGTACGTAAGGCGCAGCGTGAAGGTGGCATCGGGATAGAGCGAGGTGCCATATACGGCAAACCGCGCCTTGGCCAATTTTTCCGAGCCCTGGGTGAGCGCGGATTCCACTTCATCCTCATACTTCTTCCGGATCGCGCGCGCATAGGGATCCACCAACCGCGCCAACGCAATCATAGGATCGGTGGACGATTCCACCGCTTTGCTGCCGCCTTCCAGCAGTGTTTTACGGACCGCCACATCGCCAAGCTTCGTACTCTGGATGGCCTCGGTGGCAACTTCACGAGGCGACCGTTTTCCGAAAATGTTCCGGATCATCGGGTCGTCCGGCGAAAACACCTCCCGCAGCTTGGTGAGGGAAAACGTAAGTGTTTCAATTTCCAGCTCGGGATAGATAGGCGCAGTGCTTAAGGCCGCCTGCTTCGCTTGCGGCTTGCGCGCATCGGCGAATTCGGCGAGGCGCTTCTCGTTGGGCTTGGGATACTCTTCGGCCATGCGGAGCAGGCGCCGCGCATGACGGTGGAGAACCGATCGAAATCCGTATGGTCCTTCCACATACAGGTAGGGATACAGGTGCATGCGAAGCTTCCTGTCGGCGGCCTCGATGTCACTCCAGACTTTGCCATACTCCGCGCGAAGCTTGGGGTCAGCTTGCACTTTTTTCTGAAAGTCGGCCTCAGCGGTGCGTTTCTTCTCGAAGAAGGAACGTTCCAGTAAGGCTTGTTGCTGACCCTTGAAAGCCTTGAGGCTGTTCTCCACACTGAACAATTGGTCCTGAGAAATGCGACGCTGCTCCTCGCCGCGGGTCTGAAACATGGTGAGCAGGCCGCGGAATTCCGAGAGGTAGAGAAGCTTATGCGGATTGTCGACATCGCGCTCCGTTTCCAGCATGGCGATGGTGTGCTGCCGGTTGGTGCCGCCGGGATGACCGGAAACGAACGTCAACTCGCCCTCTTTTGCGCCCGCTGGTGAAAAGGGAAAGAAGTGTGTGGTTTTTAGCGGTTGATTGTTGTCATAGATGCGCAGAAAACTCATGTCGAGGTCATAGCGCGGAAACATGAAATTGTCGGGATCGCCGCCAAAAAAAGCTATCGCGAACTCCGGCGCAAACACCAGCCGGACATCCTGATAGCGGCGGTATTTGTAGAGGTCATAGATTCCACCCCCATAGAGCGATACCACTTCACACCGCAGCGCGTCGCTCGAAGCGCACTCCTTCTCGATTCGCGCGATCACCGCCTTGCGCGCATCATTCGCGGCTTTGTCCGCGAGTCCCCGGGTAGCGGCTGCGACCTGTTTTGTCACATCGGAGATTTCCGTGAGCACGTTCGCTTCCTGCCGCGCACAACGCAGTTCCTGGGCTGGCGTCTGGGCATGGAAGCCCTTGGCGGAATAGTCTTTCTCCGCCGTCGAAAGCTCCTGGATGCAGGAAGCGGCGCAGTGATGATTGGTGAGCACCAGCCCGTTCGGGGATACAAAACTGGCCGAGCAGCCTTCCGCCAGCCGGACGGAGGAAAGCCTGACGTTATCCAGCCACTGTGGCGTGGGCGCGAAACCGAACTTCTTTTTTACGTAATCGGCGGGGAAATTGTTGAAAGTCCACATCCCCTCTTCGGCATGTAGTGCAGTGGTGACCGCTAGAAGCAGCAGAAGATATCCCATACGCCCAGAATACCAAGCCCGTGAGGGACCAATTTTCCACCCGCTTTTGGGATTACCGCCTCACTGTGCCGTCCGTGAAGAGGTGCCCCCGCCGCTCCGCCGCCACCCTAATGCGATGGGGTCAACGACTGCTTTTTGAAGATCGAATCCGCGCGGCGCCGGGAAATGTCCGCTTGCACGTCACGCTTGTCCGCGGCATAGAGATTTCCCAGCATGCGCAGGCTTATGGCCACTTCTGTCGATTCCGGGCCAAATGTCTTCTCCCGGATATCCAACCCCTGCTTGAGGTAGCGCTCCGCTTCGGTAAGCCGCCCCTGATCCGCGTAGAATCGCGCAATCGCATCATACGAGACGGCCAGATCGTTGTGCCGCGGCCCCAGCGCTTCCTCCCGCAGGGCGGCCGCCCGCAGATACAGCGCTTCCGCGCCGTTCGCTTTTCCCTGGAGTACAAACAGACTCGCGAGATTCTCCACCGCCTTGGCATAGTCGATGTGACCCGTCGTTCCCGATTCTTCCAACAAGTTTATTGCTCTGCGATAGAGGTCTTCCGCCTGTTGTAAGCGGTTCATTTTCTGCTCCACCGTGGCAAGATTGTTAAGCAGAAAACCCAATGTGGGGTGCATCGGACCGAGCGCCTTCTCGCGAATCTCAATGGCCTGCCGGTAGAGCGCCGCCGAATCTTCATTCTGTCCCTTCATGAACAGAATAGAACCCAGATTGCTGAGCCCGGCTGATAGATCCGGATGGCCCTCGGGAAGCGTTTTCAGACGTACTTCGTGTGCCCGCCGGTGGTACTGCCCGGCTTCATCGAGATTCCCCAGCAGCCGTGTTGTCTCGCCCAGTGTGTTCAACGCGGCCGCTACGTGCGTGTGCAAGGGACCGTACTCTTTTTCCCACATCGCCAGCGCCCGCCGCGCCACCGGTTCCGCTTCTTTAGGGCGGCCCATGTGGTTAAGCAGCACCGCCAGGTTGTTCAAAGGTGCACCGATGTCCTTATCTTTCGGGTTGAACTGCTCCCGTACCTCTATCGCTTTCCGGTACATGGATTCCGCTTCCGCGTAGCTCCCCCGCATCCGGTGTACCTCGGCCAGATTGTTTAGCACCGACGAATAGGACGATTTCGCCATTCCCTGGAGTTTTTCGTAATGCGGCAGAGCCTTCTGGTACAGTTCCTCCGCCGCGGCGTATCGGCCCAGGCTATGGTAAAGCGCGCCTAAATTGTTCCGGGCCTTCGCCAGCCGCATGTCATCTTCAGAAAAGGACTCCGCCTGGGTAATGGCTGCTTTATACAACGCTTCCGCCTCTTCATAGCGGGCCTCACGAGCCAGAAGATTCGCGCGCTCGATCTCTTTCTCCCACGGATCCATTTCCTGGCCCTGGGCCAGCATCGCGAAGCCGTTCAGACACACCAACAGCGTTAGCCTCATGGACCACCTCCATGGAGTCAATTTTTCGCCGGCCCCATCTTTGCCCGCCGGCTTTTGGAGAAGCCGGCGTTCCATCCCCGGCCCTATGAACCTATTTACGATCGAGCGCCAAAAATGTTCGCCTGGGAGTTGTTAACTTTGCGAAAAATGTCCCTCCCCTCACGCGCAGTGTCGGAATGACCGATTCTGGGATGAGCATGCGCCTAAGGAAAATGTGAAAACTTCCATGATTGCCGTCCATCTGGAAAAAGGCCGCGTGTCCCTGGAAAGCCGCCCACAGCCGGAGCGGTTGCCGGGCCATGCTCTGATTCGGATGCTGTATGCCGGTATATGCTCCACCGATCTCCATCTGCGGCGGGGCTACTATCATTTCAGCGGTACGCCTGGTCATGAATTCGTCGGAGAGGTCGTGGCTTGCGATGGGCCGCGGTGGCTGGGAAAGACCGTTGTGGGCGAAATCAATCTGGCTTGCGGTACGTGCGCCTCGTGCGTGGCGGGAATGGGCCGCCATTGTCCGGCCCGGACGGTGCTCGGGATTGTGAAGCACCCTGGCGCGTTTGCGGAGTTCCTCACTCTTCCGGAAGAGAACCTTCATCGCCTGCCCAAACATGTGCCTGTTCATTTAGGCGTGTTTACCGAGCCCATCGCCGCCGCCTGTGAAATCCTGGAACAGGTCAAAATTCCGAAAGGTGTGCAAGTGGCGGTGCTTGGTGACGGCAAGCTGGGACTGCTCATCGCTCAGGTGTTGCAGTTGCATGGCGCAAGCGTGCATCTTTTCGGACGGCATAAAGAAAAGATGCGGCTGGTGGAGAGCCTCGGAATTGACACGGAAGTAATGCAAGACCGAATCCCACTCGCGCAATACCGCTTCGTGGTGGAATGCACAGGCTCTTCAGCGGGATTGAATCAGGCCGTACAAATGGTGACCCCTCGCGGAACTCTGATCATGAAATCGACCGTTCACGGTAAAGTTACCCTGGATACAGCGCCGATTATTGTTCAGGAGATCACCATGGTAGGCTCGCGCTGCGGACGCTTCGCCCCGGCTTTAAAATTGCTGGCGAGCGGCAACCTGATCCTCGAGCCGCTGATCCATGACCGGCTTCCGCTGGGGCTGGCGGCGAGAGCTTTTGACCGCGCCGCCGAACGCGGCGTGCTTAAAGTCTTGTTGGAGAATTGAGGCATTTATGGAATGGTTGGTACTGGTTCTGCTGATCGTGCTGTGGCGGATGCACTCCTCCCGCCTCACGGAGCTCCGGGGAGAGCTGGAAAAGCAGAATGAGTTAATCCGCAGGCTCACGGGGCGGCTCTATACCCTCGAGACAAGCACTCGCCCCGTGCCGCAAGCCATCGTCGAGCCTCAGCCGGCCGGAGCTCCTGAGCCCGAATGGAAGCCAGAACCCATAACTGCCGCGCCAACACCGGCGCCTGAACCCCAATCCGCCCAGGAACGGTACCCCTCTTCAGAGCCCGTCGCCCCTGCCTACGCTGAGCCTATTTTGGCCGGGCCGTCGCTGGGCGATCGCTTCGAGGAGCGCCTAAAGGGCGTGGATTGGGAAGGTCTGATTGGCGGAAGCTGGCTCAATGCTATCGGAGTTTTGGTGTTGGTGGTCGGTATCTCGCTATTCCTGGGATACGCCTTGACCGAACTTGGTCCCGCGGGCAAGATTGCCATTGGCGTCGGCGTGAGTGCGACGATGCTGGCCGCTGGCGTGATCGTGGAGCGCAAAGAGCGGTATGTGATTTTTGGCCGCGGACTGCTTGCCGGAGGCTGGGCGGCACTCTACTTCACTGTTCATGCGATGCATGCGGTGGAGGCGGCACGCGTCATCGAATCGCCGTTGGCAGGCGGAGTACTGCTGCTTGCGGTTGCGTGCGGCATGATCGCGCACTCACTACGATACCGCTCCCAGAACCTTACGCTGCTCGCCTACGCCAGTGCGTTCTTCGCGCTGCAACTCGCCCCCATGAGCGGCCTGAGCATCGCCGGAACCATCCCTCTTTCCATCTCTCTGCTGACCATCAGCCGCCACCTGCGCTGGCCGAACATCCCCATCGCGGGAATGGTATTCACCTATTTTACGTTTATATTCCGCTATGACCCCAAGGAGCTCAGCCCGGCGCTCGGCGCCGCCACGCTTTACGCTTATTGGCTGGCGTTCGAGATCCACGATTTGTTGAAGCTCCGCGCCGGGTTCGAGCGATCTATGAAAGAGTTAACGATCTTCCCGCTCAATGCCATGCTGTTTGTCGGCACCGCGCTGATGCGGATTCCTCCCAGTACGCCGGAGAAATCGGCATATTTCCTGAGCACTTGCGCCATCACGTTCCTCATCAGTACGATGCTGCGGATGCGTTGGAAGGCTGTGCTGATCCCCTCGGATCATCCGTTGACTGGCCTGCTGGCGCAGAGTCACCGTATCGCCATCAGTTTCGCCAGCTCTCTGCTGGGCGGCGCGCTCATCCGGCGGTTCGAGGCTCCGAAATCGGAAATCGGCCTGCTGATGGAAGCGCAGTTGCTCGTGCTGGCAGGCTTGCGTAGCGGCGAGCGCTTTTTCTGCCAGGTGGGCGCGGCCGTATTCGGCGCAGCCCTATTCGACATGATGGCGCGAGATCACCAGTACGGCAGGCTGAAGCTCGCGGGACAGGATTTCAGCGGCTGGGTTCCTTACATCTTCTGGATGGCGGGACAATTCTACTTCAACCGCTGGCTGACGAAGCAGGGCCGGTATTACACCTGGGCCGCCGCTGTCCTACTGCTGACGGCCACCGCTGAGATGACGCGGAGCGAATGGACCGGCGTGATCTGGGTGTCGCTGGGCTTGCTGATGGTGGAA
Organism: Bryobacteraceae bacterium; assembly: GCA_035526195.1. Lineage (GTDB taxonomy): Bacteria > Acidobacteriota > Terriglobia > Bryobacterales > Bryobacteraceae > CADEFT01. The sequence continues at coordinate 31,828 of DATLCW010000200.1, forward strand.
GTCTACCTGCGCAGCGGATGGAAGGAGTTCCGCTATCAGGGCGTTGTTACGGCAGCGCTGGGCTTCCTGGGTTTATTCCTTATCAATCTGGCTCCGGAGGCCGAACGCGCGATGCGTTATGCCGTGGCCGGCGCCAGCGGGGCGCTGCTGTTTTACGGCATGGCGTTCCGTCTACACCGGCGCGAAGGCGAGGCTTTCCCTCGCGACACCGCCACCGTGTCCGGCAGCTTTTTGGCCGCTCTCGCCCTGTGGCACCTGTTGCCAGCTCCGCTGGTGGCGATGGGTTGGGGACTACTCGGCTTCATCCTGCTCGAAACAGGCTTGGGGACGAACAACAAGTGGAGCCGGTGGCAAGGTCACGCGTTGATCTTTTCGGCGCTGATCCGATTATTCATTGCAAACTTCGTCATTACTTCCGAGACCGCCGGTATCAGCCACCGGATCCTGACCGTGGCGCCGCTGCTGGTGCTCGCCTGGTACGCCTGGAAACGTACGCCCGGAGACATTCATTGGCTCGACGCCTTCCTCCGGCGTACGTATACGTCGACAGGCGTGATTGTCGCCGGTTCCCTGATTCGCTTTGAGTTCGGACGCTCCTTCGCCGTCCTCGGCTGGGCGGCAATGATGCTGGTGCTGTTGCACTTCGGTCTGAAGCGCCGCGACCGGGATTTCCTTTACCAGGCGTACACGCTGGCGGCGTTCGCGTTCTTTCGCGGGTGGGCGACAAATTTTTCCTCCAGCCTGGTGATTGGCGTCCTTACGATCGCCGCGTTTTACGCTGCCCAGTTTCGCATCTCCCGTGAGAATCGGATCCCGCGTACGGCGTTCGCACTGGCGGGCAGCGCCTTGTTGAGCATTCTGCTTTATGACAAGGTGTCCGGCAGTGTGCTCACCATTGCCTGGGGAGCGCAGGGCGTGGCCCTATTGCTGGCCGGTTTCGCCGTCCGCGAACGCGCTTTGCGGCTGATCGGGTTGGGACTCTTTCTGATCTGCATTCTCAAGCTTTTCTTTTACGATTTGAGCAAACTCGAAACACTGAACCGCATCTTCTCGTTTATTGTGCTTGGTCTGGTGATGATTGGCGCATCGTGGCTTTACATGCGGTTCCGCGAAAAGATTCAGAGGTACCTGTGATGCTGCGTTATCTGGTTGCCTTCGTTTTGATTGCCGGAGCGGGCCTCACCTGGGTGGGAAGACCCGGGCGCGACGTCAGTCTCGCCTCCGTCGGCGAGTTATGGGGTGACGTATTTCGCGATGCCGATTCCTTCGGGTTGCAATTGAGCCGCCTCTCGGCGGCTGAAGAGATGGAGCTCGGTAAGAAGATCGGCGGCAGTATGGTGCGCGGAAATGCCACCGTGCCGATGTGGGAAGTCTACGTGAACGCAGTCGGCCAGTCGCTGGCGAAGCATGCCCTGCGCCGCGGCATCCAGTATGAGTTTCATGTCCTCGATGCGCCCGTTCGAAACGCGTTCGCGATCCCCGGCGGCCACGTGTTCGTCTATACCGGGCTGCTCCAGGAGATCAAGTCGGAAGCGGAGCTTGCGGCTGTGCTGGCGCATGAGATCGCGCACGTGGATACGCGGCACTGCATCGAGCGCTTCCAGTATCAGATCCGGCTGAAGCAATTGGGACTAGGGGATGTAGGGGCGCTCGTAAACCTGGCCCGCTCCATCATCCACGTAGGATATGCGCAGTATCAGGAATTGGAGGCAGATACAGAAGGCCTGCGGATGACCATCGCAGCGGGCTACGACCCGCAAGCCAGCGTCGATCTATTCGCCCGCATTTTCCAGTCCCCCGGCCGAGTGCGGAATCCAGCCTCGCCCCTCGAGGAGATGGTTGAAGTGACTGGGAGCATCTTTACCGACTATTTGAGGTCCCATCCACCCACGCCCGAGCGGATGCGCCGGCTGAGGGCTCAGATCCACTCGTACCGCAAGACGCACGAAGGTTCGAGAACCTACCGCGGCGTGGAAAACTTCCGCAGGAAAATAGCAAAGTCTCAACAGGAGTTTCCCGGAGAATATATTCGTTTCTAGCCCGTGTAGAGGGCGTTCTGCAGATCCGCAAGGATGTCTTCCACCGCTTCAATCCCCACGGACATCCGGACCAGGTTGTCGCGGATTCCCATACGCTCCCGCTGCCTCGGTGCGATGTCGCGGTGCGAACTCATGGCGGGATAGAGCGCCATGGAATGCACATCGCCCAATGAGGTGGCCCGCACAATCAGTTGCAGCCGGTCCATAAAGGCGAAGACGGCGGCGCGATCGGCTCCCTTGATCTCGAAGCTAATCATCGCCCCGTAGCAGTTCTCGGGAAACAGACGGCGGATCGCCTCGGCATCGGGGTGCTTGGGATCGGCCAGGTAATAGACATGCTCGATCGACGGCTGGGCGGCCATCCAGGACGCGATGCGGCAGGCGTTCTGGCATTGTCTCTCGTAGCGCAGCGGAAAGGTCTTGATGCCGCGCATCGTCAGATAGCTCTCAAAGGGGCCGAGCACAGGACCGGCCACACGGCTCAAAGTTCGAATCAAGCCGGCATGCTCCTGGTCCGCCACGATCGCTCCGCCGAGAACGTCGCCATGTCCTGACAGATACTTCGTAACGCTGTGAACCACCAGGTTGGCGCCCAGTTCAATCGGCCGCAGCATAACGGGCGTAGCGAAGGTGTTATCTACGACCAGCGCCGCTCCGGCGGCTTTGGCGGCAGCCGCAATGCGGTCCATCGCTCCGACACGAAGCAGCGGATTCGAAACCGTCTCCATCAGCACGCAGCCCGGCTTCTTATCCGCAATCGCCTTCTGCACCGCATTCAGGTCGCAGATGTCAACGAAGGTGGTCTCCACGCCGAAGGGCTCGAAAATCGACTGCAGCATACGGATGGTGGCGCCGTAGAGGGCGTCGGCCGCGACGATATGCTTACGGCGATCGATCAACGCGGCCTGCAACGCGAATTGGATCGCGGCCATTCCGCTGGCGCAGGCGAGCGCAGCCGTTCCGCTCTCGAGCGAAGCCAGGACCTCTTCCAAAGCGCGATTGGTGGGATTCTCGTAGCGCGCGTAGGAATCACCTGTCTCTTCCCGCCCGAACACCCGGTCAAGCTGCGCCACCTCCTCATAGATGTAACTGGAGGCGGTGTAAATCGGGACCGTGACTGGAATGCCTGGGCCGGCTTTTTTGCGGTCGCCGGCATGGACCGCCTTAGTGTTGATCTTCAAAGTTACTTCCTCTTCCACCGAACGCCTTCCTTGGTGTCCTCAAGAATGACGCCCTCTTCGAGCAATTGCTTGCGGATTTCATCCGCCCTTGTGAAATTACGAGCCTTCTTTGCTTGTGTCCGCTCCACGATCAGACCTTCAATCTGCTCGTCGCCGATGGCGGCGGCGGAAGCGGTGGGCCTGAGCACATCGAAGATTGAGTCAAAGCGCGATAGCAGATCGAGTCCGGCGGTCACATTGCCGCCCAGAAGATCACCGGCATCCATGGCGGTGTTGGCATCGCGGATATATTCGAAAATCGCGCCCAGCGCTTCCGCCGTATTCAAGTCGTCATCCAGCGCGGCTTCAAATTGCGTCCTGGCAAGAGCGGTGCGCTCTTCGATCTTTTCATTCGCGCCTTCCGCAAACCGCGATGTCTTCAGGCGGAGCTCGTAGTTGCGCAGGCGCTCGATAGAAGTAGCTGCGGAGCGCAATCCATCAAAGGTGAAATTCAATTGCTTGCGGTAAGGGACACTCTCCAGCAAATACCGCACTGCTTCCGGGGCGTAGCCCTTATCGAGCAAATCGCGCAGCGTATAGAAATTGCCCAGAGATTTGGACATCGTCTGGCCTTCCACCATCAGGTGTTCGGTATGCAGCCAGAATCGGGAAAAAGGCTTGGAGGTGGAAGCTTCCGCCTGGGCAATCTCGTTTTCATGATGAGGAAAAATCAGATCGACCCCGCCGCCGTGAATGTCAAAGCTTTCGCCGAGATACTTCACCGCCATCGCCGCGCACTCGATGTGCCATCCCGGGCGGCCCGGCCCAAGCGGGCTATCCCAGAAATGTTCCCCATCTTTCCGCGCCTTCCAGAGCACGAAATCCCTCGCGTCGTCCTTATCGTATTTGTCGCTATCCACGCGGGCGCCGGCCTTCTGCCCTGCGAAATGAATATGCGAGAGCTTGCCGTATTCAGGAAACCTGGCAATGCGGAAATAGACAGACCCATCGCTCAGGTACGTGCAGCCATTCTCATCCAGCTTCTGAATTACCTCGATCATTTCGGGGATATGATCGGTAGCCTTGCTGATAATCTCGGGCTTCTGCAACCGCACTTTGCCGGTATCTTCAAAGAATGCCTCGGTGTAACCGGCGGTGTAATTGTAAATGGACTGGCCCGCGGCGGCTGCCTGTTGGATGATGCGGTCGTCCACATCCGTGATATTCATCACGTGCTTCAGTCCGTAGCCGCGATACTGCAACCAGCGGCGAAGAATGTCTTGTGACGTGAAGGTGCGGAGATTGCCGATGTGCACGTAATTCCAGACCGTGGGTCCGCAGGTATACATCCGGACCGTGTTCCCCTCCAGCGGAGAGAATTCCTCGACCTTCAAGGAGAGGGTGTTGTAAAAACGCAAAGGCATGCGATTTTCTATGGTACCGCTGTTGCGGGCCCTGGACGGCCGGTTGATCGCAGGATCAGCAGATGTGGGCGCCGGCGGCCTCCGTGTAGACGGCGTACAGCGATTGGCTGCCGGTCATAAACAGGCGGTTGCGGCGCGTACCTCCGAAACACAGGTTGGAACAAATCTCCGGCAAGTGAATCTGCCCGATGCGCTGCCCGTCCGGAGAGAAGATGTGCACGCCGTCATAGCCTTCCCCCACCCATCCGGCGCTCGACCATATGTTCCCGTCGGTGTCGCAGCGAATGCCGTCCGCCAGCCCGGCCTTCCCGTTCAATTCCATGGATGTGAATTGCCTGCCGTTGCGCGCCTTCCCATCAGCTACATCCCACACCTTGATATTTTTAGGCGCTTCCGGATAGTGGGTGGCGCCGGTGTCGGCAATATAGACCTTTTTGTAATCGGGCGAGAAGCAAAGCCCGTTCGGCTTATGGATCTCATCGGTGAGCTTTTCGATTTTGCCGGTCTTGCCGTCTATTCGATACACCGCTTCCTTGAGTTCCAGCGGGGCTTTGTGTCCTTCGTAGTTCAGCAGGGATCCATAGCCGGGATCGGTGAACCAGATGCTTCCATCGGGATGAACGGCGCCGTCGTTGGGAGCGTTCAGCGGCTTCCCGTTGAACTTATCGGCAAGCACCGTGACTTTGCCGGTATGCTCATAACGGACCACCCGCCGGTTGCCGTGTTCAAACGAGATCTGGCGGCCTTCCCAATCGAATGTATTGCCGTTGCTGTAGCCGGCGGGATTGCGGAACACGCTCACGTGCCCGTTTTCTTCGAGCCAACGCATTTGGATGTTGTTGGGAATATCGCTCCACAACAGGAAGCGTCCAACGCCATTCCAGGCCGGTCCTTCGGCCCACAGGCAGCCGGTATGAAGCCGCTGGATGGGCGTGTTCCCGATCTTGTATTTCTCAAAGCGCTTATCCAGCGCCACTACGTCCGGCTCGGGATAGCGCACCGGGACATTGCCCGACCAGTCGCGCCTGGTCTGTGCCATGGCTGCGGCAACGGAGCCGGCGGATGCCATTAAAAATTTCCTGCGATCGATTCCCATGATCTAACTAAGCTACAACGGAGGGGAGTGAGTTGTCTTCCCCGGGTGCGGTTTGAAGGTGCGACTGGGATTCGGTTTTGGTAGACTGAATTTTTGGCCAGGTAGCTCAGTTGGTAGAGCGCAGCCCTGAAAAGGCTGGCGTCGGCGGTTCGATTCCGTCCCTGGCCACTTCAATTCCTTGGTGCTCTTGACGACACACGGGCAACGACGGCTGAACTCCACCCGTGTTAGCGAACCAAAGCGGCCGGTGCAGGCCATCGACCGTGTCGCCGGCGGCTGGCAGCACACTCGAAGAGACCGCAGGATCGGGGGCGGAGAACCCGGATCAGAAACTCAGCCGAAGCGTGAAGTCGATCTCGCGCGGACCCGGCTCTCCCAACAAGGGCCTGGTCTGGCTGCTGATGATCCCCACCTGTGTCGGAGCGCTGATATTGGAAGCCGGAACCGAGAAGTTCGGGTGGTTGAAGATGTTGACGAAGATGGAGCTGAACTGAACGTTAATTCGCTCGCTCAGCTTGAACGCCTTCTGGATTCCGACGTCGAGGTTGTGGATCGGCGGCCCCTTCAGAATGTTGAAACCCGAGTTGCCGAACCTTCCGATCGGGGTGGTTTGCGTGCAGAGCGGTGCAGAGGCGGGACAACCGGGAACCACGAAGGCCGCGGTATCGAACCAGCGCGCCACATTCCGCCCAGACTCAAGGTTCCCATTGGCCACACGGTCCGGCACGCCACCGATCGTGCCCGTTCCCGAAGGATCGAACCCGGCAAACGAGGGTGTGAAATACTGCCCCTTTTGCGCGACAGCCGTCCATGTCGTTTGCCATCCACCGAGAATGTGCTGGACCACCGCCGGCGCATCGGCGAGAAATCGTTCTCCCCTGCCGAACGGAAGGGTGTAAAGAGCATAGGCGAACCAGCGCTGCGCTACCACCAGCCCGTTGTTCGCCTTCTCGATGGCCCGGTTGTTCGGATTCTGGATCACCTGGCCGGCGAAGGTCGTGCCTCCTCCGCCGGAGTCCTGGGTATCGGTCAGATCCTTGGCCCATGTGTAACCCGTACTGAAAGTAAGACTGCGGCCCTGCTTCCTCTGGGCTGCGATTTCGAGAGCGTGGTAGGCATCGCTGCCCCCGTGGTCGGCCCAGATGGTCTGGTTAAAGCGTTGATTCGGCCTGCGTGCCGTGGTGAATGGCGTGGTGCTCGGCTGCGGCAGGTTCAGGTTGGTCCGGTAAATCAGGTTGACGCTGCGGCTACCCGCGTACGACGTGCGAAGCCCGACGGAAGACACCTGACGCTCTACCGTGAAGTTCCACTGCTGCGTGTAGGGGGTCTTGAGATCGGGGTTGACGCCGTTGACGTTCTGCACCGACGCAGTGCCGGTTGTCAAAAAGGGCGATGGAAAGCTGAACAGCGGCTGGCCGTTGATGATCTGGTTGTTGTATGCCACGCTACCCGAAAAGGGACCACCGCTCAGGTGAGAGCGGGCGAGAGTCGCATAAATCAGGTTGGTGTAGATTCCGTAGCCGCCGCGAAACACGGTCCTGTCTCCGAATGGCTTGTAGGCAAACCCCACGCGGGGCTGCGCGTTAAATTTGTTGAACCGCGCGAGTGTGGAAGGATAGCCTGCCTGAGATGCAGTCACGATCGGGATGTCCTTCGGGAAAAGTTCGTTGACGAGCTTCAGCCCCTTGTCCATTACCACCAGCGCGTTCGATTTCGGATCCCACGAATAGAGCGCCCCCAGTGTGTCGGTGTAGGGGTGCTGTACCTGCCAGCGCACACCATAATTCACCGTCAGGCGGCTGTTCACCTTGAATTGATCTTGCGCATAGACTCCCCAGGTGGTGCCCCGCAAGTGGCGGTTCGGATTCGGGAGAGCGAGCGATGTCGTCTGCGGGATGCCCAACAGGAAATCGGCATAGCCGATCCCGGTATAGTTGCCGTTGAAATTGTACGTGCCGTAGACGTTCGAACCGATGTTGTTCCCGTTGAACCGGTCGCGGACAATATCGAATCCGAACTTGAGAAAATGCCGCCCTCGCGTCCAACTTACGTTGTCGATCCACTGGAACGTCGTCTGCGGATTGTCCTGGTAGTTGTTGGAGTTGGTATCCGGGTTCCAGGCCGTGACTCCGTTAATGGCAAAGTTGGGACCGGTTTTCACTCCGGTGGTGGGAACGCCTGTGATGCCGAACTGCCGCAACAGATCGGAGCCAACGATGTCCGCTTCATAGAAGTTCCGATGGTAGGTCGTGCCGAAGCGGAACTCGTTCACCGCGGAGGGTGAGATGGTGTGGTTCCAGGCCAGCACGGTGCTCTGCCCGCGGCGGAGTTGGTCGCGATAGAGCGGATAAATGCCAGGCACGCGCAGCGGCATCCGGCGCCAGCTCACGCGCACGAAGACCTGGTCACTGGATGTGATGTTGTAGTCGCCCCGCGCATCGTAGTGATCGAAATGCGTAAAGCCCGACTTCCCCGGGTACTGCGCCGTCCAGTTGTTGGCGGTTGCTCCAGGTGCGCCGGCATTGGGATCGGGATAGGCGTACTGTTGGATCCGCTGCGACACCGGGCTGATGCGATTCGCAGGAATCTGATTTCCCGGAAACGGGATACCGGTCGTGGGATCGTTGATCGTCCGCTGGCCGGCGAAGTTTCCCTGCTTCCAGGCGGCCAGCGGATTACTTTGGAGCAGCGTCGTAGTGACTGACTCGCGGGACGCCTCGTAGGTGCCGAAGAAGAAGAACTTGTTGCGCTTAATCGGACCGCCCAGTGACGTTGCGACGTTGTTGTAGACGCGGAACGGCCGCACGGCGGCGAAGAAATTGCGCGCGTTGAGCGAGTGGCTATTGTACATCCAGTAGGCGCTGCCGTGGTATTCGTTGGTGCCAGATCGCGTGATCACCTGGATGTTTCCGGCGGCGGTGAATTCAGCAGGCGCGGCCGATGTCTCGATCTTCAGCTCCTGCACGGATTCGAGCGATGGCTGCACGGGACTGGCGCCCTGCGGATACGCCATGACCGCAATCCCATCCATTTGCGGGAGAATCCCCACAGAAGACCGCGATCCGCCAATGATCGGCGTGGAACTGGATGGAACAGCCGCAACACCCGTGCTGAGGGTCGCGAATGAGTAGATGCCGCCATCGCCCCGCTGCCGGCCCACCAGAGGTAGCGTCGTCAGCGCCTCATGGCTTACTGTGCCGGAAAGGTCGTGCGACTCGGTTGCGATCACAGGGCTGGTGCCCTGCACTTCGACGAGGGTGGTCGTCGCGCCCACCGCGAGGTTGATTTCCAGATTGACGATCTGATTGGCGGTGAGCACGAGACCGCTCCGCTCATACGTGCTGAAACCGGTGCGGCTCACACGGACCTTGTAGCGGCCGAGAGCGAGCGTGGGCACATTGAAAACACCGCTCGTGCTGGTAGTTGTCCGGCGGATTGCGCCGGTCCCCTCGTTGATGACCTCCACTTCGGCTCCGGGAATCAAGGCGGCGTCCGGGTCGGTGACGGTTCCGGTGATCGATCCGAAGGTGCTCTGCGCGAACGCCGTCGAACCGGAGATGAGACTGCAGAGCAGTCCCAGAAAAACCCACTGTGCCATACGAGACATCAACTCTACCTCACTTGATTTGTTGGGGCGTTTGGACCTCTACGATGTAACCTGAGCGAAATTATTATATCCAACCGGTGCGTAGTGCGCGAAAGAGAAACAACTCCAAGGGATCATTTCCGCGGGTTTGGTTTGCAGGGTCGCATCCACAATACCGGCGATCTGGCCGATTTGATAGGTGGCTTTCGTCCGCGCCTGGGAGCGATGTCCCACAGACCATCCAGACCCTCGCTGAAGCGCTTTCGCCACAGAATCCGATGGCGCGATTCCAATTGCCGATCCCATGCGGCCCAGAGGTCAGGATTGCCAGCCTCCGCCGAGCGCCCGATAGAGTTGAATTACCGAGAGCAGCTCCTCGCGGCGCAGCCGGGCTAGTGACAGCTCGCCTTGAAACTGGTTGCGTTGCGCGTCCAGCACTTGCAGATAACTGTCGAGGCCGCCCTGATAGCGGAGAAGCGAGAGGCGGTTGCGCTCGCGCAACGCTCTGACGAGAAGTTCCTGCTGGGTCCGTTGCTCGACCGTTTTTCGATAACCGGTCAAAGCATCGGAGACCTCGCGGAAGGCATTTTGAATGCTGCGCTCGTAACTCGCCAGTGCTTCCGCACGAGCCGCCTCGGTGAATCGCACATTGGCCCGCAGCCGTCCGGCGTTGAAGATGGGCATCAGCGCGGCGGGTGCGAAGCTGAACTGCTGGGCCGGTCCGATAAACAGATCAGTGAGCTGGCGGCTCTGCGTCCCGAGAAAGCCGGTGAGCGAGATCTGAGGAAAATACTGGGCACGGGCCGCGCCGAGGCGCGCGTTGGCGGAAATCAGCGTTTGTTCGGCGCCGCGGATATCGGGCCGCCGGGTAAGCAGCGACGAGGGAAGTCCAGCCGGTACCAATGCCGGAGCCGTTAATTCTTCGAGAGCCTTTCCCCGGGCGATCTCGCCCGGCGGTGCGCCAATGAGGAAGCTGAGTCCATTCTCCTGTTGGGCGATGGCGCGCTCGGACGCAGCGATCTGAGCAGTGGCGGTGTAGAGCAATTCTTCAGCCTGATGGACATCGAGCCCGGTGACGACGCCCCGCTCGTGCCGCAAGGTCGTGAGCCGCAGGCCGTTCTGCGCAATCGCCAGGGTTTTGCGGGCGATCTCGAGTTCGAGGTCAAGCTCGCGTAGCGAGAAGTAGCCTCTGGTCACGTCGGCCACGAGCGTGGTGAGGACGCCGTGCCGGGCTTCCTCTGAGGCCAAATAATCCGCTCTGGCGGATTCCGTCAGGCGGCGGATGCGCCCCCAAAGATCAAGCTCCCAACTGAGTCCGAATCCGGTCTGGGTGTAGCTGACATCGGTGTTGGTGCCACGGGGAAGAAACCGCGCCGACCCGGTCTGTGAATTGCGGGCGGAGGTGAACTGCGCCCGCCCATCGACGGTGGGAAAGATTTCCGACCGGGTGATCCCTAATTGAGCGCGAGCCTGCAGGACACGCTCAGCGGCAATCCGCAGATCGTAATTTTTCGCGATGGCTGTCCGGATCAGGTCATTCAGGATCGGATCCTGGAACAGATCGAACCATTTCGTTTCGGCGAGAGAAGGTGTGGTAGGCGGCTCGGCATCATGACGAAACCGCGGTGGGACGGGAAGATCCGGGCGTTTGTAATTCGGCCCGGCGGCACATCCGGCCAGTAGCACCGGCGCCAGCGTCAGGAACTTCATGCACGGACTCCCTCCGTCCCGGGCTGCGGCACGACCGCCGCGGGACGCCAACGTTCCGCCAATCGCTGCATCAGCACATAGAGCACGGGAACAAAGAAAATTGCCAGTATGGTGGCTGCGAGCATGCCGGAAAACACGGCTGTGCCCAGGGCGCGGCGGGAAGCGGCTCCCGCGCCGGTGGCAACGAGCAACGGCGCCACGCCGAGGATGAACGCGAAGGAGGTCATCAGAATGGGCCGTAGCCGCAAGCCCGCCGCCGACATCGCCGACTCTACAATGGGATGCCCGTCTTCGCGCCGCTGCCGGGCGAACTCGACAATCAGAATCGCGTTCTTGGAGGCTAATCCGATCAACGTCACAATCCCGATTTGGGTGTAGATGTCATAGGCGTAGGAGCGGATCAGCACTCCCAGCAAGGCGCCAAACAAGCCCAGCGGAACGGCTAGCACGACCGCAAACGGGATGGCCCAGCTCTCATATTGCGCCGCCAGGAAGAGGAACACGAGCACGGCGGCAAAGCCGAAGATGAGCCCTTCTTTCCCTTCCGAGAGCTTCTGCTGGAAGACGGTGCCGGTCCACTCATAGCCGAAGGCCTGAGGTAAGTTTTGGCGGGCCAGCTCCTCCATGGCTTGCACGGCTTGGCCTGAGCTGTAACCCGGGGCCGGCTGGCCGATGATCTTCGCGGTGCGGAAGCGGTTATAGCGGTAAATGACTTCAGGACCGGTAGTCGGCTGGACCGTTACCAGCGTGCTCAAGGGAACCATGTCCGCCGTGGAGCTTCGCACATAGAAGCGGTCCACGCTGTTGGGGTGGGCACGGAACTCCGGCTCGGCCTGCATGATCACGCGCCAGGTTCGTCCAAATCGATTAAAGTCGTTAATGTAGAGTCCGCCGAGGAAAGTCTGTAGGGCATCGTAGACATCGCTGACCGGGATACCCACCGTCTGCGCCTTGTCGGTGTTCAACTCGACGTTGTAAGCCGGAACGCTGATGCGCAGCGTGTTCGCCAGCGGGCTGAGCTCGGGACGCGCGCGTGCGGCATCCAGCAGGGCTTGTGCGGTACCCGCAAGCTGTGCGATGTCGCCCCCGGCGCGATCTTCGAGCATGAATTCGAATCCGCCGGCTGTGCCCAGGCCGAGGATGGGTGGCAGGCCGAAGCCGAATACGAATGCTTCCTGGACTTGAGCGAATCGCCCCTGGGCCTGCCCGAGAATACTCTGGAACTGCAGATTCTGTGACTTCCGTTCTTCCCACGGCTTGAGTGTGGCTATTAAGGTGGAAACGTTGGAATTGACGGTGGAGGTGGTAATGTCAAGGCCGCCGAGAATAGTGGTGGCTTCGACGCCGGGCAACGATAGAATGAGGTTCTCGACGGTCTCGGTGACTTTCACGTTGCGTTCCAGCGATGCGCCATCGGGCAGCCGGATGGCGACAAAGAAAACGCCTTGATCCTCGTCAGGTAGAAAACCATTTGGCAGTACCTTGAACAAGAAGCCCGCGGCGGCAAAGAAACCCACCAGTGCCACGGCTGACAGCGCCGCTCTCCGGATAAAGAAAGACACGCCGGACAAATAGCGTTTCGTGCTCCAATCAAATGCCTTGTTAAAGGCGCCAAAGAAGCGCCCGAAAATACCAGTGGTGGTCTTAGCGGGGCGGAGGATCATGGCGCTCAGCGCCGGGCTGAGGGTGAGCGCGCTGAAGGCGGAGAGGAGTACGGAGACGGCGATGGTCAAGGCGAACTGACGGTAAATCTGGCCGCTGATGCCGCCCAGAAAAGCTACCGGGATAAACACCGCGCTGAGGATGAGAGCGATGGCAACGACGGGCCCGGATACAGCTTCCATAGCCCTTAGGGTGGCTGTCCTGGGATCCATACCCTGATCGATATTGTGCTGCACCGCTTCCACCACCACGATGGCGTCATCCACCACGATTCCGATGGCGAGCACAAGGCCGAACATGCTGGTCATGTTGATGCTGAAGCCAATGACGGGGAAGAGTGCAAAAGTGCCGACGATGGCCACTGGTACCGTCAAAAGAGGGATCAGGGTGGCACGCCAGCTTTGGAGGAATACAAAGACCACGACGATTACCAGCAGCACGGCGATGAACAGGGTGAGGATCACGTCGTGGATGGCGGCGCGCACGAACTTAGTGGCGTCGTAACTGACCCGGTATTCGATGCCGGCGGGGAAACTCTGCGACGCCTCGGCCAGGAACTTCTGAACGCGGGCGGCGGTCTCGACGGCATTGGCGCCGGGCGCGAGATAGGCGATTACCACCGCGGCAGGCTTTTTCGAAATGCGGCTGAACGATTTGTAATCCTGCGCGCCCAACTCGACGCGGCCCACATCCTTCAGGCGCAACAGGGAGCCTCCAGGCTGTGCGCGCAACACGATGTCGCCGAACTGCTGGGGATCGAGCAGTCTGCCACTGGCGGTGACCGGATATTGAAAGTCCGTGCCGCTGGGATTGGGCGGCTGGCCGATGGCTCCCGAGGGATTTTGGCGATTCTGCTGCTGCACGGCGCGCGAGACGTCGGTGGCAGTCAATCCGAGTTTCGCCATTTTATCGGGGTTGATCCAGATGCGCATCCCATATTCCTGCTGAGAGGCGAGCCGCGCGTCGCCTACTCCGGGGATACTGCCGATCTTGTCGACGAGGTTGATGGTGGCGTAGTTGCTGAGAAAAAGCGAATCGTAGCGGCCATCGGAGGCAGTGACGCCCACGGCCAACAGGAAGGCGGAAGAAACTTTCTTGACGGTTACGCCGACGCGCTGCACTTCCGGAGGAAGGGAAGGCAGCGCCAGGTTCACCTTGTTCTGCGTTTTGACGGTGGCGAGATCGATATCGGTGCCGAGCTCGTAGGTGACGTCGATGGTCAACACCCCGTCATTCGAACTGCGAGAGAAAAAGTACAGCAGCCCATCGAGACCGATTAACTGCTGCTCAATTGGCTGCGCGACGGTCTTCTCCAGATCCAGAGAATTGCCGCCGCGGTAGCTGGCGGTGATCTGAACCACGGGCGGCACCACCTGCGGATAGGTGGCGATGGGAAGGCCCGGAATCGCAACTCCGCCTAAGATCACGATCACGATGGCAATCACCATCGCGAAAACGGGCCGGCCAATGAAAAATTTCGCCATGGTGATCAGCCTTTCTTCGCATAAGGTTGGGGATTCACCACGGTTCCCGGCCTTGCTTTCTGCAGCCCCTCAACAATGACGCGGTCACCCGGTTTCAGGCCCTGCAGAATGATCCAGCGGTCCGCAATACGCTCACCGGTTACGACGCTACGCACCATCACCTTGTTGTCCGGACCCACTGTCAACACCGATTGGAGCCCCTGCATCTCCTGGACGGCGCGTTGAGGGACGAGGATTGCGTCGTTGCGGTCATCCACGTGAATGCGGACGCGGCCAAACTGGCCGGGAAGGACATTGTGTTGAGGATTCGGGAACGTAGCCTGTACTTCCAGCGTGCCGGTTTTCGGATCCACCTGGTTCATCGCGTTTACGATGCGCCCGGCATGCGGATGCACCGTATTATCCGCTAGCACCAACTGCAGCGCGGACCGCAGCACCTTCTGTTGATCGCTGCGCCCGCATGAACCGCAGATGTTCGCTCTCGCTCACCTGAAATCGCACCCAGATCCGATCTAGGGGGACGATCGTAGTCAGCGGTTGGGGGGAGCTGCGGTTCACCAGTCCCCCGACCGGCACCAGGCTCTCGCCCACACGTCCGCCGATGGGCGCGCGGATAGTGGCGTACTCCAGGTTTAACTCAGCCGCGCGAAGTTGCGCCCGGCTTGCTCCCACCTGGGCGGCGCCGACGTCGATTTGAGCCTTGGCGGAGAGGCGCGTTTGCTGGACATTCGCTTCGCGCGAGCGCACGATGGCTTCCGAGCCTTGCAACGCTGCGAGCGCATCCTCGAGGTCCTGTCTGGAAGCCGCATCCTGGGCAACCAAGGGCTTCAGCCGCTCCACATCCTGGCGTGACTTGGTAAGATTTGCCCGCGCCTGGGAGAGGTCCGCTTCCGCTTGCGTGAGAGCCACTTGACGGCGGGCGAATTCAAGATTTGCCTCATTGCGCTGCAGCTCGGCCTTTGCCTTCTCCACCTCTGCGATATAGGGGCGTTTATCCAACTCGAACAACGGCCGCGATGCCGGTACATCCGTTCCCGCTTCAAACAGGCGCTTCTCGATATAGCCGTCGACACGGCCTCGTACTTCCACCATATCGCGGGCAAAGGTCTGGGCGGCGTAGTCGTTGATGATCGGCACATCCTCGGGCTGCACTGAGATCACCGACACGGCGGGAGGAGGAGGAGGCGCCGACGCATTTACTGCTTCTGTCCTGGCGGTGCAGGAGGCTGTTACGGCTGCGGTGATCAATAGGATGGCTCCAAACAGATTTCTGTATGGTGGTTCACACACAAGCGCTCGCCCCAGGCCGAAGGTCATGCTGTGTAGATGCATTTAGCCCCACAGATGATCCAAGCGGCACGTATCTTTCGTCAGGGTTAGTCCGGGCCGCCGACGTCCATGGCGTTCCACCGGGCAGCCGAGGGAATTAAGGGGGGCGGCCGTTTTTATCCTGGCGGCAAGTTTATCGTATTCGCGATGAACTGCGTTTGAACCTTACTTCTCCCAGGCGCGTTTCGGCACACCCTGATCCCGGTCTTTTACACGGTCGTACAGATGGAGCTCATTGGTGCTGCCGAGAGACTCATTGTATAAACTGACCAGACCGAGCGCTTCCCGCAAATCCTCTTCAAAGCCATGCAGGGAATGCAACTGGCCGGCGGTGGCGGCGGCCCGGTGACCGCTGGGGGCCAGCCAGAACTTCTGATAGCCGGCGTCCACGAGCACCGCAACTTCCTTACCGAGGAAAATACCGGCTTTGGCCACCCGCGGATGACCGGCGGGGCCTTCGGCGACGACTGCGGCACATCCACCCTTGCCGGCGCGAATTCCTCCCCCGGGTTCAGGTTGAACGGTAAAACCCTGCTGGCGGAGATGGTCCATCAACTCGCTGAAGGTGTCGACGTGCTGCTTCTTATGCCGAAAGAACATAACTCTTCATTGTAGCCCGTGTTAGGATTCCAGGGTGCCTTATTTGCTTGCATTGGATGAAGGGACTTCCAGCGCCCGCACGGTGCTCTATAACGAGCGGGGAGAGCGGTTGGCGATGGAGTCGCGGCCCATTGACTCCGTGTATCCGCGCCCGGGCTGGGTGGAGCAGGATCCGATGCAGATCTGGAGCGCGCAGATGGAATCCACACGGGCCGTACTGGACCGCGCAGGAATCCCCGCGAGCGCGGTGGCGGCAACCGGTATTACCAATCAGCGAGAAACAACCATTGTCTGGGATCGCAAGACCGGCAAGCCGGTGGCTCCGGCGATTGTCTGGCAATGCAGGCGGACTGCCGCCTGGTGCACGGAACTAGCGGGGTCGCATGGGGAACAGATCGCGCAGAAAACCGGCCTGGTAGTGGACGCTTACTTTTCCGGCAGCAAGATCCACTGGATCCTGGAAAATGTGGAAGGGGCGCTGGAGAGGGCGCGCAATGGCGAACTGCTGTTTGGAAATGTGGATACGTGGCTGATCTGGAAGCTGACCAACGGGGCGGCGCATGTCACCGACCCATCGAATGCTTCGCGCACTATGTTAATGAACATCGAGGACGGAGAATGGGATGACGAGTTGTTAGCGCTGTTCCATATTCCGCGCTCCATGCTGCCACGAATCGTGCCATCGAGCGGAGTTGTGGCGGAATGCGCGGCGGAGCACCTGGGCGCGGCCGTCGCCATTGCGGGAATTGCAGGCGATCAGCAAGCCGCATTATTTGGCCAAGCGTGCTTCAAGCCGGGCTTGTCAAAGAACACATATGGTACCGGATGTTTCGCCCTGATGCACACCGGCGGCGTCCGTCCCGTTTCGAAGAACAGGCTGCTGGCAACGCGGGCGGCACAATTGAAAGAGCCGCAATTTGCGGTGGAAGGCGCGATTTTCATTGCCGGCGCCGCTGTCCAGTGGCTACGCGACGGGATGGAGTTGATCGCGACGGCGGCCGGATCGGAGACCTTGGCCACATCGGTGCCGGACAACGGAGGAGTGTACCTGGTGCCGGCATTCGTAGGCCTGGGGGCTCCCCATTGGGACTCAGCGGCGCGCGGCATTATTTGCGGAATCACGGCGGGCTCTACACGGGCTCATGTAGTGCGCGCGACGCTGGAAGCCATCGCTTACCAGACGCGTGAACTGATCGAGGCCATGCAATCGGACAGCGGCGCGCGGCTCGCCGAACTGCGCGTGGATGGCGGCGCGACGGGGAACGACTTCCTGATGCAGTTCCAGGCCGACATTCTGGACCGGCGGCTGGCGCGGCCCGCGGATGTGGAGACCACAGCGTTGGGAGCGGCCTATCTGGCAGGTCTGGCGGTGGGCATATGGAAGAGCCTGGAAGAAATAGAGGGGTTCTGGCGGGTGGAACGGGTGTTTGAGCCGCGGATGAGCGACGGCGAGCGGGACCGGCTGTGGAGCGGGTGGAAATCAGCCGTCCATAAGTGCCGCGCGTAATTCTGCACGGCACTGAACTATTGCCGCAGCTAGGCGAGTATCTGTTTGATTACGGCGCCGCCGGTATCGGTGAGGCGCTGATTGCGTCCGCCGCTGTAGTAGGTGAGGCGCAGGTCATTCAAGCCCATCAGATGAAGGATGGTGGCGTGGACGTCACGCACGCGATAGATGTCTTCCACGGCTTTGAAACCCAGATCGTCGGTGGCTCCCACGAGCGACCCGGCTTTTGTACCGCCGCCCGCGAACCAGATGGTCATGGCCCGCGTGTTGTGGTCGCGGCCCGCCTTGTCGCGCAGGTCGGCGGGATTGTCCGGCGTGCGTCCAAATTCGCCCATCCATACGAGCAGCGTGGAGTCGAGCAGCCCGCGGCGCTTCAAGTCCTTGATTAACGCGGCGATGGGTTTATCCGTTTCGGCGGCGTTTTTGGTATGGTTCTTTACGATATCGGTATGGCCGTCCCAGGATTGGCTGGGTGTATAAAGCTGGATAAAGCGCACGCCTTTCTCCGCCAATTTACGCGCCATCAGGCAACGCTTGCCGAAGGACTCCGTGATGGGGTCGTTCAAGCCATACATCTCGAGCGTTTCCTTCGACTCCCCGGCTAGATCGAGCGCTCCGGGGACCTCCGCTTGCATGCGATAGGCGAGTTCGTAAGATTCCATGCGGCCTTCCAGGTCGGAATTCGCCGGATGCTTCCTGGAAAACTCCGTGTTGTACGCGCGGAGTAAATCCATCTCGACATTCTGCGCATCCGCGCTGACGTCCGCGGCCGGCTTAAGATCGAGAATCGGGTCGCCCTTCCAGCGAAGCACTGTGCCCTGATAGCTGGCCGGCAGGAATCCCGGACCCCATTGCTGCGAGCCGCTGAAAGGCAGCGATCGAAAATCAGGCAGCACCACAAAGGCCGGCAAATTCTGATTCTGTGTGCCCAGGCCGTAGGTGGCCCAGGCTCCTACCGACGGCTTGCCGGGGATGACCACGCCCGTATTCATCAGGAATACGGCCGCGGGATGATTTCCGTTCTCCGTCTGGATGGAGCGCACAACAGCAAGGTCGTCCACGCAGGTGGCGACATGCGGGAAGAGGCTGGAAACCTCACGGCCGCATTGGCCATGCTTCTGGAAGGGAAACGGGCTGCGGAGAATCAGCCGGGGCTTGGCAAAGAGATTCGGCTGGTCGGTATTCTTTTCCTTGCTCCAATCCATAACGGTGTTGTCGAATTTTTCAAGCGCCGGCTTGGGATCGAACGTATCCATCTGACTTACTCCGCCGAGCATGGTGAGAAAGATGCACGACTTCGCTTTCGGCGGATGATGGGGCGGTTTCGCCAGCAGCAGGTTGCCGCCGGTGGCTGCCGCCGCAAGGTCGCGGGTGAGCAGGTCCAGCAGCGCAATGCCACCCAATCCGGTCAGGCTCTGGTAAAGAAAACGGCGGCGAGCGAGATCGTGATTCATGCTTACTCCAGATAAATGAATTCGTTGAGATTGAAGAGCACGACCGCGAGCCGTGCCAGGGATTCAAGGGGCGCCGTACCCTTGGACAGGGTTCCATATTTTGCGCGCTCGTCCGTAGAGGGCCGGCGGCCCAGGGTGAGAAGAAAGGCCTGGTCGAGAGACTTCCGCGGATCAGAGGCGGCGAATTCCAGCACGCGTTGTGCGAACCTCTTCGCGGCATTGCGGGTGAAAGCGGAGTTCAGCAGGGAGAATGCCTGGGTGGGCACCACCGTCGTGCTGCGGCGGGAACAGACTTCGGCCATGTTGGCTCCGTCAAATACTTCGATCATCGGATTCATCACAGAGCGGCGCTGAAAGGTGTAGATGGTGCGCCGCGCCTGCTCTTTCTCGCCGGAAGGAAACCACTTGAAAAACTCGAACCCTTCCGCAACGTCGGAAGGAACACTCACGAATACGCCGGGGCCTCCCTCCGATGGCTGTAGCTGGCCGCTTGCCGCGAGGATCGAATCGCGAATGGTTTCGCCTTCCAGACGAATCCAATTCATCCGCCAGAGCAGTGTGTTCTTTGGATCTGCCGCGGTGTTTTTGGCAAACTCGGGATGACCGGTTGACTGCTGGTAGGTGTTGGAGAGCAGAATCAACTTGTGCATTGCCTTGAGGCTCCACTTCTGCCCCGTGAACTGTGTCGCCAGATAGTCGAGAAGCTCGGGATGCGTGGGGCGGTCGCCGTTGATGCCGAAGTCGCTGGGGGTGCGCACAATCCCTTCCCCGAAGTGATGCATCCAGATTCGATTGGCCATTACACGGGCAGTGAGCGGATTTTCGGGTGAGGCAATCCACTCCGCAAGCGCGGTGCGGCGGCCGGAACTACCTCCGGCGAATGGAATTTTCGCGGGTTCCGATTTTCCGGTCACGGCCTGGAGAAAACCAGGCTCCACTTTCTCGCCGCGATTGGCCAATTCGCCGCCGGCCAGCACATAAGTGGACGCCAGTTCGGGCACATGCGGCGGCGCCACATCGGAAACGGCGTAGGCCACGGGCCGGTAGCGCTCCGCGCTTTCCCGCGTGCGCCGGGCGTTACTGGTGGCTGAGTTCCAATCCTTCCGCTCCTGTTCGGAGAATAGGGGATCCTTGGCGTTCTTCAACGCGGCTGCGAATTCGTTGGCCTTCTTGTCGCCGGTCTTCAGATTCTTCGCAGCGGCGTACTTTGCCTTTAACGGTTCTTCCACTTTCTTAAGGGCTTCGGCCGCCGCTTCGGATTCATCTTCGTAACGGCGCATCTCCGCCTTCATCTGTTTGGGATGCTCGGCGTCGATAAACGGAGCGGGACGGTCGTCCACCCGCATCGGTGCGAAGAATGCCTGCAGGCGGTAAAAATCGCGCTGGGGAATGGGATCGTACTTGTGATCGTGGCAGCGGGCG
>DATLCW010000130.1:0-23128 GCA_035526195.1 Bryobacteraceae bacterium
GGGCCGAATCCCACCTTGTTGCGGAGATGTTCGAACAGCCGGGGAATCGTTTCGATATACAACTCCTCGTCGAACACTCGGCCCTTCGGCCCTCCACGCGGACGCTCGCCTTGACCAGGTTCTATAAAGCCGCCGCCGCCATATCCGCCAAGCTGTACGCGAATATGGGAAAAGCCCTTCTCCATCGATTTCCTGACGCCGTCTTCCACGCTTTCAAACGTCTTGCCCTCATGCGCATGATCGTAGACGGGAACCGCCACCCGGCAGCGCCCGCCCAGCAGTTGGTAAAGCGGCATGTTGGCGCGCTTGCCCTTGAGGTCCCATAAGGCGGAATCCACACCGGCAAGCGCCACGTTCAGCGTGGCATTGTTGCGCCATAGAGAACTCATGTAGTTCGTTTGCCAGATATCCTCGATTTCATCCGGGTCGCGCCCTAGAATACCTTGTGCCAGCACCTCCACCGCGGGCGGAACGGAACCAGGGCGGAAAAGATCCGATGCGGAGCCAATCCCGTAGAGACCGGGCTCGCTCGTCTCGATTTTCACGATGGTCCAAGCGGAGTTGGCCCGCGTCTGGACGGAGCGGACTTTTGTGATCTTCAGCGGCGGCATGCCGCGGCGCGCCTGCTGCTCCTGGGCCGACAGAAATCGGGCCCCGGCCGGAGAGAACGAGGCGCCGGCGGCGAGGCAGCGGGCGGCGGTGGTTTGCAGGAAGTCGCGGCGATGCATGGCTGTCAGGACAGATCTGGTCGGACCATTATACCCTGCAAGCGCCACCGGAAGACCGCCGGCAATCGCGCGCGGTAGCGAGCGCCGCTATTTGATCTTTTCGTCCTTCGCCACTTTACCGTCGCGCACGTACACGACGCGATGCGCGTGCATAGCGATGTCGGGCTCGTGCGTCACCAGAACAATGGTGTTGCCCTGCTGATGGAGCCGCTCGAACAGGCCCATAATTTCCACGCCGGTGGCTGAGTCGAGGTTTCCCGTGGGCTCATCGGCGAGCAGAATGGATGGATTATTCACCAGAGCCCGGGCGATGGCGACGCGCTGACGCTGGCCTCCGGATAACTCGCTCGGCTTGTGATACATGCGTCGCGCGAGGTCTACGCTCTGTAATGAAGCTTTGGCACGTTCGAGGCGGGCTTCCGCGGACAAACCCGCATAGATCAGCGGCAGTTCCACGTTATGGAGAGCGGTGGCGCGGGCAAGCAGGTTAAACGTCTGAAAGACGAATCCAATTTCCTTGTTGCGGATGGACGCGAGTTCATCGTCATTCATTTCGCTGACCAGCCGCCCGTTGATGTAATAATCGCCCCGGGTTGGAGTGTCGAGGCATCCGATCAAATTCATCAACGTGGATTTGCCGGAGCCCGACGGACCCATAATGGCAACGTATTCGCCCGTCTTGATCTCAAGGTCGACGCCGGAAACGGCGTTGATCTCCTGATCGCCCATTATGTAAGTCTTCCACAAATCGTAGGTGCGGATGACGATTCCATTCAGTTTGAGTTGCGCCCCGCGCTCTGCTTTTTCACGGACAGCCTGTGGCATGTTTCTCTATCAGTCCTTCAACTCCCTAATGATACACCGGCTCACGATTCCAGCTTCAGAGGCCCGCGGGTGTTCTCGACCTTCACCTTCGCCTCATTGCGTATCGTGCGAATCACTTTGTAGGAGCCGGTGATGATCTCATCCCCGTCCTTTAATCCGCTTAGTACTTCGATATCGGTCGCGCCCGTGATTCCAGTCTCCACTTTGCGAAACACCGCTTTGCCCTGATTCACCACAAAAACGCCCTGGATCTCTTCCTTGTTCGCCTTCTCCGCAACCGGGTCGCTTGCCGGGGTTGCTGTTTTTCCGTGATTGGGGAGGACTTCCAAGTCCCCTTTCTGGCGGACGGTAAGAGCCTGAATGGGAATGCTAAGGGCCTTTGGGCGAGTGGCGGTGACGATCTTCGCCGTACAGGAAAGACCGGGACGAATCTCGTCCGGCGGATTATCGATGGCCACAACCACTTTGAAATCCTTTGCCTCCTGGCTGGAGATAGCACTCTGGCTGGCGGCCAAACCGGTGGAGCGGAGAATGGCGGTATTGCCGATTTCGATGACATGCCCTTGGAAGGTGCGATTGGGAATCGCGTCGATGGTAACATCCGCAATCTGATCGAGCTTGACGTTCACAATGTCGGTCTCATCCACTTTGACTTCGGCGGTGATGAGGGACATGTCGGCGATGGTCATAATGAGACTGGAAGCGGAGTTCTGAATTCCAGGCACTACCGTTTCTCCGACACGAACCGGGAGGTTCGTCACCACGCCGTCAATCGGTGAAACGGCCATCGTCCGCTGGAGCACATCGGCCGAGCGGCGAAGATTCGCCTGCGCCAACGTGACGCGCCGTTGCATCGAGGTAAGACTGGCAGCCGTCTGGGCGCGCTGAGCCTTTGCCTGTGCCAGCCGGGCCTCGGATTCATGGATGCCGGCCTGATAGGCGGCGAGTTCGCTGCTGCGCTGATCGTATTCCTGGCGGGAAATCAATTTATCATTCCAGAGTTGTTTGGCGCGCTCGAAAAACGTACGCGCGCGGTCGAGATCGGCCTTTGCCCGTTCGACCGTGGCTTCCGCGGTTCGGATGTTTTCGTCGGCGGCAAGCAGCGAAGCTTCGGACGCGGTGGAATCCGCCTCCGCCGAACTCACGGTGGCGCGCTGGGCGGCCATGTCGGCCTCCTGTTGCACCGACTCCAGTTTGGCTAGAATCTGGCCTTGTTTCACATGCTGGCCTTCCGCGACGCGAATGTCTGTGATTCGCGACGGGCCCATGGCGTTGGTGCCGATGTTAATGTAATTACGCGGTTTCACCTCACCCGATGCGGTTACCAGAGAAGTAAGGTCCTGCCGGACCACTTTGCCGGTTTGTACGGCGACGATTCCCTTTTGGCTGTACTGGTAGCCGCCAATGGCGCCGCCGGCCACAACAAGCAGCAGAATCCCACCGAGAATGATCTTGGTCCTGGTTTTCACAGTTGGAGCGGCTCCCTTAAGCGATCAGACGCTTTTGGCGGGGGAAAAGTTCACTTCCGGAACCGGGATGCACCCTATCGATCTATTATATGGAATTCCCTCAGGGAGCCAGGCAACCTAGCTAACGATGACGGGCTCAGCCTACGCGAAGTTGGTATTCTCGCAGAAGCTTCCCAGTGAGCGCATCGGAGAGGCGCACCCAATAAAGGCCCGAAGGGAGCCCGCGAATGACGCTTACGACGACTTCCAGGGACGAACTCGAGCGCGAGATCGACGTTTCCCAGAGAGAACGCCCGGCGCTATCAAACACGGCTGCTTTGTAGAGATCGGGAGAGGGGAGGCCGGTGATATCCAGCCGGAGGCGCAACCGTACGTGCTTGCCCGAGGGCGCGGTTTCCGTTTCCACGCCTCGCAGAGATCGAAGGTAGAGTTCATGGTACGCGAGCGGTGTGTCCGGCCTCAAAGGGAGGAACAGCAGAGTAGCAATTACGGCTACGCCTGCGACGGCCAAGCCCGGTCTTGCCATCACTGGTCTCAAGGCTCTTTGCCACCAGGGAAGCGACGTGGGCTGCGACACCCTTTCGTCCTGACGGATATTCAGGGCCGCGGCTCGCATCGAGAGAATGAACGTTTCCGTTTGCTCCAACTGGCGACGGCAGCGATCGCAGATTAGCGTGTGCTCTTCCAGCCGGTCAATATCCTCCTCTGGCAGCTTATGCATGATGTAAGCTTCCAACTCGGCATCGCCAATATGCTCGTTGAAATTCATCCGTAACAGGACCTTCTTTCCCCACCGGCTCGAACCGCCGCCATGGTAGTGATGTCAATGTAGTGCTAGGCCGTCAAAGAATTTCTCATAAAAACCGCACGGATCGATTTTCGAGAAAGCTTTTTCCTTCCCAGTTCTCCAAAACGCGTCTTGGCCCGCGACTTGAGCAGCCGGAACTGCGTTCCGGTCAGACTCATCTCCTCGCATATCTGGTCCTGGGGCTGCTCGTCCAGATAGAACCGGGTCAGGATCTCGCGGTCCCGCTCCGGCATTCCCAGTAAAACCTTCTTCATGAATTCGGCCTTCTGTTGGAATATGGCGGTCGATTCCGGATTGCTGGCGGCGAGGGCCAGAGCGGCGCCGGTCTCGAGGTCAATCATGTCCCGCCTTGTGTGGACCGCATTGTCGATATGGGCGGCCACCTGGCGGCGCACCACTGTCCGCATGAATCCCAGTAAGCGTTCGGGGTCGCGCAAATCTCCACGGCGAATAGCCAGAACGACGATGACCAAGGTGTCGTGCACTTTATCATCGATTTCCTGGGATCCGAGTTGGCGGCACAAATAATAGCGGACGCCCCGGGAGAACACATGATAGAGATCCTCCATTCCGCTCGGGTCGCCCGCACGGATCCGGTCTACCAGTTCATGCAGATCGATCTCGAGACGAGAGAGGGCAGCTTCGCTCGAAGCCGGGCCGCCGGTGGCGCATACATTTTCGCCGTCATTTTCCTCCGTCGGCGGCCGCGGCCGCCCATTCATGATTTGGGTGGTGAGCATGGGCACACGTCATCCTTTCGAGCCGTTGCTGAGAACGGCACGGTTCCGAATCGGGACTTCCACCTTAGGCTTGGAACAATCTAAGTGGGAACCTGGTTGAATTATTCTCAACCGGAAAACGGGAATCCCGGACTCCTGTCTGTGGCTAGGACAGGCATCTCAGACGAAAGGAAGCAGGCGAGCTTCGATCAAAGAGAGGCAATAACGTGCAGGGGTACTAGCAGTATTATAACCAGTAATAGAAGGGGCGCAATACTTCTTTTTACTAAATTGCACCTATGACGAAATAGGCCGCCCAAGTAGTTGGCCTACTCCGTACTGTTTTCTGCTGAATGATTTCAATTTGAGCACGTTGCAGCGCATAAGCCGCCTCGCGAGCCGGTGAATCGGCCGGTTTGCCCTGAAGAAATTCATAATAAGCCTGGAAGAAATAACCGTCATCATCCAAAACGGGCCACAAAGTGGCCGTGACCGCCTGGCTTCCCGCCATCAGCCAGGCGCGAGTGAGCCCAAGCAACCCTGTGCCGGGGGCCAACCTCCCCCGGCCGGAGCCGCAGCCGCTAAGAGTTACCAGCGGTGGTACGTAAGGAAGCACAGCGATGTCGGCATCCGTCAGGACCTCAATCTCGCCGCGCCGGGACATGCCCAGGCTGATGACTGGAGAGAGGTCCGCGCCCGGTGATTGATAAATATGGGTCGCCCAGTGCAGGATTCGAGGTTTGGCTGACAGCTCGGTTCGCAGCGCCTCCATTGTAATGTCTGCTCCCCGCAAGGACTTTCCGCCCAGGATCCGCTGGCAGCGATCCATTTCCACTTCCGTGCCACTCAGTCTCGCCAGCTCCATCGGGCCGGGTTCGGAGGGCAGGCGGCGGCTCCAGTCCGGCTTCCAGCGAGGGTCGGCGCGGTTGGAAATCGGATCGCCTACCGCCAGAAGATGTCCGCCGGAAGGAGCGGAGGCAACTGAGAAAAAGAATGCGGTGGGAGTGAGGCGTATTGCTCGCAGTTGGGCGAGATAAACAGGTTTGGCGGCTGCGACGCTGGTAACCAGCGCCGAAAACGGGAGCGCAAACAGAGTTTCATCGGGTACGACCGTCCACAATTTGGGGCTTGGGTTTGTTTTGGAAAACAGCACATTGTAAAGTTTCAGGCCCAGTTCGATATGATCGGGACGACTCTGTTCCACGGATTCGCGGAAGGCTTGCACCAGGCCGGCGATCATCCGCCGGGGCGGCAGTACACTCATCGTGACTTCGCGGGCATCCACTTCCCAGCGCCAGGACTGCCGGTCTCCGAGGTGAAAACCAATCAGGGTCTCGCCCGGTTCAAGCGCCGAACGGAGGCGCTTCATCGACGAGGGGACGGCGACGGCTTCGGGCCCTGCGGAAGACTCCATTTCCGCGAGTTGCAGACGGAGCCTGCGAAGATTTTCGGGGGAGTTCCGGCCTCCCGACCGTATATAAAGCATTTCCTGCTGGCGCGTCTCGGTCAGCTTTTCCCAATAAGCCTCCGGGAGGCGCGAGCGCCAGGCTTCGTCGGCTGCGGTTCGCGTTCTAAGACTGGCGGCACGGTTTTCCTGAGCGGCCAGGAATGCTTCTTCAGGCTCCTGCAACGATGCGGCAAGATCCACGTAGAGCGAAAAAAAATTCTGGATTGCTCCTTCGGCTCCGATCTGCATCTCATCGCCAAAGGGATGATGGAGCCGCAACGCCCGGCTCAGCGCCAAAGCTTGCCGCGCATCCGCGAGAGCTTCCCGGAACTGCCCGAGCGCGTAGTGGGCCCGCATGCGGCCGAAGTGTGGAAGGGTGGGCCACATGCCGGTGGGCAGGGCGTCGATCAGGTTGTTGAAAAGCGGCAAGGCTTTCGCGGGGTCGCCCTTTGCCAGCGCGAGCAATCCGAGGGAATTGTACGACCATCCGACCGAGGCGGGCGCGTGCGCCTTTCGAATTTGAAACGCCTTCAGGAGATGAGCTTCTGCGTCAACGCCGTCTCCATCGTTCATGCGAAGCATGCCGATCTGGTCTTCAATGAGCGAGATCAGTGAATAATTTCCCTTTGGGGCTGCGGCGAGTGCCGCTTCATATTCCCGTAGCCCTTGGGGGATCCTGCCGGCTCGCACGAGGACATTGCCGGCGAGCAGGCGCATCTCCGGAACTCCTGGCGCGGGCCGGACCCGGGCTGTATATTCGAGCATTTCGGCCGCCGATTCGACGGCGGGACGGTAGCTGGAAAGGTCGTAGTACACGCGCGTGACGCAGTGGGCGTTGTAGGCAGCGGCAGCCCAATGCCTGGTTTGGACAGCGCGCTGGCGGCCCCGGACGCCCGCGCGCAGCGCCTTGCCATAGTGAAACTGAGCATGCCAGGCCCGGCAAGCGAGGTTGTCAAAAACGGCCGCCTGGCGCAGATGGCCTTTGCGGGCGGCGAATTCCGACACCTCTTCCGCGCGCAGAGCCATTTTTTTCCAATGCTCCCGCCGGCTAAAATCCTGGACAATTCGGAATGGCTCCTCATACAAGAGGGAAAGAGAACGGGAAGGGCTAACACTGCCAATCTCGATCAGCATCCCGACGGCACACGCAAAAAAGCGGATAGAAACTCCCAGGGGCATGAGACTTCGCGCCCCTAGGATAGCCTGTAGGATTTGCCAGGGCGTGTCAACACCCAAAAACGACCCTATTTTAATTCCTTATTTCAGAACCAGTTCGGGGGAAATGCGGGAGGCCACAAGGGGGGACTTTGATCCATTTTTTAACTCCTCTCCACCGGCGTGGACGCCGGTTGTGGCCTCATCCTATAGCCGTGTAAATTGCTCTTTGGGAGTCATCCACACTTCTGTAAGAGGCGAAAGGAGTTATTGATATGCGGGGCGTGTGATTGACGGTTTGCGGCCGCGCCAAACTAATCTTTACGAATCGTTTTCCAATACACTTCCGGACGTTTGTGCGGGCTGAGGCTGGGATTTGGCTCAACCATTCTGGCGTAGAGATCCGGTCTTCGCGCGCGAATATAAGACGCACCCGAGGCGAGCGTTAATTTTTCCGGGACCAGCGAGGCGACCACCACCTCATCGCCCAGCGTCCGGCATTCCGCGAGCACCTCCCCGTAAGGATCAAGGATCATGGATCCTCCGGGCTTCACCGTGCCGCCTTCGATCCCGATCGGATTCGAATAGATCGCATAGACGCCGTTCTCCCAAGCGCGCGCGGGAAGCCATCGCAGGATCCAGCCACGGCCTTTGGGGCCATCGAATTCCTGGCGGCAGCGGACGGGATCGCGCTCCCGATTATGCCAGACTTCCGGGTCCACCACGCCGCGACCGGGCATCGGGGAAGGCAGGCAACCGGTGACGTGAGGCATCAGAATGATTTCGGCACCCATCATGGCGGTGAGGCGGGGATTCTCCGGCAGGTTGTTGTCATAGCAGGTCAGAATGCCGATTCTTGCGCCGCAGGCCTCGAACACCGTGTGCCGGTCCCCGCAGGAGATATGGTCGCTGATAAACTCGTGAATCTTGCGATGTTTGGCCAGCAGCCCTTGCCCGTTGACGACGACGTGACAGTTGAAAAGCTGATCGCCGTCGTGTTCCAGGAGGCCGGCGGCGATGGTCGCTCCAGTTGCTGCCGCGATGTCGCGCAAGGCCTGCACCGATGGGCCATGGGGTACCGGTTCGGCGATGGCTTCGAGTTGCGGCCGGGTGAGATTTTCGAGAAAGGTATATCCAGGGATGGAGCATTCGTGAAAGCAGACCAACTCGGCGCGCTGCTCCACAGCTTGGCGGGTAAGGGTCTGGATGACCGAGAGGTTGTAGTCCTTATCTCCGTCCCGGGCTTCAAACTGCACAGCGGCTACACGAATGTCGCGCATAAATCCATCCGTCCAGTTTACGATGGAGTCCGGCATGAAAAGAATAGCTGAAACCACACGGCGACGGAACTTTTATGGTGCAGCAGCGTCTACAGAGTGTTGGCCGACGATGCGCACTGACCAAACCAACCACTACCGGCGTACCATCCTCGCGGTTGCGGTCTGCATGGTTCTGGGCGGTGCCGTGGAAGCGGAATCGTATTACGCGCAACACCGACCAGACCCGGCACGCAAGGCTTCGCCGTTGCGGGCCGAGCGGACGGCATTGGTTAAGATCCAGACGCAAGGGTCAGCGACGTCCGGGACGTTCGCAGCCTTGTACGCGGCGGTAATGGTTGTTCCCACTCCAGACTTAACGGTCCCGCTCTACAGCATAGGGTACGTCGAGCCCGTTTCCCGGTTATC
The DNA here is from genome assembly GCA_035526195.1 of Bryobacteraceae bacterium. Classification (GTDB taxonomy): domain Bacteria; phylum Acidobacteriota; class Terriglobia; order Bryobacterales; family Bryobacteraceae; genus CADEFT01. The sequence continues at coordinate 8,837 of DATLCW010000130.1, forward strand.
GTTCCGCGCGCCGCGCGACCGGGCTCCGCCGTCTATTTAGAATCATCCGAGACCGAAATAGTGGGCCAGAAGCCGCCGGAGGCTACGTTCCCTTTGGTCGCAGCCGAGTTGGCGGCTGATTCATTAGCAACGGCTTATCCATTTCAAGGAAATAAATTATGCAAGACAAGCAACCAGCGAACGATTTGCGGGCCAATGAGGACGAATTTTTCTTTAGACGGGACCGGGAACTGATCGAAGCGAGCCGGATAAAAGAAGCGATGGAGAAAGAACTCCAAGCAATGTCCACCGCCGCCGGTATCGCGGACAAGGACACTCTGCGGGACCTCCGAGTGCAGGGCTTCAATGCGGAGACAGTAAATTTGATTGCCTTGGTACCACTCGTTTTTACGGCGTGGGCGGACGGCTCCCTGCAGGATCGGGAGCCGGAACGGGTGCTTGAGATCGCGCGGGGGCTGGGTGTTGAAGAGGGGACCGCCAGTTGGCGTCAGTTGGCGCGGTGGCTGGAAGCGCCTCCTCCGGGAGAACTGCTGACCTCGGCCATGAACGCGCTTCGCCGGCGGCAAAAGTCGTTAAGCGCGGAGGACCGCGAGAAACACAGCCGTGAACTGATCAAGAACTGCACTTATGTTGCAGCGTCGTCCGGTGGATTCGCCGGCTTCGGATCTATCTCGGCCGCAGAGCGCAGGGTGATCGAAGGGATCGCCGCGTTCACCGATTAAATAGTATTAGGATTCGTCCACCAGGTTGCATGGATGTACTCGCAGCAACCGTGGCCGCGTCGCAGATACAGGTGGATAGAAAGTACGAGGATACAGGAGACGACCATGAGCACAAACGGACAGACACAAACGATACATCTTGCGGAGATACACTGCCCGCACTGCTATCTTTCCACCCGAGCGGATTACGAGCGGTGCCTTCATTGCCGCAAAGCTCTGAAGAAGGCTACCAAAGCCGTAAACGGACGCAATGAAGAGGCGGCGAGCGGCGCCAAGCAGGCATCGAGAGACCCGGAGGCACGCTAATCAAGCAGCATGCCCGCCGCCTTGGCGCGAGCCGGAAGCGGGCTCCAGGATGGCTGACATGGATCCCTTCGATTTGGGAATACGCCAATCGGCTCCAAAGCCATGGATTTGTTCCCGCGCGTAGGAAGCAACGGGAAGTTCGGCTGTGAGCACAATCGTGCGGCCGCAGGAATCCACCTCGGCCGCATGGCGAAAGGCTTCACTTTGAGACAGCAGGAAAAGCTTCTGGAGCATATCGATCACGTAGTCGTAGGTATGCTCGTCATCGTCCAGAAGCACGCAGTGAAAAAGCGGCGTGAGAACATCTTCTGTTCTCTCTTTAGTGGCTGTATCGGGTAGGGTCGCCGGCATTTTGTCGACGTTCAGGTAACTCTACCAGGATGCCACGGAAAGGCTTGCCAAGGGAAATGGTGTACAATAAGGGTAGAAAGGGGGCGTAACGGCTTCGACGGGTTAGTGTCAATTTGAGAAGGCGTGCCGGGTTCCGAGCTCCCGTAAAACGATCGGAAAACCAAAACTGCCAACACGCAGTTTGCATACGCTGCCTAATTAGGTAGCCGCCCCTGGTGAAGAGCCCGCGCTTCATCAACGGACGTCATTTTGCGGGATAGGCCGAGAGCTTCTGTCCGGAGCAGCAGGCCGAGATTAATCGGGCTAGGCGGCCGGTAAGTTTGCCGGTTTAGAACTGGTTGCCGAAATCAACAAAATCTGGCTACGCACGTAGGCTTTTCAGGTCGAGCTTTCTCGGACGCGGGTTCAACTCCCGCCGCCTCCACCACATTTCTATGAAGCCCGATTATTGGGCTTTCTTCGCCGACACGTCGCGATCGAGAATTTCGTCTTCCAACTCCTGCATGGCTCGTAAGCCGTCGACTAACGACTGCAGTTGTTCGACAGAGTGCTTATTCTCTTGCCGAATCTGGTTGATCTTATCGGATTGTGAGTCTTCCGGCACAAAACTTCCCTTAACTCTAGGGGACAGAGTGCGGAGAGGGATGTTTCGGACCCAGCTATGAAGGATGTACTCTACGTCACCCTCGCTATTTGGAACGGTCTTGCAGGAGGCCAAACAGCCCTCGGGTGAGGAACACGGCAATTTGGCCGCGGGCATTCGGCGCATCGCCACAATAGGTGGAAATGGTGCACCCGGAGGTAATCCCTAACTCCTTCATCTTTTGGATGTAATCAAAGAAAATGCTCGTATTGACGGTAGTGTCGGTGAAATACGGTACCGGGGCATAGGAGAAACCGGCCCGGGTGTCCAACAGATCGCGGTACTGTACAGCGCGAACGATAAATGCCGCCATCTGCCCCCTGCTCACCGGCTCATCGGGACAAAAGGCGGTAGCCGTGCAGCCATCGGTAAGCCGCATCTCTCTCATCTTCTGCACATAATTAAAGGCGGGATGCAGAGAGAACACATCACTGAAATACGGATTTGGCGAAGCGGTGAAGTTGTCTCCATTGAACAGGGCGCGGATGATGAATTCGGCCATTTGCCCGCGAGTCGTCGTCCCGTCGGGACAAAAGGCACCCACCGGCGCACACCCATAAGCGCGAACATTTCTGCGATGGAGAAAGTTGATCTCTTCCGCGAAGGGGTGATTGCCGGGCACATCGGTATAAATTTGAACAGGGACAGCGCCGCGCTGCATAATGTGGACAATGCGGTGCTGTTCAGTGATCACGCTCAGCGTACCCACTCGCGAAAAGGCATCGGTATTCGCACTCACCTGGTAGACCACCGTGGCGTTTCCGGAACCAGACGTGGTATTCACGCGGATGTGCTTAAAGTCGGAGGCCACCGCCCATCGGCATCCGCTGGGAGCCGTGATATGGAACGTTCCTTCGGCTTGGCCGGATCCGATCCACTGATTGGCCGCCGTTATTTCCGCGGTACAGGCTCCCGGAGCGGCGTTGTTGAGGATGGACTGAAAGCGGGGAAAGAAATGGGTCGATCGGCCGTAGACGCCGTTCCTTCCAGGGTCGGTACAGGAAGGCTCAGGGCCATAGCTGAGGGTGCCGGATACCAGGAAGTCAGCGGTAAGCAGCCCTGACCCGGAAGAGCCATAGTCGGTGAGTCCGAGGGTTTCCAGAGACTTGTAAAAGTAGTCGGAAGCACGAAAGGTGGATGCGATGTTTACGTCCACGTCCACCCCGGAAACGGCGGTCACACGAAACCCTGTAGCGATCCGCTTCCAGGAGCCGTCGGGGTGGTGAACGGTACCCGTGGCGGCCCCCATCGGAAGCTCCTGCCCATTGAGGACGGCGAAGCGTGCGCCGGGCGGTGGCGGACCGGAAAGCTCCAGCAAGCTGGCGTCCCCTTCGGCTCTACTGACGGAGGCCAGCAGGCGTGCGCCGGTAACTTTCTGCAGAGTGTTGGGTAAGGTACTGGGATTCCACTGGCCCGAGTCACCGAAAAGAAAGCCACTATCATATGGGAGCGAAGCCTGGGCCGTGGTCTGAAAGTTCCAGAAAGTTTCGAGCGTGCGCGCCTCCTCCTCGGTGCGGATGCAGTGATTGGCGGTCAGCAATAACGGCCGGTTGGTGCGGTTCTTATCCGCCAGAAGGGTTCCATTGCAAATGGTCCAATAGAGAACCCCCTGGTCCGTCGATTGAAAGACCATGAGAGCCAGGGAAGCCGCGGCTGTTTGCCAGGCCGGCTGAGCCGCCAGGTCGACATGACATCCGGGAACCAGCGCCCGATCGCGCTGTTTACCGCCGCCCAGCGGATAAAAATGGGCCGCCTCGCGAATCTCAAATGGAATATCTTCCGCTGTTCCAATGCCGGGTCGATACTCAATGACCACGGAATCGCCGGACACCGTGGGAGTCCAGAAATCGCCGTCGTTGAGAGGGCCGTCGGCGCGGAACGTACCAGCGGACGCAACATCGACTCGTCCATCCGCCACGTGGAAGCCGGTAAAATGCAGTTTTAGAGCGGCGGCTCCGGGAGATCGAACCTCGGCCCGCCACACGCCATTATTCCAGATGCCTTGCACCGCGACGGGCAGCGTTTCCCCGATCACCGGCCGCCGGGATTGAGCATAAAGCGAGACGCAGCTTAATACAAGAACGAAAAAATGCAGCACCACCACTCCCCCGCTGCGCGATCACCCCGAGGATATCACTTCACGAAAGTACGCCGCCAAAATGAACCGCCAGATTGACAAGATTCCCTCATCATGCGCGCTCTCGTGCTCCGGCAGCGCCACACTCGAACAAGTCGAGCGTGAGCACGTGATCCGCGTGTCTCGCTAAAGCGTCGCTGTCGTCACTACCGCCGCCACCCGCCTCGGACTCCATCGTACCACTCTGAACGCCGTGATGCGTAAGCTTGGGATTTCCCGCAAGGATCTTTGATCGGGCCTGACCGCGCAAGGTCAGTTGACCATGGGCGGTCACCCGCGTCTTGGCTGGTTGCTCCAAACCGGCTCGCAATGCCGCTGTCCGGTGAATCGGCTCAACAAAAGCCCGCATTGGCGCAAACCGTGCCCTGAAAACTCTGCCGCCCACGTTCCCGGAATGAATCGAAACGCCGGTGTGTACCTCCAGCCAGGCATCTGGCGGGAAAGAAATCAAGGTATCAAAATGAAAATCTTAAGCGCAGTCCTCTTGGTATGCGGAACGCTGCCAGCCCAGGATCCCCAGAGTGAAAATTCCACCCGCATGGCCGCCGGAACGACGCCCATTTATCGTGTCAACGTCACCGCTCGTACCGCCAAGGCCATCAACTACCGCCACCGCAGCGGAGCCACCAAGATCGATTTCCGCGGAACCGAACTCCTCGCCCGGGCTCACGGCGAAGCCAAAGTCGAGAGCAAACAGGGTTACATCGAAATCGAAGTGGAATTCGATAACCTCGAGCCGGCAACAAAGAATGGAGAGGAGTACCTCACCTACGTGTTGTGGGCGATCACGCCCGAAGGCCGTACTTCCAATCTTGGAGAAATCCTCCTCAACGGTACCCGCGCCAAACTGAACGTCACCACCGAACTGCAGGTGTTCGGCTTGGTCGTCACCGCCGAACCCTACTACGCCGTTTCCCGCCCCAGCGACCTCATCGTCATGGAAAACGTGGTGCGCGCCGATACCCGCGGCAAGATCGAGGAAATTGACGCCAAATATGAGTTGTTGCAGCGCGGCCAGTACAAGCGCCTCGCCAACCCGCTGGCGCTGAAAATCGATCACAAATTGCCGCTCGAGCTCTACGAAGCCCGCAACGCCGTCCAGATCGCCCGCTCCATGGGAGCCGATCGTTTCGCCGCCGAAACGTTCCAAAAAGCTGAAAAGAGTCTCGCTCAGGCCGAAGCCTACCAGACCCGCAACGCCGGCAGGAAGCCCGTCACCATGATGGCCCGTGAATCGGTGCAGACAGCCGAAGATGCCCGCGCCATCGCCGTCAAACGCCAGGACGAAGATGCCCTCGCCGCCGAACGTCAACAGTCGCTTGACCGCGAGACCCGCGCCGAAAGCGGACGCGCCGCCGCCCAGTCGGAAGCCGAGCGCGTTACCCGTGAAGCCGAAGCCGCCCGCATCCGCGCCCAGGCCGAAGCCGATCGCTTAACCCGCGAGAAAGATGCCCAGACCGCGTCCGCCCTCGCGGAAGCCGATCGCCTGAAACGTGACAATGACGCCCGGCTGGCTGCCGCCGCCCTCGAAGCCGATCGCACCAGGCTCGAGAACGATGCCCGCATCGCTGCCGCCAAAAACGAAGCCGACCGCCTGAAAATCGAAAACGACGCCCGCAACGCCGCCGCCGGAGCCGAAGCCGATCGTCTGAAGCGGGAGAACGAAGCGCAGCGCGCCGCCAATCAGGCCGAAATGGACCGTGCCGCCAAACAGAAAGCCCAACTGGAAGCCGAAAAGGCGGAGCTGCGCATCCAGCTTTTGAAGCAGTTCAACGCCATCCTTCAAACTCGCGACACCGCCCGCGGCCTCATCGTCAATATGTCGGATGTCCTCTTCGACACCGCCAAACACTCCCTGCGCCCCGCGGCCCGCGAGAAACTCGCCAAAGTCGCCGGTATCGTCTCCGGCCATCCCGGCCTCCGCCTTGATGTCGAAGGTCACACCGATAGCGTGGGTGCCGACGACTACAACCAGAAACTTTCCGAACAACGCGGCGCCGGCGTTCGCGACTACTTAATGCTTCAGGGTATGGCCGTCAGCTCCGTCACCTCCAAAGGCCTCGGCGAATCTCAGCCCGTGGCTTCCAATGACACCCCCAGCGGCCGTCAACAAAACCGCCGCGTAGAACTGGTCATCTCCGGTGAAGTGATCGGCACCGCTATCGGCGCCCCCGTGGCGATTCGCTAAATCAGGACCCCATCATGTTCCTTCCGCTCCTGAGTTCGGTCGTTACCATAGTGCTCGCGGGAGACCTGTCCAAATACCGCAACTTCGAACTCGGAATGGACTTGCCGCGGGCGGCCAGACTGGCCGGTGCGAACCTCTCGCATCTCAAAGTCATCCAAAGCCGCCCCTTCCTCCTCCAGGACCTCGATTGGCGTACCCAGCCTCTTGGGTCCTCTGCCCACACCGAACCGGCTAAAGACGTAACCTTCAGCTTCTACGATGGCAAGCTGTTTCGCATCGTCGTCAGCTACGATCGCTACGAGACCGAGGGCCTCACGCCCACCGATCTGGTGGAATCCATCTCCGCAACCTACGGAGCCGGCACCATCCCCGCCGCCGCCTCGAAATCGTCACTCCCCCGTTACGACGATCAGGACGAAGTTCTCGCCCGTTGGGAAGATGCCCAACACCGTTTTGAATTGATCCGATCCTCCTACCGCAACAGCTTCAAACTCATCGGAGTCCTCAAACGTCTCGAATCTCCGGTGCAAGCTTCCATCCTCGAAGCCGCCCGGCTTGACGACAAAGAAGCGCCGCAACGGGAAACCGAACGCTTCGCCAAAGAACAAGAAACCGAACGGGCCAAAATGGAAAAAGCCCGGCTTGTCAACAAACCCCGATTCCGCCCCTGAAAGGAACCCAATGTTCGAAATTCCCACATTCCGTGAAGGCGATCAAGTAGTGCTCGCCGAAGGCTCCCATCAAGGAACCCTCGGTATATTCCTCCGCCTCAGAGACGACGTGAAGTGGGCCGACATCACGGAGCGCAACGGAACCGTCCGCAGCCACCCCGTGGAATGGCTCGCCCACGCCACCGCCAGCTAATCGACGCCAGCCAAAATTCCCATTCCCCCGGTCTGCACTCGCAGGGAAGCGCATCTCGTGCTAATCTCGCGTTAATCTTGGGAGCCGGTAATGCGGAAACCGTGACTATTTCCATTCGACTCTCGGGGCTTCGCCGGATCGTGGCAGGAGCAACAAGATGGGCCTGCTTCTGTGCCGGCATCGTTCTCGCCTTCGCTACTGTGCCCACCGGCACACCGGCAGTAGTCGACAACATCAGTCCGGACGGAGTCGCGACGCCGAATTCCATCACTTCGGCAGCCAAGCCTGGCAGCCTCGCGCGTCTCACCATCGCGGTAACCGCCACGCCCGGCCGCGTGGAACTGCTCATCGGAAATGACAAAGTCAGGATCACCCGCCGCCAGATCCGAAATGGCGCCCACGAACTCACTGTTCGCGTCCCTGACAATACGGGCGAAGGCTGCTATGTCCCGCTTCATGTGACTATCGGCGGGGGGCTTCTCCCGGACTCCGTCGCAATCGCAGTCTCCAACTCCGGCGTGTGCCGCTTTCCAGCCTACCAGCCATCGAGTGCATGGCTTTCAAAGAAAACCGGAATTGCCGCCCGGATTCACAGCACCGAATGGTCACTGGACAACGGATCCGCAGCCTCCACGGTCGATATCGTCTCGGCTTTCTTCGATGGCGACGCCGCCACTCTCCAGCCAGGTCCGATGCTGCGTTTCCCACCTCCCGGCCATTGCGCTTCTCAGCTTCGAAGCTACGTTCGCGGGACTCCCACCATCGACATCCTCCTCCCGCTGATGTTCCCCGATGTAAGCGGAATCGAACTCGACAGTGGCGAATTTCTTAACCTGGACGATGGCCGCTATCAGATTCGTATTCCACGTGTCGTTGGCCGCTCCGGGCTGTTCTGGAAGACTGCCGCTTCTTCCAAAGAGGAGTTCCAGCCGCTCAACACAAGCGGCGATCTCTATCTGCGCGGTTCCGGAGGTCGCGACGTCAACCCCTTCGTCGCCATATTGCCGCTTCCGCCATCCTTCGATTGGCTAAATCGGCCTGCGTCTCCGATCCTGAACATCCGCCGTGACACGCCCGTGACCTGGAAAGCCGCTTCTCCAGGTCACGTCCTTGTCGCTGCGATTGCCGTCGACCCGGTTGCCGCGCGATTCTCGTACTGCCTTTGCGTCGCGCCACCCGCGGCGAAGCGGTTGGATCTCCCCTGGCGAGTACTAAGCGGTCTGGTAGCCTCGACTGCCGACGGCCGGGAGGCGGCGGGTGCGCTTTACCTGATCCACATTCCCGAGACCATCCGCCGCTTTCCAACCCAACAACTGGAAACCACCGCCGGCTTGAGCCTGCGCGTGCTCACGGCCAAGGTCGTGTTTCGCCGCTGATCTCCCGTTCAATCGACTGATTACCATTGATAACCGCCTCAGCATGGGTTAGGATCTATTACTGAACTCGAGAGTGAGTATCACCCTGGGTTTTCGTCGGCGACGTGTGCTGGAAAGCCTCGATCCCCTGGAGGAGTCATGCGGCAGATTCAGGGGTTGATGTGGACGGCGTTGATCTGTGCAATCCCTGCGTCTGCGGCTCCGTCGGAGCTGGAGGCCGGCCGCGGCCCCGATGAAATCCCCGCCGCCGTGGCGCAGTTCCGGACTTTAAGTTAGAGACGACAATGGATACGGAAGAAAAGAAATTTCCGGTGACTGCAAAAAAAATTAACAGAATGGTGCTTGCCGTTCTTGTCCTAGCGTTAACCTTGACCAATTGCTCGGCCCAATCAGTTCGGTCTCAGCCTGGGCCTCCCCTGACGAAACCAGCTTCGGTCCCCGAGGAAGTGTGGCTCAAGGATTGGGCAAGCAAGATCGTGAACAATGCAAGTTTGAAGGCGGGCGAAAACTCTATCTACCCGAGTCGTTACCCCTTTTACTCGGGGAGGCTGTCCATCGAGAACAAGACGGGCCATCCGTTGAGGACAGGGAAGAACCTGTACGTCATTCAGACGGCCAAGCGATCCCGGGCAGACGAGCCGACGACTGAATTGTTGCGAGTCATTGATGGTTCGTTCAAGGTGCCGCCTCTGGAGGACTTCGCCGGCGTGGTCGAGATTCGTGGTGGCCGGTTGACGGACGGCGCACGGATGGGGCTGATCGACTTTGTGACAACGGAGAATCGCGGTGGGTTCTATTCCACTTTGTCGGCGGTGCTGCATATCGCCTCTTTCAGATCCAAGTATCCGGTTGCTGAGAATTTTGGTCAGAGCGGGCCAGGCGGAAGCCTCGTGATTGACACCGAAGAATTGCAACTGTCTGTCGCTGTCAAGCCGGAGAAGCTCGCCGAGGTTTATGTCGTTTCTCCGCTCCTGCAGTTCGGCGCAGGATCCGAAGCACAGTTCCGTTACCTCCTTCGATTTCAGGCCGGCACCCAGTTTGCGGAAGCCGTTCTTGTGCCAATGACACTTGAGTCGCTGACCCGCATCGTTTCCGACGGTACGGCACCTCTCTGGAAGCGGGCCTTTGCGGCGCGATGGGCGGGAGTCCACGCGGGCACCAACGCTGGACCGATTCTGGTCTCTGCGCTACAAGATCCGTCTCCCGGCTTGCGTGTGGCTGCGCTCGATGGCCTTGGATCTTCGAAGTACACACAAGCGTTCGAAGCCGTCTTGAAGATCGCCCAGGATGCAAAAGGACATCCCGCGCTTCGACGTTCCTCTATCGTCGCTCTTGGCCAGTTTGGGGACCGGCGCGCAACAGAGTTCTTGATTTCGACCGCAACGGCTCGCGACACGGCCCTACAAAACGCTGCGCTCGAAGCACTTGCCGCACTCGCCGACCCGGCGGCTCGCGAGCCTGTACTAAAGCTGCTTGAATCGGGTGCCGTGCCGTCTGAAGATGTGGTCCTTCCCTTCGTCGATGAATCGGTTTTGGACCGTCTTCGCTCTGCAGCGAACAACCCAAAGGCGAACCGTCGGGCCGCTCTGGGAGCTATTGCAAAACTGGGTACTCCGCGCTCGATGAGTACACTTTCCGAGCTCTATCAGAAGTTTGACAGAACGGGACGGATGACAGTGCTCGCCGCATTAGACGGGGTCGACAAGCCTGAGGCGGTGACAATTCTTCAGGAAGCCATCCAGGACAAAGATCAATCAATTCGTTCCTGGGCTATGAACTCGCTAGGTTCGGTGCGATCTCCTCAGCGCGCCCAGATTCTTCTTGGTTTTCTCTCCAGCGGCGATCCAGAAACTGTGAGATCGGCCATCGGCGCACTCGCAAAGGCGCGGGCGGCGGAGGCAAAGCCTCGTTTCTTAGCAATGCTGAACGACAGTAGTCTCAAAGCAAACGTCAGACGGAAGGCTGCGGAGGCCCTCGGTTCTTACCCCGACGCGGATTCTTTAAAGGCACTCATCGGCGCGTTGACCGATTCAGAAAAGGACGTACGTGTAGAAGCGGCCCAAACGCTCGGGACGATTCCTGGCAAGGATCAGCTTCCGGGATTAACAAAGGCGCTGTCGGATTCGGAGATGCTTGTTCGGCTGTATGCGGCCAGGGGACTCGCAGATCTCGGGGGCACCGCATCGTGCCCAGTCTTGGTTGATGCTTTAGTGCGCGAGAACAATGGGGAGACTGCCGATACCATTGCAGACGGCCTTATTCGGGTCGGGTGTCGTGATCGGAAGGCATCGGCGCCCTTGGTCGGACGGCTCGATTCGACAGACAAACGCTACCGCGGCGCGGTCGGAAAATACCTGAGCGCCGCGAGCGGCCAGACCATCGATACCGGATATGACGCGTCGGCAGCGAGCGTCAATGCAGCCAAGGCAGCCTGGTCCACGTGGTCGAACGCGGCTCAGTAGGGGGAAGGGCGCAACAACCACAACGCTCTCTGACCGCCATAGCGCCGGGCTCGTCCGAAAAGCCGCTTCCGGCGGTTCTTAGTCAGTCCAGACCCGTTATGAGCTGGGATGTCCTCGGGGCTTGCTTCGAAAGCCGCGCGAGGAGATCCACGAGACTGACTCCGCGGGCGACTGCCTATGCCCCAACTTTCTCCGAAAACAGATCGGTCTTCTCTGACCGGCATGTTTCTTCAGTTGATTACGATTGATAACCGGCTCAGCATGGGTTAGGATCGATTACTGAACTCGAGAGTGAGCATCACCCTCGGATTTCGCTGGCGGCGCGTGCTGGTAAAGCCTCGATCCCCTGGAGGAGTCATGCGGCAGATTCATAAGTTGATGTGGATGGCGCTGATGTGTGCATTCCCCGCCTCTGCGGCTCCGGCGGAACTGGAGGCCGGCCGCGCTCCCGATGAAATCCCCGCCGCCGTGGCGGCCGGCCGGTTTGGTTCGGTGTATGTGGCTGGCTTGGCGAGAGGACGCGACCGTGCAATCTACGTAGCAAAAATCGACGCCGGCGGAACAACGCGGGAGTTCACAGCGCACCTCCGTGGGAGTGGTGAAAGTGTTCTCAAGGCGATCGCCGTCGATCGAGAAGGCAATGCCTACATCGTGGGTCACACCAACTCCGCGGATTTCCCGGTGTTCGGCGGCTCCGAAGGGAAACGAACCGGGGGAATGGACGCCTTTGTGGCAAAGCTCGATGCCAAAGGGAAATGGGTGTACTCGACCTTGCTTGGCGGCAGCGGCAATGACGTAGCGCTGGCCGTGGCCGTGGATGGAAGCGGCGACGTGTACATCACCGGCTGGACGGCTTCAACGGATTTTCCGGCGGACGGCGCGAAGCTTGGCGAAGTGAGCGGGTTTGTAGTGAAGGTCCGTGCCGGCGCGCGCGTTTCCGGAACCCTCTTCGGCGGTGGTGAGCGAACGGTGGGCAACGGGATCGCGGTGGATGGGGAAGGCGCGATGTACCTCGCCGGAAGTGCGGAAGAGCGTGGTAGGAGCGATGCCTTCTTGCTCAAGCTGAACAACCGCGGCGAGCAGGTCTACCGGAGTCTACTGAGTGGGAATGGAGATCAGTCCGCGATGTCGGTGGCGCTGGCCGAAGACGGCGGCGCGTGGATCGGGGGCTGGACGAGTTCCAGCGATTTTCCAGTCAACCGCGGTGGCGAGTTTGGCGGCGGCCGCGATGCCTTTGTCTCTCGATTCGATCCCGACGGCACGCGTACCTTTTCAAAAGTGGTAGGCGGCAGGTCGGACGACGAGGCGCACGGCCTCGCAGTGGATTCCCAGGGAAATGTCTATCTAGCCGGAATCACCCGGTCGCCGGACTTCCCGCTCGACGCGGCGCATGCGGGAGCCGCGGCGGAAGCGCGATCGTTCGCAGTGAAGCTGAGCGCGGGCGGCGAGCGCGTGCTTGTCTCCGAACCGGTGGGCTCAGCCCTGGTTGGGAGCAGAGTCCGGATGGCTGTCGATACGTTGGGGAACGCTACCCTCACCGGTAACGGCAGGGAAGGCGGCAGTGTACGCAGAGTGGCCACCTGCCGCTACCGGCTGAGCAAAGCGCTGCATAGCTTCGATGCCGGCGGTGGCGATGGGTCGGTACTCGTGGACGCGCCGCCGGAGTGTGGATGGGTTGCCGAGAGCAACTCTGGCTGGATTGCCGCCACGCGCCTGGGAGACCGGTTCGAATTCCGCGCCTTGCCGAATGACGCCGGCGGGCCGAGGGCCGGAACCGTCGCGGCCGGCGGGCAGACGCTGATAATTCTTCAGGCGGGCAAAGGAGACTGGTCCCGTTCGGCGATCACCGGCGCGATCCGCGCCAATGCGGGCTTCCGGACATCGCCCATTTCTGCCTGCGACGATTGTTCGGCATCGGTTACGCCGCTCGGGTTCTCTATCAACTTCTTTGGTAATACATACAACCAGATCTATGTAAATAACAACGGAAATGTCACGTTTGATAGCGCCAATAGCAGCTACACGCCGAATTCTATCTCTGCCATTCGGAGAGTCCTGATCGCTCCGTTTTGGGCGGACGTCGACACGAGGGGGACGGGCTCCGGTCTGACCACTTACGGGACGGACACCGTCGGCGGGCGGAGGGCCTTCGGCGTGAACTGGGTGGATGTGGGTTACTACAGCTCGAAAACCAATAAGCTGAACAGCGTGCAACTGGTGTTGATCGATCGTGGCGACCTCGGCGTAGGTTTCTTCGATATCGAGTTGAACTACGCGAGCATCCAGTGGGAAACCGGCGACGCAAGCGGAGGTACGAACGGGTTGGGTGGAAATTCCGCTCGCGCCGGATTCTCGAACGGATCCGGGACCGCGGGCACTTTCTTTGAGTTGCCAGGGTCGGGAGTGAACGGCGCATTTCTTAATACCGGACCAAATAGCTTGGCCGCCAACAGTACCAACAGTGGCGGGGTTGCCGGACGGTATGTGTACAACGTGCGCGCCGGGGCGATTGTGTGCGGCACCGGCATCACGCCAACATCCGCATCCATGGCGACCGGCGGCGCCCCGGTCACCGTGAACGTGACCGCGAGCAACGCAGCCTGTACCTGGAACGTGACGGCGTTGCCGCCGTGGATTAGTGTCAGTACTCCGGCTGGAGGCAATGGGACAGGCAGCGCGGCGGTGACGCTGCAGGTAGCGGCGAACAGCGGCGCTCCCCGCAGCGCCGTGATCACCATCGCAGGGCAGAGTTTCTCCGTTACCCAGGCGGGAACGTCGACGCCGTCAACCTGCCCCCCGTTTTCCTTCCTTCGCGGGGCCGACGTTTCCATGCTGGGCGGGAACACTTCCCAGGGCTCGCTCGCGGGCCTGGAACGGCTCCTCGACGGCAGCATGACGTTGCATAACTTCACCGGGAACACCACCAGCTACGTGCAGAGTTCAATTCCGCAGTTTCAGCAGGTGTTCACCAACTGCATTGGTCGTCCGCCAACCACCCCAACCCCGCCCCAAAACTACCGGCTGCTGGCGGAGACGCGCGGCACTTCGGCGGTCAATCCGTTAATTACCGACCTGGCCGGAAACGGCATCTCGAGCAGCGTTGGCGTCGGCTCGTACTCCCTCGATAGCGCCAGACTCCAGGTTTGGAACGCCACCGCCAACAAGACGCCCGGCACCAAGGCCAACTACGACATCCCGGCCAACCCCCAAAAGCTCCTCTCCGCCGACTTGAACGGCGACTCC
>DATLCW010000133.1:0-8777 GCA_035526195.1 Bryobacteraceae bacterium
AATCTCGATAAAGAGCCGGAATCGATCAAGAAGCTCTACGGCCTCGACGCGGAGAATAAACACAAGCGGGCGTATGGCCTGCAGTGTCTGCGCGCCCGCCGTCTGGTCGAATCCGGCGTGCGATTTGTCGAGGTCACGCCGCCTTCTCTATTCGGCAACAACGGGACCTGGGACCAGCACGACGCTCTCAAGCATGGGCACGAGACCAACGCTATGGTGACCGATCAGGCGGTCACAGCGCTGCTGAAAGATCTCAAATCGCGCGGTCTGCTGAAGGAAACGCTCGTCATCTGGGCCGGCGAATTCGGGCGCACCCCCGATACTGGGAACGGCGACGGACGTGATCACCATACGGCCGGCTTCACCATCTGGATGGCTGGCGGCGGCGCCCAGCCCGGCCTCATCTATGGGGCGACGGACGACCTGGGCAATAAAGCCGTGGAAAACGTGGTGAGCGTTCACGATCTGCACGCCACCATTCTCGAGCTGCTCGGTCTGGACCACTCGAAGCTCATCTATCGCTTCGGCGGACGCGATGTCACGCTGCCCGACGTTCACGGCCGTTCCGTCAAGGCATTGATCTCCTGAAAGGCGTAGCGTAAGCCGAACATCGGAATCGCCCCAATGTCTAACGAGGGCACGCTTTTAAAAGTGTTGCGGCCGGAAGGCTGAAACGGAACGTAGCGCCTTTGCCCGGCTCGCTTTCAACCCAGATCACGCCGCCTAATCGCTCGACGATTTTCTTGCAGACAGCCAGTCCTAAGCCGGTTCCCGGAATCTCGCTACCGTGCAGGCGGGAGAGGGGCCTGAAAATGCGCTCGTGTTGCTCCGGCGCGATTCCCTGGCCGTTATCGGCGATGGATATCCACCAGCGGTTGTCAGCAAACTCGGAGCGAATCCGGACCCGCGGGGGGACGCCTGGTACGGCGTACTTTAATGCGTTCCCAATCAAATTTTGAAACAACTGCTGCATCTGCACCGCATTGGCGGCGACTACCGGCAAGTCGCTGTAAATCACCTCGGCGCCGGCCTCAGCGATCGCCGCGGCTAGTACACCGGTAACGTTGGGAACAACTTCATTCAACGGCACCGGAACACGCGGCGCTTCCTGGCCCGCCGTAGCGTACTGGAGAAGCCCTTGAATAAGGACGTTCATCGTTTGGGTGCCCGAGTGGATGTGAGAGACAATTTCACTCGCGCCCGAATCGAGCTCTCCTCCAAAGCGCGTGGCAAGAAGTTGTGTGTAGGCTTGCACCGTCCGAAGCGGTGTTTGCAGATCGTGTGAGACCACGTGTGCGAAATCGCCGAGCTCCTCGTTCGAACGTCTTAGCTGTTCCTCGATATGTTTCCGCTCGGTTATGTCGCGGACGTACCCGGCAAAGATCGGCGCCCCCTCCACGGGCACTCTCAAAATGGCGAGTTCCACTGGGAACGCACTTCCACCTTTCCTCATGGCGTCGATTTCAATGCGCTTTCCAAGTACGCAGGCTTGTCCGGTCGCGAGATAGTTCGCGAGACCGCGCCTGTGTGCTTCGCGCAGGTGAGGCGGGACGATGAGGTCTGCCAGGCTCTGCCCGATTGCCTGGCCACGCTCGTAGCCGAACATTTGCTCCGCAGCCGGATTGAACTCCCGTAAAAGACCCTCGCCGTCCATCACGAGGACTGCATCAAGAGACGCGTTGAGGATGGCGGATTTTCTGGCCTCGCTGTCGGCGAGCGCTTGTTCCGTAACTTTCTGCGGCGTGATGTCCCGAACGACTCGAATCATCCGCCGCGGTTCCTGCTGTTCGAAATACACTCTGCCGCGCGTGTGCATCCAATGTATGTCCCCGTTCGGCCAAATGACGCGGAACTCTGAATCCATCTCACCGGTTTGAAGAGCGCGGCGTATTTCCGCATCGACCCGCCCTTGATCTTCGGGATGGAGATGGGAGAGCCATTCCGCATAGGATTCCGTGCCTTCCTGAGGTTCCTGCCCGAAAAGCCGGTAGTGCGTTAGCGAACGGGTTATGGTATCCGACGGGATGTCCCAATCCCAGATGCCGAGCCCGGCGCCCTCCTGAGCGAACCGCAGTCGCTCCTCAGACCGGCGCAGCGCCTCGACGGCGGTTTTCACTTCTGTGGCGGCGCGCAGCATTTTGCAGAAGCCCTCGATTGCTCCCGCATCGTCTCTGGTGGCGGCAAGCACGCTGTCGACCAGGATGATGCTGCTGTCTTTCCTTTGATGCCATCGTACTTGGGCAGCCTCGCCTGCCCGTGCGGCCTCCTGCATCTCTTTCACAAACACTTCGTTTGCGATATCTTCCGGCGTAAAAATAATGGAGCCGGGCTGCCCCACCCACTCCGCCTCGGTATAACCGAGAAGTTCCTCCACGCCGGGATTCCAACTCGTAATGCGGCCCTCTGCGTCGGTAAGAAAAAGGGCAGTGTGATGAAGTGCGCGAGCCAGGCGCTCGTAAAGTGGCATGTTTGAGCCGTGGTCGCGGCCGCTTGGCGGCGTGGGACTCATCCGGCGACGGGCCCTTTGCTGGATGCCGCAAATGGCTCAAATATCATGATCCGTAACTCATCATTGCACAACTTTTGCTGCATCCTAGCTCTCTAGGATTTAAAAGTCCTTTGAGAATCCCACTTGCAGGCCGAGTCGCGGACTGCCGGCGAAGCGTCCCACGAGGAATCCGAAATCAAGCGTTAAGTTTTCACGCAGAGTGTACTTCCCGCCGGCCTGCGTTTGCAGCGCCGCTTTGCCGAGATCGGACGTTTGCGCCACCGCGCCGTTGATTTCCATGCCCAGCAATAATCGGTGAGTCAGCACTCGTGTGATCGACGCACCACTTGAATAAACCAGTCCCTGTGCCTTCAATCCGACCACTCCTGTCAGCGTGTTGCCCGAGAGGATAAGGCCGTTGTTCACCCGCAACACGTTCTTTTCGCCCAGGTGTTTCTGCGCGATCGTATTGAATCCGATGTCCATCACGCCCGAGCCCAATTGCCGGGCCGTGTTACCGGTAGGCGCTTCTACCGCACAACTCACTGTAAGGGCCGGCGCCCGGCCATTTTCCCGGTGAAAATTCCATTTAAGGGTGAGGTTTGTGTCTCCATTTCCCACCGCCGTAAGCGGACTTGTGCCGCGGACGTTGAAAACCGTGAGGAGTGGGCTGTCGACGCCAATTTCCAGCCCTTCCAGAACTCCGTAGTTCAACTGAAAAACACCGGCGTTTTGCCGCAGATTTGGAACCGCGGACCGCTGCAGAAGGGAGTACTGATTGCTGAATTCGAAGTGGAACTTACCGCGCGCGGTGACGTCGGCATCGTCGGTATAGAAGGGCTGCTGGGCCAGTGCAAAGCCGGGGATCAGCAGAACCGCCGCACAGAAGTGCACGATCTGAGGTTGGCACTGCTTAGTCGATGTACAGGAACTCATTGGAACTCAGCAGCGCCTGCGCCAAGCTCCGGAACGCTTTTTCGCGTGCCTTCTCGGGGGCCTCATTGCCCCGTAAAAACGTTCCTTCCTGCGCCCGTAAGAACTCTTGCGCCTCCTCCAGTTCCCCAGCCGCCGGCTTTCGGGACAGCGCCAGCAAATACGCTTTCCCCACGTCCATCCCTGCCCGGCTGGCCAATGCGGACGCGGCCTTCCACACAAAATCGTCGTTCATCATCGTGAGCGACTGAAGCGGAGTGGCGGAGGGAGTTCGCTGGGCGCAGTGCGTGTCCATCACCGGATAATCGAACACCCCGAGAAATCCGATGGGATACGTCCGCCGCGCCGTCAGGTAGATGCTCCGGCGCCAGTGCGATGCAGCAGGTTCCTTCGAAGACACCACCTGTAGTCCGTCGGGGCGCATCTCCAGCTCAATCGGCGGCCCATACTGCGTCAGGTCCAGTTTGCCCGCCACCGCGATGACCGAATCCCGCACCGCCTCGGCATCCAGCCGCCGCAGATTCATACGCCAGAGCAGCGTGTTCTCGGGGTCGCTCTGCACCAGACGTTCGGCCCGTGAGCTCTGCATGTACGCCGTAGATGACATAATCAGCCGGTGCAGCCTCTTCTCGCTCCAACCGTTTTGCATGAAATCCACAGCCAGATAATCGAGCAATCCCTGGTTTGAAACCGCCGTCCCCATCTTGCCGAAGTTGTCCGGCGTGGCCACCAGACCGCTGCCGAAATGTGCTTGCCAGATACGGTTCACAATCACTCGCGCCGTCAGCGGATGATCCGGATTCGTCAGCCATTCGGCGAATGCCAGCCGCATGCCCGACGTAGCCCCTCGCGCTGCCGCCGGTTTCACGGCATCCGCCGGCTCTCCGCCCGTCAATACCTCAAAGAACCCCGGCGTTACCCGCGGACCGGGCGCGTCGGCGCTGCCCCGTTGCAGCAACCGGATAGAGGGAGGCTTGCCAACATCCCATAACGCCTGGATCGGTTCCAGCTTTTGCTTCTGCGCTTCCAAAGTCTGGATCTCAGTCCGTAGCCCTTCGATCGCTGGTTTATCTTCCGGGCTCAGTAGGGCTTCGATCTCCGCCGGCGGAACGCGCAGCAGAACATTAAACCGGCCGGCCAGGTACTTCTGCACATCGTTCCGTTTTTCGGCCGGCGTCTGTACAGCGGTCTTCGTATCTGCTCGAATCTCCTCCGGCACTTTCCGCAGCTTCTCATCCAGCAGACGTTCCTCATAAGGCTTACGCAAGGCCGCCAGTTTGTCATTCAACTCCTTTAACGGAGCCTCAAACTGCTTGTTATGTGCTTTGATCCGCTCCTGCTCTTCGCTCGACACCGTGTGGAGGTAACGTTCCTGCGGCCGCAACCAATCGGTTGGATTATACGAGGTGGCAAAGAGGGCCAGAAAGCGGTAATAGTCCCGCTGCGAAATTGGATCAAACTTATGGCTGTGGCAGCGCGCGCACGCAACCGTCAGTCCCAACGTACTACTCGAGACTTTCTCCACCAGCTTGAACAGCGCCTCATAACGCTCCACCGGCAGATTGCTGATGTCCTCCGCCGTGATGTCCAGAATGTTGCGCAGGTAACCCGTGGCCGTCAGCAGGTCGCGAATTTCCGGTGTAAATGTCTTTGCCTTGCGCCAGTCCACCAGTTCATCGCCGGCGATCTGTTCGGTCAGAAACCGGTTCCAGGGCTTGTCCTCATTCACCGCTCGAATCACGTAGTCGCGGTACCGCCACATCCCATCCGCATATTCGGTTTTCTTCGGGTCAAAGTCCTTGCCTGTCGTATCGACATAGCCTGCGGCATCCAGCCAAAGCCTGCCCCAGCGCTCGCCGTAACGGGGCGAATCCAGCAGCCGGCCGAGCAGGCGCTCATACGCTCCGGGTGCGCGGTCTTCGTGGAATTGCCGGATTTCATCGGGAGAAGGAGGCAAGCCCGTGAGATCCAGAAACGCCCTCCTCATCAGCTTCTCACCGCCGGCATCAGGTGAGAATGTGAGGCCTTTCGATTCCAGCTTTGCCAGTACAAAGCTGTCAATGGGAGTCCGCACGCGAGCTTTCGCTTTCACTTTCGGCGGCGTCCCGGCCACCGGCTTGCGGAATGCCCACCACTGCCGCTGCGCGGGCGTAATCGGCGGGGATTCCAAAGCCGTAAGCGGCCGTTCCGCCGAATCAACCGCCACGTGTTCGCTGAAATTTCCCCGGTCGATCCATTCTTTGATCAAGCGGATTTCAGGCTCGCTCAATACTTTGCCGGTGCCCGGCGGCGGCATCGTGTGGTTGCTGACGCGCCGGATGAGCAGACTCCGCTCGGAGAATCCTTCCACGATTACCGGCCCGTTTCCGCTGCCTTTTTGCAGGCCGGCGGAGCTCGTCAGATTCAATCCGGCCGCCGGCTTGGTGTCGCCGTGGCACTGCACACATCGCGCCTTGAGCAGCGGCGCCACGTCGCGTTCAAACCGCGCCCGCTGTTGCGCTGCTTCCTGCGCGGGAGCTCCGATGGGCGCATCGAACGGCGCGCCCGCCGCGATCCATCTCCGGATGATCTCCATCTTCTCATCCGGCATTTTCTGGTTGTAGAACGACGGTGGCATCGCGCGCGAGGAAACCTTCTTCCACAACAGACTTTCCTCCGGCGATCCTTTCACGATCACCGGCCCGTTGTGACTGCCCTTCAGTGCCGAAGCCGCCGTCCGCAGATCGAGCCCCAGCTTCGGCGAACTCTGCCCGTGACAGGTGAAGCAATATTCCGTAAAGACAGGCAGCACATCCTTTTCAAAACGCGGTTCCGCGTTCTGTGCCCCCAGTGGGAGAGTGATCCATAACAGCAGGAGTCGTATCATCCGATTAAATCCGATACCACTTTCGCTCCGGTTACGGTGGCGTCCGCCGGGTTCTCCATGCGGCCTCCATAAGGATAGAGCACCTTGTGATGATCGAGACCCAACTGGTGGAGCACGGTCGCAATCATGTCCGGCACCGGTACACGGTTCACCACCGCTTTGTAGCCGAAGTCGTCCGTTTCCCCGTAAATGAGGCCCTTTTTGAAGCCGCCGCCGGCAAACCAGATCGTGAACGCATTGCGGTTGTGATCGCGTCCGTCGCCATTCTGCGTCGTAGGCAGCCGCCCAAACTCCCCGGCCCACATCACGATTGTGGAATCGAGCAGACCGCGGCTCTTCAAATCCGTGATAAGGGCGGCCGAACCCTGGTCCACCTCGGTTGCAATCTTGTGCATGTCCTGTTTGATGCGGCTATGATGATCCCAAGGCTGGCCCGGGCTGGTGGTTACCTGGACAAAGCGCACGCCCTTTTCCACCAGCCGCCTGGCGAGCAGACAGCGCAGCCCGTAGCTGCCCGCCTGCGGATGATCGATGCCGTAAAGTTTCCGGGTAGCCGCCGATTCCCCGCTGATATCGAGTACCGTTCCGGCTTCCAGTTGCATTCGCGCCGCCAGCTCAAAATTCCGGATCCGCGCATCCAGCTCGGATTCCCCCGGATGCGCGGCGAGATGCCGCTGATTGAGCCGGGCAAGAAAACCGAGCGTCTGTTCCTGAGCTCCCGCGGGCAGCGCTTCCGGGGGATTGAGATGATGCACCGGAGCGCCCTTGGTGCTGAATTCAACACCCTGGTATAGTGCCGGCAGGTACCCGTTGGCCCATAGTTGTTTGCCCCCAATTGTATAGCCGGTGGGATCGCGCAACACCACATACGCCGGTAAGCTCTGATTTTCGGTGCCGAGCGCATAGCTGATCCACGCCCCCATCACCGGCCGCCCCGGAAAAATCTTGCATGTCAACAGCATGTTCAGACCTTCCAGGTGATTGTTGTGCTCGGTATGCATGGACCGGATGAAGCAGAGATCATCGACGATGCCGGAGGTGTGGGGCAGCATCTCGGAAATATCCATCCCGCATTGGCCGTATTTCTTGAAAGTGAACGGGGAGGCGAGCAGCGTGTTGACGTTGTTCGGTTGATGAATTTCGACGCCGCCGGGGAGCGGCTTGCCGGCTTGCTTCCCCAGCTCGGGCTTCGGATCGAACAGGTCCATCTGGCTGGGGCCGCCGTTCTGCACCAGTTGGATCACCGCCTTAGCCTTTGCCGGAAAGTGTGTCGCCCGCGCCCGCAAGTCGTTCGCAATTGGTGCGGCATGCAACAGATCGGCAAGCACAATGCCGCCGAAGCCTAAACACGAGCGTTCCAGCAACTGACGTCGCGATAGTGGCAGAGACATGGCTATGTGCCTAGTATTTCACGAAAAACGGCAGTGTGGGTGGGGTTAGGTGGTGCGCCCGGCATGACTCGAACATGCGACCTTCTGGTTCGTAGCCAGCCATGCACGATAAATCAGCACT
The DNA here is from genome assembly GCA_035526195.1 of Bryobacteraceae bacterium. Classification (GTDB taxonomy): domain Bacteria; phylum Acidobacteriota; class Terriglobia; order Bryobacterales; family Bryobacteraceae; genus CADEFT01. Next base: position 7,800 of record DATLCW010000133.1, read on the forward strand.
TTACCATGGATTGCTACCAGTTGCTCTCCTTTGCTCTAAGTGGCCACTTATAAGGCAGTTGGACCGAGCCTTGCGGGGGCAGCGGAATAACGGATAGCAACCCTGCTCAACAGGGGGTGGGCACAAAATTGGGCACAGTGGCAGCGCCGCGAGGTGGACCAAGCGGCGGTCAGGCCCCCCCCCGGTGGGCATCAAATGACCCCACCCCCCCGCAGGAGGGGAGGGGGTGTTCCCAGATCGTAGGGTCCCAACGTCCTGAATCAAACTCGCGCATGTCCGATTGGCGGAAAAAAGCAACTACGCGCGGGTCCGGGCGGAGAGACCGCATCTGGTGAGGCATAGAGGAGCGAGGATCGCGCCGAATAGAGCCGCTGCACGGGGTAAAGCCACCCGTGCCCACTAATTCGTTGTAGCGCGCGCTAGGCCGCACTGCGCGCATTTCACAAAAAAGGGCGGGAACATGACGAACCGAAAATGTTTCGGGCGCAATGGAGTCTTGCGCTGGGGACCGATTGAAACGCTGCAATATTTCTTCGCCCGAACCGGGGATGCGTTCAGCGAGGAAGACATTCGAGTGATTGTCGCGGCGGTGAGGCAGAAGGGGAAGCGGCTCGCCCGGAATACGCGCCGGGATCCGGATGGGCGCTACATGATCAGCATGCCTCAACTGTTGCAGTTTTGCCTGCAGCAGAATGACCGGCAGGGGTATGAGTTCCGCATGGCGGTGGCGCAGATTGCGCAAGGGGAGGAGAGCGGCGGATGAGGCAAGCAAAGCTTAAGTTGTCCGCCGTTCCGCAGAGGAATCGGTACGACGATGCAAATTACCGGTCGGCCGTTATCATCCTGGCCGAACGGGATCGGTATGGCGGAGAGGAATCACTGATGGTTCGCTGGGCTCGAATTGTCATGAACGAATCCGCGGCGGCTGGCACCGAAAGGAAGGCTTCCTGATATGCGGGAAACGGAAGTGTACGAACT
>DATLCW010000143.1:0-73394 GCA_035526195.1 Bryobacteraceae bacterium
CTTCGTTGGTGCGATCATCCAGCAGGAGCACGGTACAGTTTCGACCGGCGAAGTAGCGTTTTAGGGCGAGGATCTGCCTTCGGTAACGAAGCGAGTCGCGAGCCAGCAGCCGGAGATCGGAGAGGGAATCGAGGACGAGCCGCCGGGGATTCTTATCCTCAATCTGCTTAAGAATCGCCTGCATTGTGTCCTGGAATTCGACCTCGGAGGGGTGAAAAGCGGTGTATTGATCCTCGGGGTCCAAGCTCTCCTCATTGGGAATAAACTCAAAGATGGAGATGCCATCGAGCGACCATCCGTGGGAACGCGCTACCACGAGAAGTTCGCGTTTGGACTCGGAAAGCGTGACGTACAGGCCCGTCTCTCCCCTAGCCGCTCCCGCCAGCAGAAACTGGAGACCCAGAGTGGTTTTTCCGGTTCCGGGTTCCCCTTCGATTAGAAAGAGATGCCCCTGTGGGAGTCCCCCGGCCAGGACGTTGTCGAGCCCCCCAATTCCGACGGGGATGCGCTCGTCAAAGTCCTCCGTATTGTTGGTGGGTTCATCAGACATGATGGTCGCTCCGATGTCAATTGAAAGTTTCTTGTGTGATCGAGGCGCGAGGATCGCGGTGTTAAGCGATGGCTGCTTAAGCCCGACAACATGTTGACTTTCCGCCCAGGGCAGATGTTTCCAGCCCTAAAGCCGCCCGAATCGCAGCCACGTACATACTTACCCTTTTGCATATACGCAGAACCGGGTGACATGCCGGTATCCCATACGCACGTAAAGCGGATACCCTATCGCGCTCGATTGCAGCACGGAGCAGGTGAGACCGGATTCGATTTGTCCCTGCCCGATGGCGTGGCGCATCAAAGCTTCTCCGTACCCCTTCCGCTGGCGCCCCGGGACGGTAGCGACGGCGTAAACACCGATGGCCCCGCCCCCTATTACGGTGGCTGTGGTGGAGACGGCCTCGGCGCCGTCGTATCCGACCCATCCGCGAATGGTGCCTTTCCAGAGCCGCTCGCCCCCGTACACTTCCTGCGCCATGTGTTCCGGCACATGAAAGGCTTCCGACATGACGCGGCTGAAATCAACCCTGGTGGGCTCGTCTCCCACGGGTACGCACACGAGGGGCGGCAAGCCGGCGCGAGGGGGGGTGAGGTCCCCGGCAATCATCCCGGGAGCATCCATCATCATTTTCATTCCCCGAGTTGCCAGCGTCACGCGGGAATGGCGGCGGTGTTCCGCACTCATGAGATCGTCACAGAACCAGACAGACCAGGGCGCGGAGCGTTTCCTGAAGTACTCCTCGGCGCGATTCAAGAGCTCTTCCAAATTGCCTGCGGCGGTCAACAGGGCGGTATTAAAGAGGCTGAAAGGGACTCCGGCATAAACCAGGCTTGCCCCGGGAGGCTGCGCCAGATGCCCAGCCTCGCGGACATAGGAGAATGCGGCGAGGGCGTGGCGCAGGTTTTCATTGATCACCTCGTAATCCCGCATTTGAGGGCGATTACAACAGACGGCATGCAACGGCGTCAATGAGCGGCCTCCAAGCGCCGCGGCACGACTGTCGAGGCGCAGCCTTCAGAGGCCGCAGCTCGTTGGCTCACCCGGCGAGCGTCTGAAGCGGATCCTCCGGCAGCCCGCGAGCCCGGCGCCATGCGAGAATCAGCGGCCTTACATCGGTGCCGTGGGCTTCCGAGAAGCACTCCCGGGCCGCCGCCATCTCGGAAGCCATGGATCCGGAATTGAGGCGTAACCCTCCCAGCATTCCTCGCCCAGTAGGCGGGCGGCAATCTGTTCGATTTCTGGCTGTGATAGCGGTGGCGGGTCCGCATTCGCGCCCGCGGGGCGGCGGCGCGCGCCATCAGCCGCCATGCCCCAATCACGTGCAGCCCGCCCAAGGCGTCGACGAACCACTGGCGCCGCTTTCGCAGGTTCTGCGCGCCTGGGACGTTGGAGCCGCCGGGCGGACCAGATCGCGATATTCCGGCTGCCGGTCGCTCCGCCGATGCGCGCCGAGTCAATCACATGATCGAGGGCAGCCTGCCGCACCTGCGTCCGGATTGCCAAGCGACCCATACTCATACCGCTGCTCCTGAGACCGTGGGGGTGGATCGAGCCGAGGGAACGCCATTTTTCGCGGCGATGTTGCTGAGGTCGTTCCTAAACACGAAGTAGTCTACGAGGTGGCTCGCGGCACATACTTTGACTGCACCATGAAAATATACGCCGCCACGCCCGCGATCAGGAAGAAACCAACCGTAAACATAGGAGCGGCGTAAGTACCAGTGACTTCTTTCAAATATCCGGTCAGCGTAGCGGCCACAATCCCGGCAACATTCGCAGCGCAGTTTTGAACGCCGGCAATTCTTCCAATAGCCGCTCCCGGCATCAAGGTCTGAGTGAGCGCCCAATAATTGGCCGTGGCCAGCCCTAAGCCGCTGAGGGAAACGATGGCGAAGGTCAGCGCCACGTCGTTCGACTTCGCAAAGGCGCCGATCAGTTCGGTGGACGCAACCAGCAGCCCGGCAATGGTGAATGCTTTCCGCGTCCTCACCGGATCCGCCCCCCGTGAGATCATCCGATCCGCGATATACCCAGCTAACGTCGCCATGAACGCCATTCCGCCGAAACTGAACCCGGTGAACGCGCCCGATTTTCCCAGGGACAATCCGCGGCTCTCGGCAAAATATGCGGGTAGCCAGGTCATGCAGAAATAGACGAAATAGTTGTAGCAGAAAGTGCCGATGATGATTCCCCAGATCAGCCTCGTGCTGAACAAATGAAGGAAAGGAATCGGCTTCGTCCGGCTTTGCTTCACCACCTGCGCTTCCAACTCGCGGTCATTGTTCTTCACCATCAGCAGCCACGGAACCAGCCAGAACATAGAGCCGAGCCCTAGAATCGCAAACATCTGGCGCCATCCGTACTGAACGATCAGCCAACCCGCCAGAGGCGCTCCGAGTGCCGGTCCCAGCTTTGTGCCGGCCATGTAAAGCCCCACCGCCAGGCCACGCTGTTTCTCATCCACGTTGAAACGAATCCATCGCAAGCTGGAGGGCGTTACCACCGCTTCTCCAAACCCCAGGAGAAATCTCAGCACCACCAATTGAAAAATGGAGGTGATCCCGGCGCTGGCCGCCGAAACGAGACTCCAGAAGGTAAATCCTACGGCATAGGGATACTTGGCTCCAAAACGATCCACTAGAAATCCCGCGGGAATCTGTAGAAATGCATAGGACCAGAAGAACGCCGAGTTCATCAATCCACGATCTTTATCGGAAAGCTGGAATTCCCTGATGAAATCTCTGGAGGCCAAAGCCATCGACAGATTAGAGCGATCGACATACGCAATAATCATTCCCAGACTCAGTAAACATACGATGGACCAACGCCGGCTTGCACTCATGGAAGGGCCACGATACCACAGGGCGCCCGCCTATCGACGAAACCACAGCAGCTTGTCCGGCCTTGTACCGGTCATCAATTCCATGGCGGCGGTCAGCTCCACCGAATGGTGGCCGGTGGAGTCGACGTACCCCAGCACCTTGCCGGTGTTGCGATCCACTTTGATCAACCAGCCGGGGGAACCGTTCGGCTCGTCGCGCGGCTGGGTGCCGATCCACAGGGCTCCGCCGCCGATTTTCAGGGAGAATGTCTTGCCGAGGTGGGACCATTCGCCGATGTATTTTCCGTTGCGGTCAAAGCGTTGAATGCGGCCGTTTTCCCGATCGGCAACATAGACTACGCCCGCTTCATCGATGGCGATCCCATGCGGGAGATGAAACTGGCCGGGGCCCGTGCCCGGCGTTCCCCACTCGCGAAGACGCTTACCTTCCCCGCTGTACTCGAGCACGCGCGCATTGGCATAGCCGTCGGCAATATACAGCCGGCCATCGCGAGCAAACGCTATATCGGTCGTACCGCAGAAACGGCTCTTGGCGTTCTTCGGCTGGCCGCCTACGGCGATTTCCAACAGCTTTACGCCCTCAGGAGTAAACTTCAGCACGTGCGAGCTTTCCGCATCCACGGTCCAGACATTGCCCGCCGGATCGATTCGAATGCTGTGCGGCATCTTGTACAAGCCCTTGCCCCAGGAGCGCAATATGCGCCCATCGCGGTTTAAGGCCACCACGGGCTCTGCCTTCTCGCCCCGTTGGAGGAGATAGATCGTTCCTTTGGCGTCCACAGCGACAGAGGAGACCATATCGAGAGCCCACCCGCTCGAAGGAGGCTGGATGGCGAACTCTGTGCGCCGCAGATCGAGCTTCGGCGATTCCCGGAGGAGGGCGCGCAACTTCTGAGTTTGAGCTTTTAGGGCCGCATCCTCCGCTTGAACCTGGAAGGCGGCGAACAGCAGAATCGTAACGAGCATGGATCTTAGTTTATCGCTCCCGCCGCTTGCCGCAAGAATATGAGTGCGCTAAAGTTTCCGTCATGCGCTTCAGGCTTGGTGTGGCCTTGGTGGCTTTCTGTTCTCTCCTTGCGGCTCAGGGTACAACCTCCCGGGTTGCCGGCACAGTCAACGATTCATCGGGCTCGGTGATTCCCGGCGCGGCGGTGAAGTTAACCAGCGAATCCACCGGAGCCGTGTATTCCACGACTACATCCGGCTCCGGCCTGTATCAGTTCGAAGCCATTCAGATCGGCTCGTACACGGTGGAGGTAGAGGCGGCCGGCTTCAAAAAATTCTCGTCGAAAAACAACCAGCTCACGCTCGGGAATGTGATGACCGTGAATGCGACCCTTCAGGTTGGCGCCGTCACGGAGCAGGTGGAGGTCATTGCCAGCGCGGAGATTGTGCAGACTTCGCAATCGTCCAACATCGGTCCGCTGATTAACCAGCGGACGATGGAAAGTATCCCAATTGTCGCCAGCCGGCGGCGCGATCCCACAGCTATTCTCGCGGTACTGCCCGGCATGAACAACGGCGGAAATACGGGGGGCGGAGGCCACATGAATGGCGCCCGCGACCGGGCTTGGAACTTCACCCTGGATGGGATCGACATGAACGAGGTTTCCGCAGGCGGCGGCATCGGTAATAACCCGATCCGCGTGAACCCGGAATCAGTGGAAGAGATGAAGATCATCACTTCCAACCCCTCGGCGGAGTATGGGCGCAACTCAGGGGCACAGGTGGCCATGGTGACCCGCTCCGGCGGCAACGATCTACATGGGAATCTGTTCTGGTTCTATCGTACGCCCCGCCTCAATGCCAACGAGTGGGAGAACAATATCAACAATGTGGGAAAAGCAAACTTCGTTCAGAACATTTATGGCGGCTCCATTGGCGGCAAGATCATTCGCAACAAGCTTTTCTACTTCGGCAACTGGCAGGATCTGCGCGCCGCCCGCTCGGTGAACGTCAGCGCCACTGTTCTTACCGACAGCGCCAGGCAGGGCATTTTCCGTTATGCAACCAGCGGACGCAATCTTCCGGCGGGCGTTGCCGGAGCGTCCGTGGACGCCAGCGGGAATCCTCTTGTTCCCGTTGCCACGTACAACATTGTGACCAATGACCCGGCGCGCCGGGGCATTGATAAGACTGTAGCGGGCCTGGTGGCGCAGACGCCCACGCCGAACAATTATTTTGCCGGGGATGGGTTGAACTACGGCACCTTTAACTTCCGCCCCACCGAGACCGAGGTGCAGCGGGATCTGACGGGAAAATTCGATTACATCCTGAATGACCGCAACCATGTCTATTACCGCGTCTATGGCGGAAATCAGGACACCTTGTGCGATGGCGTAAACGGCGGGCTGCCCAACGTACCCGGCGCGCCCTGTCTGGTGAACACCATCCGGCGGCCCCGGAACCACGCTCTAAACTGGCGATACACTCCCACCGCGGCCACCACCAATGAATTTGTGGCCGGATATAGCCGCTACCTGTTTGACTTCCCGAATCCCTTCCAGGACCCTAACGCCATTACGCTCATCGCTCCTTATACCGTGCCGATGGCGACGACGTTCGGAAATGCGCGCGAGCTGCGCACGTTCCAGTTTGTCGATAATTTTTCCTGGTTCCGCGGGAAGCATGCGTGGAAGTTTGGAACCAACATCCGGCTGGTGCAGCATCTCGATAAGAGAGGATCGGTGGGCGGGCAGAACACTGCGCCGCAGGTCAGTCTCAACTCCCGAACGGTGAATACCGTGGATCCCGCGGCATTCAACCTGCCCCCCGGCATCAACCAAACCAATGACCGCGCGCAATTGGAAACCATGATCAACTTCTTGCTGGCACGGGTGGGAAACGTGTCTCAGGGATTCGTGGCGCAGGGTGATAAATTCGTCGCCGGCACCTTCGACTTTGATTCCCGGTATTACGAGTATGACTTCTACATCCAGGACACGTGGAAAGTGAAGAAGGCCTTCACCATTGACTTCGGCTTACGGCTTGATGCGCGTATGGCGCCGCGCGCCGGCGGCAATCAACCTCTTCTGGTCCCCAACATCGTGCCGGCGGCGGGTGCGCCCGCGTCCGACACGTTGCGCTGGCAGGAGGCGAAGACATTGTGGAAGGACGACTGGAACAACTGGGGGCCGTCCGTCGGCTTCGCCTGGGATCCATTTGGCACGTCGAAGACATCGATCCGGGGGAACTACCGGCTGGCATACGACCGCGTGCCGACATTTCTCATCAGCTCCGCGATACTGCCGAATATGCCGGGGAGCACCACCAGCGTGGTGGACACGGCGTTCGGCGCCGCTGGCGGGCGCCTCGCCGATCTGCGGTTGCAGCAACCGACCCGCAGCCCCAACGATCTGCGCCAGCCAACGGCATTTTCCAACGCGAACAACACCGTGGTTGACCCCAATTTTGAGACTCCGCAGACCAACATGTGGAGCTTCGGAGTGCAGCGCGAGCTGTTTCGCCAAACAGTACTCGAGGTGAATTACATCGGGCGGCGGGCGCACAATCTGCTGGGCGCTTATAACGTGAATCAGGCGGAAATCTTCCGCAATGGATTTGTGGATGCCTACAAGACAGTGAAAGCGGGGGGAGAGAGCCCGCTGATGAACTCCATCTTCGCGGCCGATTCGCGTCGGGGCGCAGCGGAATCGGGTTCGCAACTGGTGCGCCGGCTGTTCGCCGCCAATCTGTCGTTGTCGGGAGTGGCGGGGCTGGCTTCGACGATTGCCGCGCAGCCGCAATCCGGCACCAGTCTCACCAACGCATCGGGTGTAGGAAAATATTTCTTCTATCCCTATCCTCAGTTTTCGGGCGGCTTGAGCGTGATTGACTCGAATGACTTCTCGACCTATCACTCGCTGCAGGCCACGGTGGACCGGCGCTTCACGCGGGGAGCATCGCTCCAGGTCAGCTACACGTTGTCGAAGTCGCTCGACACACGCTCCTTTGATCCGGCTTTTACGATAGCCGGGTCCGGATCGACCGCAACGGCCGTGAACACGCCCTTCGATATCTTCAACCGGCGTCTCAATTATGCCCTTTCGGACTTTGACCGGACACATTCCGTTACATCGAATTTTGTGCTGGAGCTTCCGTTCGGCCGCGGGCACCGGCTCGCCGGAAATTCCGGTTCCTGGATAAATCGGGTGCTTGGCGGGTGGCAGGTGTCCGGCCTCTTCCGCGTCACCAGCGGCCGTCCGTTCAGCGTGTTTGCGGGCTCGAATACTTTTTCCAGCGTGACGGGTTCGTTTGCGAACTGCAGCGGCTGTACTCGCGCCGATGGCGAGGTTCATGAAGAGGGCGGCCTCATCTGGTACCTGCGGCCGGAAGAACGGGCTCGCTATACAGCTCCCGCGGCCGGGGAATTGGGCAGCACCGGACGCAATTTTCTGCGTGGCGATGGCTTTTTTAATCTTGATGCCAGCCTGAACAAAAAGACCAACATCACCGAACGGCTGAAACTAGAGTTGCGCGCCGATCTATCCAACATCACCAATACACCCTCGTTTGGTGCGCCGACGGTCAGCATCACGGATGCGACATTCGGCCGTATCCGGGCCACGGTCTCGTCCACCGCGCGGCAAACGATGCTCGGGGCGAAGCTCGTGTTCTAGAGTTTGAGGTTCCCGCGTTCCCAAGCGAAGCGCGGCCTTGAGCATGCAACCTCTTGGCGCACTAGAGTCCAACGAAAACCGCCGTGTGGGATGGCTTGACGGCCATAAAAGGTTCGCCATTCGTGCGATCGCTGGCACGCTGACGAATATGCGATAGTAAGGGCAGTATCCGAACGCCCGTAGTTGGAGGTCTTCATGGTACCTCTCCAAGTTTTCCCGAAAGAAGCCGTAACCGGTTCTGGCTTTGGCCCAGCGGTTGCGCTCGGTGAAGCCATCGCCAAGCCGCTTCAACTGCAACTTACAATTACCCGAATGATGGAGCGGCAAACCCTGGATATTTTTGTGTGGGGTTCGATCGATGGGAATGTTTGGGGCGTGCGGCCAATCCTAACCCTGCCCCATCGCTACTATTGCGGCTCTTACTGTCACCTCCTGGATCTTAGCGAGTTTCCGTCGATTCGCTACATGCGTGTGGAATACAAAATACAGGACTGGGGACACTCCTCGTCTCATACCGTTTCCGCGTTTGAGTTGACGGCCGAGGCCGCTCACGAACTCGTCCTGGCTGCTCATTGAGGGACTGTTTGTGACCGACCGGCCCTTGACGCCGGGAACACCAAAAGAAAAAGGCCGCTCGCTTTATCAGCGAGCGGCCTTTCTGTCAGGTTAGCCGTTAATAGGCGCCGAAGAACACTCGTGTGGTGGACTTCGCAAATCGGCCGCGCGCATCGGTTACCGTGAGTTCAAATACGTACTCACCGAATGCCAGAGGCGCGAAGCGAACCGTCGGAGTAGCCGTATCCGCCCCAAGAATGAGGAGCGGCTGACGACCAAGTGCACGCCACGAGAACCCGATCACCAAACCTTCCGGACTCACCGATCGAGTTCCGTCGAGTTTGATTTCCTGCAGGGTCGTGACCTGGTTCGGACCGGCATCGGCCACTGGTCCGGCGTCGACCGGAGTGGTCGTTTGCGTTACCTTCACGTCCACGCGGGCGATCACCGAGCTGCGGCGGCCGAAGGCGCGGAGAGTATAGGTAGTGTCGACCGTGGGCGTTACGGTGAGGTTCCCGTTGACGCCGACTGCGCCGACTCCATCGAGTGCGGCTTCCGTCGCCCCCTCCGTTGTCCAGGACAGTACGACAGGAGTACCCGGACGCGGGGAGATTAACGGATTGGCAGTGAAGCTGACAATGCGGACCGCCGGGAACACGGTGATCGTGGCCTGCGCGGTAGCTTCGCCCGCGGCATTGCGCGCCGTAAGCGTATACGTGGTGGTTGTGGCGGGCGAGACCGTCGTGCTGCCGGTCATGGCGACTTCGCCAATACCCGAAATGGTCACGTTGGTCGCATTCTCAACCTGCCATACCAGCGAGGACTGCTCGCCGGCAACGATTTCCACCGGAGCCGCTGTGAAGCGGACAACCCGCGGCATCGGGGGAGGATTCACCTGAATCGAAACCTGAGCCGTGCTCTGTCCGAATCGATTGCGGGCGGTCAACGTGTAGATGGTGGTGGCCGTGGGCGAAACCGATTGCGTTCCGCTCTGTGCTACCGTTCCTATTCCGCTGATCTCCACGCTGTCGGCGTTCTCCGTCTGCCAGCTAAGAGTCGAAGCCTGGCCGGCGGATATGGTCATCGGGGAACCGGTGAAGAAGAGGATGCGTACGGACGGTTGCTGCACCGTCACGGTCACCGTCTCACTCACCGATCCGGCGCGGTTCGTCGCCGTCAGGCGATAAGCCGTGGTCTGCGTCGGAGCAACGTTGGTTGTGCCGGCGCGGGCATCCACGTTTCCAATTCCGTCAATCGTCACCGTGTCTGCATTCTCCACAGACCACGAGAGGGTGGCGCTTTGACCAGAGTTGATCACTTGCGGGGCTGCCACAAACCGCAGGATGCGAACCTGCGCTGTCCGCTGGGTAGTGACATTGACGCGGGCCACCGAGGATGCGCCCTTGTCATCAGCCACCGTCAGCCGGAATGCATATGTCTGCCCTTCGGCAGCGGTGAACGTAGCCTGCCTGGTGTTGGCTCCGGCAAGGGAGACCGACGGCCCGGCTACCTGGATCCACTGGAAGGTGATCGGGTCGCCTTCCGGGTCAAACGAGGCGGATCCGTCCAGAGTAACCTGTCCGGCCGTTATGCCCAGTTGATCCGGACCGGCGTCCGCCACTGGAGCATCGTTGCCTGTGCGTACGCGCCGGGTCACCAGTTCATAGCGCACGCGCGGCACGTCCACTGGTACCGGATGATTAGCTGCCTTGTACTCCTTGGGACGCAGGAAGTTGCCCAGTTGGAAACCGGCAACCACTCGTCCGTTGTTGCTTCTGCCGAGCATGGTTTCATTCATGCCGCCTTCCAGCGTAAAGGCCCAGTATTGGTTGATCGGGAAGACGAACCGCAGTGTGCCGCCTGGCCGGTCGGCAGCTCCGTAGCTCTTCAGATACCCGATGTTTCCTTCCGCATATACGTTCTTGGCGAGCCCAACCGTGGCCTGGACACCCACCTGATCCACAGCCTTGAGGATGGTTTCCACCGACAGGGTGCGGGTAAGCGCCTGAGTCCGCAGCAAAGCATTGTCGAGGAACGCCTTGGTACCGAACACGCCGAATTTCCCTCGTCCGAAGATATAGTCAAGGGTCAACGCTCCTTGTCCGAGCGTTCCGCCGTTGTTCAGCTCGCTGATTTGCACGTTCTTAAAGCTGGAGAACATACCGCCCTGGAAGCTCTTGTAGCGGCTCACAAGACCGATATCGAACTGCCCTTCTTTGCGGTCGCGGAAGTACATGTATTCCGCTTGCGCCTGGACCGCGAACCATTCCTTGAACGGAGCGAAGTAACGCCCGCGTCCCGAGAAAGTGAGTTTACGCTCCGAATCCAGCCCCGCGTTCAAACCAAGCAGCGCGAATCGCGGCATCTGGTTCTTTTTGATTGCCTCGTCCGCCGTCCGTTCCGTAATCGAAGTAACTTCGCTTGCCGAAAGCGGCTTGGGCAGATTGCTGATCTGTTCGGTAACCGATTTGTGTTCGGCCGCCTGAGTGGACTTTAATGCGTCGAGGTCTTTCCTCAAACCGGCATTCTCGTTCTTCATATCGCGAAGCAGGCTTGCGATTTCGTCGAGACGGTCCAGACGTTTCAAAATCGCATCACAGCACTCTTCCTGCTTTTTCTGCCCGGCGGCGAGAGCCTTTTGCAACGCTTCAATGCCTTCGCCGATTCCGCCGTCGCCAATCACCTTCCCGGTGGGATCGGTCACGGTCACGTTCACGCGCCGATTCATAAATCGGGATTCGCGATTGCGGCCTCGCACTTTAGGATTTCTTTTTCCCTCAGACTGAGCATCAATTTGGCCCGGGCTGACTCCATACTTGGTAAGAAAATTCTTAACGGCATTGGCTCGGGCGGCGCCGAGCTTATCGTTCGATCGATCCGATCCACGGTCATCCCCGTGTCCCACCAGTTTGACCTTATAGCCGTTATTCTTTTTCAGAAGCTCGGCAAGCCTTAGCAAGCTGGGGTACCCGTCGGTGAGGACGGAAGAGCCAAATTCGAAATTGATCTCCTCCCAATCGTCTCTGGTGGCCGTGGTTTCCAGGCCCTGGGCGTATCCCAACGAGGCCAGGACGGATGTCAGCAGCAGATGCTTCCACAACCGGCATGTCATTTGTTATTGTTTCCTCCTGAACATCTTTGTAATTGGCGCACTTGAGCGCCTAGCGAGATTCTTTTACTTGCGAGTCGGCAAGAAAAGTAATTTCTGCATTCCTAACTGTGTAAAGATTGCATGATAAGCCCCGAAGTTTGTAACGCTAAGCACGTTATGCACCAGTGTAGCAATCCAGCGGCCAATCTAGTACTGGAAGTTTGAATCAGTACGATACGCGCCCCCAGCCGTCCAAAAAGGCATGTCCCGGCGTCAAATTTCAGATCCTGGAACTTTTACCGGTTTCGAGAACAATCCTTCATAGAACGCTAGCGATTTGGCGGAAGGGAGCGGATGCGGCTTGATTCTCTGACGGATGAGGTGCTGCTGGTACGGGCGCGGGGCGGGTGCGAACCCTCGTTTACCCTCCTGTATCAACGCCATCAAGGGAGGATCTACCGTTTTTCCCTGCAGATGAGCGGCTCGGAAAGTATCGCGGAAGAGGTCACACAGGAGGTTTTTCTGGCTCTGGTAGCCGACCTGACGAGGTACGAGGCGAGCCGTGGCATGCTGTTGCCGTATCTGATGGGAGTGGCCCGCCATCAGACGTATCGCAGCCTGCGCCACGAACAGCCTTTTCTATCGTTGGAGGAGGGCGAAGATTCCTCCTTCGAACCCTCCGTTAACGCTCACGTTCTGGAAGAGTTGACCGGCCGCCAAACTCTGGAATCTTTGCACCGGGCCATCGGCAGTTTGCCGCCGGTTTACCGGGAGGCAATTATCCTTTGCGATTTGGAGGAAATGGATTACGCCCAGGCGGCCCAGGCATTGGGTTGTGCGATTGGAACCGTGCGATCGCGGCTGCACCGCGGCAGGGCACTATTAATGGAGAAATGGCAAGCCGAACGGCCGGCCGCCTCTTTGAGGAGTAAGTGATGAACTGTCAGGAATTTGCGCCAATTGTCCGGGATTTCCTGTTGCGAAAGTGGGACAATGCCGCCGAGGCCAGTTTCGCCCAGCAGCACGTCGCTGCGTGTGCCGCCTGCCAGGAGCGCCTGCGACAGGAAGGCGCCTTACAGGCTGCGTTGGCTACTCTCTCGCGTGAGGCGGCGGCCCTACAAGCGCCTCCCCATGTACAAGCCGCTGTGCTGGCTGCTTTCCGTCAGGTACGTCCGCCCCGCGCTCCTCAAAAACGGCATCTCTGGCTATCCGCTGCGGCTGCGGCGTCGCTATTGGCAGCGATTCTCAGCTTCCGCGCGCCGCGCGCCGCTGCCCCGCACTCCGGTGCCGAAGCGCGCCGCAGCCTTCCTCCGCTTCTTGAACCGCCGCCCAGTCCCGCGGACGCAGCCGGCTCCCCCACGGCACGGACCCGTCCTCTAAAAGTCCGGCCCACTCGCGCCCGGGCGGAGAACGTAACCGGGTTCATCCCCCTGCGCTATGGGAAGCCTGTCGAAGCCGGGGAGACCTTTCAAATCCTTCGCATCCAGTTGCCGCGAGCGGAATTATTGCGCATGGGCTTGCCGGTGGCGATGGATGGCGCATCGAACTCCACCGTTCGAGCCGACGTCTTGTTGGGCGAAGACGGCTTGGCGAAGGCAATTCGCTTTGTATATTAGATCTAAAAGGAGGACCCATGAATAAAATGCTTCTACCGGCCGCGCTCGTTGGCGCGATCACCGGCTTCAGTCAGACGCCGGTAGGTGAAGTTCACCACCGGGTACAGGACCGCGTGATGACTTTCACCCAGGAAATGGCGCCCTTTCCCGGCCCTGGGGCTGGAGCGATTTCCTTCATCGCAGCCGGACACGCCGACGGCAAAGTGGTGAAAAACGCCCCCTACTCGGCGGAAGCCGTTACGGAAACCACTCGCATTCTCGCCGATGGGACACGCATCGTGAACAGAAACACAACCACCATGGCGCGGGACAAAGATGGCCGAACCCGCCGTGAAAATGATTTCGGCAGCCTAGGTGCCATGACCGGAAGCGCTCTTCAGTCCCATCGTTTCGCTACTATTACCGACCCGGCTGCCAAGGAAACAACCATTCTCAATCTCCATGAGAGGACGGCGGAAAAAGTCAGAATGGGAGAGCCGATGTTGTTCTCCACCGAACACCGCGAAGGGAACGTCAGGCAGACGTTCGAAAAAAAGATCGAAATGTCCGTCCGGCGCGAGGGTGAATTTGCCGGCGAAGTCATGACTCCGGGCGTTCGTGTCCCCGCTCCGTCCATGGCTGCCAGCGGCGCCGTGATGATGCGTTACGATTCTAAAAACGCTAAAGCCGAGAGTCTCGGGCATCAGATGATGGAGGGAGTCGATGTCGAAGGGACTCGCACCACGATGACCATTCCGGCCGGGGAAATCGGCAACGACCGGGCGATTGTTTCCGTGACCGAGCGCTGGTACTCTCCGGAGTTGCAGATGGTGATTTTCAACAAAACAACCGATCCGCAATTCGGCGAGTCCATCTACCGTGTTTCCAATCTGAAGCGCGGCGATCCCGATCCCGGTCTATTCCGGGTTCCCGCTGAGTTCAAGATTCAGGAGAAACGCGCCCCCATGATGATACGCCGGAAACTGGAAGCGCCTCCGGAGCAGTTTTAAGGAACTACAGCCGGGTGGCGGAAATGCAATAATCCAGACCGCCGAAGAATGCCCGGCGAAACTCGTCCGGTAATTCCTTCACACTGGGCATGCTCTCCACGGCGGGACTCAGATACTCCACGCTGATCTTCCCGAACCCGCTTTCTTCCAGATAAAACGCCAGCAGGGAAGCGGGGACGGGACGCTGGTGTGTCGGATCCAGATAGAAATGCGACGCGAAGATGGCAAGGCATTCCGGATTGGGCGTCTCCATCACAAACCTGCCCCCGGGCCGTAGGGCTGCCGCCGCCAGACTGATGAACTCCGGAAGCCTGTGCGGCGGCAGATGCTCCACCACCTGGCCGCAGAAGATTCCATCGAGCGAGGTTTCCTCCAATTCCCCCAGGTAATCGAAGAGGTCAGCAACCTCGGCATAAAGACCTTTCGCGCGGCAAATCGCCACCATCTCGGCATTGGAGTCGATGCCTTTCACCAGCACGCCGGCATCGCGGAGGCACTCGAGAAACTCCCCGCGCCCGCACCCGATATCCAAGACCTCGCCACATTCTGCAAAAACGGGCACGTAGCGCCGCTGCCCGCTGCGAACATAGTCTTCGGTACCGCGGAAACGATCGGCGAAACGAAGAAAATCAATTGGAGGCTCATGGAACTGCACGCCCAAAGGCGTTTCCCGAGCCGGCGCCGTCACGGCGGGCGGCACCGTGGAAACCCGCTGCCGCATAACGCGCAGCTCATTGTGGATGAGCTTTTCGTATTGCGTGCGGGCCTTGTCGAGATCCGCCCACAACCGCTGCTGAATATCCAGCCGCGCCTGGTCGAGCGCCACCGTGAAGTCCTTGTGATAGGTGCTCGCGATATCGCGGAAATTGCCCTCCATCAACGTGGCTCGATGCTGAAACGCGGTCTGCAGGTCGGCGACGCTGCGCAGGAACTGAATTTCATTCACGGATAGTTTTCGTTCCCACTCCTGGCGCCATTGGGACCAATGGATCCGAATATCCTTAAGCTCGCGCGTCTCATCGGTAAGCTGCCGGGAATCTCTTCGCATGCCGGCTAATTCTTCCTGCATCCCGGCGCGCGCGCCATCCATTTGCGCAGCCAGCGCCTGCAACGCCCGATTGTTCTCATTCATCGCCTCGAGCAGTGTTTCAACGCACTCCATGCTCGCCCGGTTGAACGCAATCTGATCGCGGATGAACCAGTTGAGGCTGCGCGCCACTGTATTCTTGAATGATTGAATGAGATTGTTGACCAGACCCGGCGGCCGCGGGTTCACCGTTCCAAGGGCGGCCACTTTCGCCTCGGCGCGATCGCGCGCGTGTACCACGGGCATCAGGTCCGCCAGCGGGATGGCGGAACTGCCGGCAGCATGCAGCGGATAGCGGGCGCGCACGCGATCCTGAATTTCACGGATCACAGCGCCGATCTCAACCTGTTTCGATTCTTCAGCGGCCACGCTTACGGCTCCATGTTGCGGAGATTTTCGAATAGATTCCGCCCCGCGGCATAAACTCGCCGGTGACGGTCGCGGAAACCGGCTTACACGCCTTCACTACATCCTCCAGAAACCGGTTTACGACGTTTTCCTGAAAGATCCCCAGATTGCGATACGCCAGCGAGTACATCTTGAACGATTTCAATTCCAGGCAGAGCTTATCCGGAACGTAGCGCAGAATCACGGTTCCCGCGTCCGGCAGGCCTGTTTTAGGGCATACCGATGTGAATTCCGGGATCGAAATCTCGATCTCATACCCCGAGCGCCGGTACTGATTGGGCCAAGTCTCGATAGCCGGAAGATCCGCATCCACTCCCGCCGCCGCATGCTCGTCCGTGTACTGCGGCTTGTTCTTCATGCGGCCACCAGCGTGCGCGTGAGCATCTCGAGAAACAGGCCCACATCCGTGACGATTCCCACCGCCTGTCCGGTGCCGCGATCGCTTACCTTGGTAACGACGGCTGGATTGATATCGACGCACACCAGCTTCACCCAGCTCGGGCACATATTTCCGGTGGCGATGGAATGCAGCATCGAGCCGAGGCAAAGCACCACTCCCGCTCCGCGCAACTGCTCCGCATAGGCGTCTTGCGCGGCATTCATGTCGGTGATCGTGTCCGGCAGCGGCCCATCGTCTCGCAGGCTGCCCGCCAGGACGAACGGAATTCCCGCTTTCACGCATTCATACATCACCCCGGTAGTGAGTTTGCCTTTCTCCACCGCCGCCCGGATTCCTCCGGCGTGGTAAACGGCATTGATGGCGCGCATATGGTTGCGGTGGCCGTGCTCTTCCAGGCGGCCATCGGCGGTTCGCACACCCAGCGACGTGCCGAGCAGCGCCGCTTCCATGTCATGAACCCCCAGCGCATTGCCGGCCAGCAGTGCCTGCACCCAGCCGCTTCGGATCAACGTGGCGAGCGAGGCCGCGCCGCCCGTATGGATCACCACCGGGCCTGCCACCACCACGATCCGCTGCCCGTTGGCGATCACCTGGCGCATCAACCCGGCCGTCTGCCGCACCGCTGTCTCCACCTGGCGTTCCGATGAGATGCCGTTGCTCATGAAGGCAAAGCTGAGCCGGTCGCGCTCTTTGGATTCCGGGATGACACGGATTCCGCGCATTCCCGTGACCACCCGATCGCCCGCGCGCAGATCGCGAAGACGGCGGCAGGCGGCGTGGCCCTCGTGCACCACGATGGTCGCATCCATGCGCTGCCGTTCCACTTCGATCCACGCGCCCTCCAGCCGCACCATCGTGCGCTGATTGGTAGTGGAATAAAAATCTTCGGGCGCGCAACAGTCACGCTCCACTGGAACCAGTTCCGCATCTCCGCCTTCCACCGCCGAGCACCCGAACCGCAGCAGTTGCGCGAGCATCTTGTTCATCTGCTCGGTCGAGGGAGCTTCCACTTTCAGCCGCAGCCGCGAAGAATCGCTGTTGGTACGCCCGATGTGGAAATGCTGAACTTCAAAACGGCCCTGATGTTCGACAACGCTGTCGAAAATCTGCTCCATAATGTGGGAGTCGATCAGGTGGCCTTCGGCCTCCACGATCTCATGGAAGGGCATTACGGTGGGGTTGGAACTCATGGGCTGTGAAAATCGTCTCTATTCAGAATAGCGGACCACTAGCGAATCGTCAGGTTAACCTGCCGCAGTCAAGATATAAAGCCGTGGGGCTCCGGTTACGCTCTGGCTTACCCATCCTTCGGCAAAAGCAAGCCACCGGATTGAAGATGCGGCTGACAAGCGGTGCTGAGAACCGGCCGCTCAAGGCCCCCGCGGTTGAGCTATGCTGTCAGTTCCATGGATTGGCGCCAGGAAGCGAAAGAACTGGAAATGCGTGGCGAGGTGGGCGAAGCGATCGGCCTGCTGGAGCGCAAGGTGGCGTCGGGGGAGGAAAGCGCCGCCCTCTGCAAAGAACTCGCCCGCCTCTGCCTAATGGTGAACGAAATGCGCGCATTCATCAACTGGTGCCATGAAGCGATGCGTATTGATACTGCCGACGGCGAGCCATATTTGATGATCGGGCGTGTGCTGTCGGGCAAAGAACGCTGGGCCGAGGCGGTAGAAGCGCTGGAGCAGGCCACAACGGCCGTGCTCTCCTCCGCGGATCGCAATGACGCCGAAATCCTCCTGGCCGCTGCCCGATTGCATCCCGCCCAATGCCGCTCACCGCTCCAAGCCTAAGCGAGCTCGAAACTGTCGCCCCGCGATGGGATCGTCACCGGAATGCCGTACTTGCTGCCTATTGCAGCCGCCAGTGCCGTCTGCTGCAGCGGCTCTCCATGCACCAGAAAAATTGTTTTCAATCCTTTGGCGATGGGCGCGATCCAGTCTAACAGCTCGCGTTGATCCGCATGCCCGGAAAGCTCGTTGATTTTGACCACCTCCGCCCGGAGATTGAACAAATCGCCAAAAATCGGCACCTGCTGCCGCTTCTCTAAAATCTTCCGCCCCAGGGTATGCTCCGCCTGGAAGCCGGTGATCAGGATGGTATTCCGTCCGTCTTCGACGTTGTTGCGCAAATGGTGAAGCACCCGGCCAGCCTCACACATACCGGAAGCGGAAATGATGAGACATGGCGTGCGGAGGTCGTTCAGCGCTTTCGATTGCTGGACATCGCGAATGTAGCGCAGCATGCGGAAGCCAAAAGGGTCGGATCCGCTGTCAAGAAATATCCGCGTCTGCTCATCGAAGAGATCCTCATGCTTGCGGAACACTTCCGTCACATTTACCGCCAGCGGACTGTCCACGTAAACGGGTATGTTCGGAATCTGGCCTTGCTTCACCAAATCGTGCAACAGCACCACAAGCTGCTGCGTTCGCCCGACCGCAAATGCCGGAGCAATGATCCTGCCTCCGCGGGCGGCCGTACGGCGGATCGTCTCGGCGAGTTTTCCCGCCACATGATCCAGCGGCTGGTGCAGACGGTCTCCATAGGTGCTTTCCAGAATGAGGTAATCGACTTGCGGCAGGTGCTCCGGGTCGCGGATGATGGGCAGCCCCGGCCTGCCAACATCCCCCGAAAAGCCGATGCGAAGCATCTTCCCGTTGACGCGATGCTCCAGCGACACGCATGCCGACCCCAGCATGTGGCCCGCCTCGTGATACCGAAACGATAGGTCCTCTGCGAGTGTCACCGGCTGGTGAAGCTCCGTGGGCCGGAACAGAGAAATCGTGGCTTCCGCATCTTCGATCGTGTAGAGGGCGTGCTCTTCGCACTCATCCCCGGGCTCGGGCTCGACCAGCCGCCGCCGGCGCCGCCGTTTGTTAATGAACTCGCAATCCTTCATCTGCACAAAGGCCGAATCCTTGAGCATGGCGTTACAGAGGTCAGCGGTCGCGGCCGTGCTGTAAATGGGACCGCGGAACCCCTGCTTTACCAGCCCGGGAAGATTCCCGCTGTGATCGATGTGAGCGTGGGACAACACCACAGCATCCACATCCCGCGCCGGAAAAGGGAATGTCCGGTTACGCTCTTCCGCTTCCTTACGGCGTCCCTGATAGAGGCCGCAATCGAGCAGGATCCGTTTGCCGCCCATCTCCAGCGCATGCATGGAACCGGTAACTGTTTTCGCGGCGCCCCAAAAGCTGAGTTTCATAGCAACCCGCAGTATACCGCCCGTTATACTGTGGCTAATGGCTCTCTCCGTTCGATGGGTCCTTGGCGGGATCCTGTTCCCGCTGCTGCTCGGCGCGCAAAAGAAGCCGGTCACCCTGGAGGTCCTGCAGAAGGCGGCATCGCAAGCCGGGGCCGGCGGCGGAACGGTGCAATGGTCGCCCGATGGCAAACGATTTGTCCGCCAGCAGGGTGGGCGCCTGATGGTTTACGAAGCCGCCACCCGGACCGAGCGCGCCCTGATGCGCCTGAGCGCGCTGACCGATGCGGCAACCAAAATCCCGCCGGTGGAAATATTTGGATGGCAGAACCGCCGTGTCACTGAACAGTCCCTGCAATGGACTCCCGACAGCCGGAGTCTGGTTGCCTTGGCCGGCGGAGACGTGTTCCTGATCAAGCTCAGCGCCGGCGGCTATACGCAGCTTACCGCTACTCCGATTGCCGAACACGACGCCAAGCTGTCGCCCGATGGCAAGAAACTCGCCTATCGCCACAACCATGATCTGTATGTAGCGGAAGTGGGTGGACAGCGAGTGACACGTCTGACCCACGACGGATCGGCCACGCTGCTCAATGCCGAGCTCGATTGGGTGTATCCCGAAGAACTGGAGTTGGGGACCGCCTACTGGTGGTCGCCGGACTCCAAGTCGCTCGCCTATCTGCAGTTGGATGTGAGCCGCGAGATGATTCATCCGCACGTGGATCTGCTTGGGCTATTCGCGCGCGAAGAACCGCAGCGCTATCCGAAAGCGGGAACGCCAAATGCCGATATCCGCCTCGGCGTAGTGCAGGCAACCGGTGGCCCCACCAAATGGATGGACCTTGGCGACCTCCGCGACCGCCTCCTCGCCCGTGTGTATTGGATGCCCGATTCCAGCGGTCTGATGGCAATGCGCTTAAACCGAATCCAGAACGAAATGCAAATGCTGCAAGCGCAAGCCGCCTCTGGCGTGTCGGCAGTAGTTCTCGAAGAGAAAGATCCGTTCTGGATTAACGTGGGCGATGACTTTCATTTCCTTCCAAGGCGGCAGCAGTTCCTGATGGGCAGCGAGCGCGACGGCTACCGCCACCTCTACGTGTTCGATCGGAATGGCAAAGTGATAACGCAGGTAACCAAGGGCCAATGGGAGGTCACCGGCGTCAGCCTGGTGGATGAAGACGGCGGCCGCGTCTTCTTTCAATCCACCGAGGAGAGTCCGCTCGAACGCCATCTCTATTCCGTCAGTCTCCTCGGCGGAGACCGCAGAAAGCTCACCAGGGAGAAGGGAACCCACGCAGCTACCGTCAGCCCCACCGGCGAATATTGGACAGATACCTTTTCCAACCTCACCACCCCCACGCGGATGACGCTGAACGATGCCGCCGGCAACGTGATCGCTACTCTGCGTGAGCCCGACACAAAGCCGCAAACGGAATACGAGATTCTACCTACGGAACTCGTGAGTTTTCGCGGGGCCGATGGGACGGAGTTCCACGGTCGAGTGGTCCGGCCCAAGGACCTTACTCCAGGAGGAAAGTACCCCGCGATCGTCATGATCTACGGCGGTCCCCACGCCCAGACGGTGCGCGACAGCTACGCCGGAATCTCCTGGGATCAGGTGCTCGCCCAGCGTGGATTCGTCGTCTGGCAGATGGATAATCGCGGATCCGCGGGCCGCGGACACCTGTGGGAATCGAAGCTTTACCGGCGGTTCGGTAAACGGGAGTTAGCCGATCAACTGGAAGGCGTAAAGCACCTGCTCTCGCTCGGATTCGTGGATGCGGATAAGATCGGGATCACCGGCTGGAGCTACGGCGGCTATATGACTCTCTACGCTATGCTGCATGCGCCGGCGACTTTCAAAGCAGGCGTCTCGGGCGCCCCGGTCACCGACTGGCGGCACTACGACACCATTTACACGGAGCGCTATCTGGGGCTGCCCTCGGAAAACGAAAAGGGCTATCACGATTCCTCTCCCGTTCACTACGCGAAGAATCTCAAGGGCCGGTTGATGCTGGTGCACAACTTCGGCGATGACAATGTTCTCTATCAGAACAGCCTGCAAATGCAGGTCGAGTTACAAAAGGCCGGCAAGCAATTCGATCTGCTCGTCTATCCGCAGAAAGCCCACGGCGTGACCGGGATCCTCTCCAGACACATGCGCGAAGCAACGACCGCATTCTTCGAAAAGAGTCTGAAGTAAGTCCGATGCTCACTTGCCGGCCTGCAGAACATGTAACTCCGCCCGCTCCGTAGCGCCTTCTTTCACAGTAATTTTGATTCCGTCATTCTCGAACTTCTTCAGGAAGAAGGAATCCGTGTAGAGTTCGCGGGTAATCTCTTCCCATGCATAGAGCCGGTAGTTGCCAGGCGCAACGCCCTTCAGGTTGAACGCGCCGTCCTGATCCGCTGACCCCGTATAGATCAGGTAAGGCTGCATAGGCTTTGCGGGATCCGGCAACAGAGTCACTGTGCGTCCGGCTCCCGGTTTGTCCCCCTCTTTCACCGTTCCCTCCACCAGGCCGGGGCGCGTGCCAAGCGTAATCTCGAGCGTGGAAGCTGCGGCGGCGGAACTTAAATCCAGGCCGGTCCCGGTGACATCCTGCGTTCCCAGGCGGACCGATCGGATGTACGCATTCTCCGCTCCGGTCACATTCACGGTAAAGCTATCGCGCGAAACGGACTCCAGTTTGAACGTACCATCCGGCTTGGCGCCGCCATCCACTCCTCCAATTGGCAGCGGATCGATAGGCCTAAGGCTTACGCGGATCGCGGACAGATCGGGCTGCTGCTCCGTACCTTCCATCCGCACCACACCGTTGATCGAAAGCGGGTCGGCCACGGTCAGCGTCACTCCATCCACGTGTCCACTGGAGACCGTAACCGGAGTCCTGCCGAGCGTGACCGGCCGCCGGTCCCAACGTAGCAACACGAGTTGGTACGAGCCCGGCTGCACGCCGGCAAGTTCAAAACTGCCATCGGGTTTGATGCCAACTGGAGCGGATTGCCCGGGAGCCATCTGCAAAACGGTTCTGTCCGCCGGCATCAGCATCACATTCAGCCCGCGATGCGAGTTAACCGGCTGTAATCCGGCTACTTTTCCACGTACATGAAACACCGGCGAGCGCCGTAGCTGGAAAAGAATTCCACTTACTTCCTGACCGGCTTCCAAATCCACCAGCGATGCGCCCTCCGCATCGGTGGAGCCGGGATAAAAGGTCGGGACATATTCTTCGCTGCCGGTGCGAACCAACTGGCGGACTCCGCCGCGGCTGTTGTTGGCGGCCATGACGTAATAACGCCCCGCGGGAAGGCTGTAAATCCTGAACTCTCCCAAATCATTTGTCGCTCCGCTGGACTGCACGGCTGCCCGGCGCCGTCCCCCCAGCGAGCTCACGCGCAACACCGACACCTGCACCCGCTGCATCGGATCTCCGTCCGCATCCAGAATCCTGCCGGCAATCACTCCCTGTGGAATCAGCTTGAAGTCGATGCCGGTAAGCTGCTGGCCGGCCGAGAGAGCAATCGTGCCGCCTGAGCCCGCCCGCCCCAACGGGTTGTATCGCTGCGGCAGAAATCCGACGCGATCGGCGCTGACCTGGTAACTGCCTGGCTCCAGACCCTCGAAGGCGAACCGTCCATCGGCTTCGGTTGTGATCTGGCGGGCGGTGGCATTCCTCATGCCAGCCGGACCAAGAGTTACATTCACCTTGCGCAAAGGCTCGCCGGTTCGGGCGTTCAGCGCTTTGCCTTCCACCCGCGCCAACTTCTTGACCGCCGGCTGCTCCTGTGCCACGAGGATGACGGCTGCGAAAACGGGCAGGAGTCGCATAAACATTCTTACTTCGCGGGCTTGTAGGAGAAGTCCCACACCTGCGGATTCACTTTGCCTTCCGTAAACTGGATCAGCGCATACTCCCCGGGCTCCAGCGGCTGTACCGGCCATACCTTGTACAGCCCGTCGCCCGCCTGCCGCCGGAAGACCTCCACCGTATCGCGTTCCTCCACCATCTCTTTGCTTACGGGAATGATGGTAATCTTCTCCACTACCCGGTTCGTCTTCAACGTGCTCAATTTCACCATTCCGAAACGCTCATCCGTTGTCAGCCGGAAATAAAATTCCGGCAGGTTGTGGCTCACCACAAACGCGGAACTCAGCCCATCCAACTCGAGGGTAGCCTTGCCGGTAATCATGGGAATCGGCGAGAGAACCTGCCAAACCTGGCGCCGCTTGTTGGTGTTGATCGTCGTTTCCCCCAGCTTTAAGGGCCGCATCGATCCGCCATCCACAAAGTAGACGCCGTTTCCTTCGGGCACGCGCGCCACTTCCCGCCTCAGTTCCCGTTCAGCCTTCTCCTCTTCGTTGATCAGTTTTGCCTGTTCTTTGCCGGCTGCCGCCCGATCCGCGATTTCTTTCTGCGTTCGCTTGAGATCGGCCAGTTCTACCGGAATCTCCTCCCAATCGCTGCGCTCCACGCTGTAAAAACGTACGCGGCCGTTTTCCACTTTGTACTCGGTCACCAGGTGATACTCGCCGTCCTTGAGATACAGCTTCACGTTGGCGGCCAGCAACAGCGCGGGCAAAAGGAACAGGAGCAGCTTCCTCATTCCTTTATTATCGAACTTCGTGATCTTGCCGGCGCGGGATTCTCGCGGATACCGGTGAGACGCGAAACGCGAACACTCGCGGCGGCGTCTTGTATCCAAGTTACGAAAGGTGTAGCGAAAAGTATGCGCCGTGTGAAAAATATCAGCTTGGGCCTCCTGTTCTCGTTCGCGACGTTCGCTCAACAGCCTGATTATTTCCCTCTACAAGTAGGCAATCAGTGGATCTACAGAGCGCAAGGACGTATCCGGATGGACCCGCTGACACTCGAAGTGACATCCACCCGAAGCATCGAAGGGAACCAGTATTTTCTACTCACAGGATTCCCGGGTAGAACCCTGCTTCTCCGCAAGAATGAGGTGGGCAGTTTGGTCTTTTACGATGAGACAGAGAAGGTGGAAAAGACGTGGGCGGCGTTTGAAGCAGCCACCGGCGAAGCTTATGCGACAGGCATTGATTCCTGCACCAGCACGGCGGTGATTCGCACGCGCACGGGCGACTTGAAATCCCCGCTCGGCGATTTCACCAATGGCCTGCGGATTGGATACACCGGCCGCTGCGCCGATCCCGGGCTAACAACGGAAACATTTCTGCCCTACGTTGGTTTAGCGGAACGGCGTATGTCCAACATCGCGGGCGAGGCCGTCTACGCTCTCATCTATGCGCGGCTGGGAGGCTTCACTGTACTCGCCGAACGCGAATTGACCTTCGGCATCACGCTCGACCAGCACCGCTACGCCGCCGGATCCCCCATGACGGTCAGGATGACCTTGCGCTCCACTCAGGATCGTCCTGTGCGCCTGACGTTCCCCTCCGGCCAGGATTACGATGTCGTCATTCGCAATGCGAAAGGCGAAACCGTTTATACCTGGTCAGCGGACAAGGCATTCATCGCGGTCTTCCGCCAGTTGGAGTTTTCCGGTGAAAAGAACTGGGTGGTGCTGATCCCCGCTTCCTTCCCCGCCGGCGATTACACCGCAACCGCAAATCTGGCGACGGGAACGAAATTCGAAGCATCCGTTCCGTTCTCGGTGGAAGCAACTCCGTAGCCGTTAGAAGTAAATCTTTGCCCCAAATTGAATAATGCGCATGGGGACGCGGAGGGTCCGGATCTCCCCATCGCGCGGACCATCGGGCACAATACTATCCTGTGACGTGAACGAAATTCCATTCGGTTGACCGAACTGCGGCGTATTGAACGCATTGAACAGCTCTACCCGGAACTGCAGCCGGCCGGCCTCACCGAGCGGCCTGATCTGCCAGTTCTTATAGAGCGACACGTCGAAGTTCCGCGACCCCGGTGTGGTGAGGATGCCGTCGCCCGCGCTGCCGTAATGGCAAAGGTCCGCGCGGCGGGGAATGTTGCAGTCGGTCCGGCGAAAAGCGGTGGGATCGTACCAGCGCTGCCGGGAGGCCGCAGAATCCAGACGCCCATCGGCGACGCGGTCAGGACGCGACTCGCCGCCATTGTTGAGATTACCGCCGTTCAGCGTGAAGGGAAATCCGGTGCGCAGCGTGATGATTCCGTTGGCCTGCCAGCCGCCAAGCACCAGGCCCGGCACGCCTTTGAGGTTCTTGAGGAACGGCATCTCGTAAACAAAGTTTCCCACCGCGTTGTGAGTCACATCGAACCCAAAGCGCGATCGCGAAAGACGGCGGTTGCGCGGATTCTGCCAACTGCCGGAAACACCGGCGCCGCTTTCATTGCGGCCATAACCTTCCCCGATCGCCTTACTGAACGTGTAGGCAAGACCCATGGTGAGTCCGCTCGAGGAGCGCTTTTCCACGCTCGTCTGCAGGCCGTGATAAAACCCATTGGCGTAGGAGTCCAGGTAACGAATGGCCCCGAGCCCTCGCGGCGTGGTCCCTTCGCCCTGCCCCACAAAAGCCTGCCACGGACGGCGGCTGTTAAAGTCGGTATCGGTGGACGGGTCCGGACTGTTGAAGTTGCTGACGGAAGATTCCAGATGACTGGTCTTGCTGCCGACGTAGCCGATGGTGAGCTGCGATTTCCACGGCAGCGACCGCTGAATATCAAAACTCCACTGCACGTGGCTGGTCGTTTTATTATCCGGAGGAAGCGCCGTGAGGTTGGTCCGCGCTGGTCCGCTGCCCACTCCGGGAAAGAGGTTATCAAGCGTCAGGATCGGGGAGCCCGTCCGGAAGCGCCGCGTCTGCACATTGTAGCTTTGCCCGCCATAGCTGATGGGAATCACCTGGGCGGTATCGGTAACCTGGTTAAACCCGAACGTTCCGGACTTGGGCGGCATGAGGATCAGGATGGAAAAATTATTAAGCTGCTGCACGTTCGCAAACCAGCCGAAGCCGCTGCGGACCACCCATTTGTCGGTAGCGCGGTAGGCCAGCCCGATGCGCGGCATAAAGAAACGATTGGGCTCGGAATAGAACTTGAATCCGGGCGTGTTGGGAGCCGGGACCAGCGTGGGAAGACTGCGGCCATCGGTGGCCGGCGTCAGGACGTCCAGGCGCAGCGAGCGCCATCCGCCCAATTGATCCACCGGAGGAGAGAAGTAATCCCATCGAAGCCCGAGGTTGACGGTCAGCTTACGGCTCGCTTTCCAGTCGTCCAGAAAATAGGCGCTATAACGATTCTGGCGCGCTTCCATGGATGCCGCCCCTTCACCGGTGGTCGAACTGCTGGGAAACCCCATCAGCCATCCGGCCAGGCTGTAGCCGCCTTCACAACACCCGGTGGATCCGCGCTTGGTATTGCCGCCCGCGCGATCGAGCATCACACGCCGGTACTCCACGCCAGCTTTGAAGTTGTGGCTGCGCCTGGATATGGAAAAGTTATTCGCGAACTGATGGACCGTATTAAAATCGTAGCCGTTGCCAAGATCGCGATCGCCGCCAATCAAGGTGGAGGGAATTCCCGTTTCGCCCGGAGTTAGCTTGCGGTTCCCATCGGTCGCGACCCGGTACTGGCCGATTCCCAGCGCGTCCAGATCGAAGTCCGTGTTCGTGCGTGGATTGGCAAACACGTCATCGGCTTTATTCAATCCGTAGCGGAATTCATTGAGCATCGACGCCGAGAAGATGTGAACATGCTGCACGGCAACATTGTTGGCCCGGGACAGCGTCGTGGTGGGGAAGTTGGGATTGAGCACCGCGTTGTTGAACTGGGACCGGTCGCCCGCGTAGCGAAAGAACATCTTATCTTTCGAGGAGAACTGGTGATCGATGCGGAAGAAATATTGGTTGGATCCAATTACATTCGGCACCGAACCGTTGGCATTTATATCCAGCGGGTCTTCCGGCCGGTACATCGGCAGCGGCTGGAACTTATTCACGAAGTTTTGGGCGTTCCTGTTGATGCGCGACGCCGGGATGACATTGCTGATGTTCCCGGAGGCGTCGCGGAAGGGTTCGCCAGTGAGCGGATCGTAAATCACGATGGGAGCGCGAATCGGCCTTCCGTTACGAATCGGCGGGGTGAGCAGCGAGGAGAAATCGCCGCGGCGAAACTCTTCCGGGAACCAGAAAGCCTCCAGAACGGACTCCTGTGTCTCTCTGCGGCCCTCGTAGTTGAAGCTCCAAAAGGTACGGTCCTTCCCGTGGTAGATCTTCGGCAGAAACACCGGACCGCTGGCAAATGCTCCGAACTGGTTGCGGCGCAGCCGGTTCTTGGGAGTAAGTTTGGTGCCCGCCGGAACCTGGAAGTTCAGAAAATAATCCTTCGCATCGAAGGCGTCATTGCGGAGGAACTCATAGAGCGTTCCGTGCAGCTTATTCGTTCCCGACTTGAGCGCGATCTGTATGATCGCTCCGTTGTTCTGCCCATATTCGGCGGAATAGCTGCTGGTCTGTACTTTAAACTCTTCAATGGCGTCGATGGAAGGTGAAAAGACCATGGTATTGATGCGCGGTTCGGTGGCGATGACGCCATCGAGCGTCACCTGTTGATTTACTTCACGCTGGCCATTGGCGCTGATGGCTACAGTCGCTCCTGGGATCGGGTAGGTACCAGTGCCCTGTCCGTCCAGACCCATGCGGATTCCATACTGTACGCCGGGGGTGAGCACGGCGAGTCCCGCAATGTTGCGGCCGTTCAGCGGTAGTTCCACCACTCGTTTGTTATCGATGACCGATCCGACGGCGGCGTCTTCCGTCTTCAGGATCACGGCGCTCGCGGCGACCTCCACAACTTCAGAGATCTGGCCGATCTCCAGCCGAAAGTCGATCCGCGCCTTCTGCTGCAATTGAACCAGGATCCCCTTTTGCTCTTCCGTCTTAAAGCCCGGGGCGCGCACCGTGACGGTGTATTCGCCTGTCTCGATGAGCGGGAAAGCGTAATCGCCGGTAGCGGACGTCACGGTTTCCCGCCGCTGTCCGGTTGCAATGCGGTGGAGGGCTACCTGGGCGCCCGCCACCACGGCGCCGGCCGGGTCAACTACGGTACCGAGTATCTCGGTGGAAGTGGTCTGCGCCGGTAAAGAAGCCGCAGCCAGAACAAGAGCTATCCATGTGGCAAGAGGGAGCCCAATCATGCCAACATAATCTACCACATGACACAAAGATTCATCGGACTGGTATTAGCCACCGCCTTGCGCGGTCAGGATTTCGACCTGGTTCTGAAGGGCGGTCACGTGCTCGATCCGGGGAATGGAATTGACGGGGTGATGGATGTAGCGGTAAGCGGAAAAAAGATAGCGGCTGTGGGAAAAGGGCTTTCGGGCAAGAAGACGATCGATGTCTCGGGACGCTATGTCACGCCCGGGCTGATCGACCTTCACACGCATGTCTACCTGAAAGGGCGCTCCTCTACGGTGGTGGCCGACCAGACCGTCTTGCCGTACGGGACCACGACCATCGTCGATGCCGGTGTGTCGGGCTGGAAGACGTTCGACGACTTCAAGGCGACCGTAATCGATCGCTCCCGGGTGCGGATTCTGGCGCTCGTGAACATCGTCGGCGGCGGGATGAGCGACAACATTCAAAAAGAGTTCAACGTCGCCGATATGGATCCGAGGGCCGCGGCGGACAAGGTGAAGCAGTATCCGGGATTGATTGTCGGAATCAAGACCGCTCATTTCGGATTACCGGGCTGGGCCGCGGTGGAGCGCGCCATCGAAGCGGGCCGTCTGGCGAATGTGCCCGTTATGCTCGACAGCCATATCTATTCCAATAGCGGCCGCGACACTCGCCGGAAAGTATTGGAGATGATGCGTCCCGGCGACATTCACACTCACAGTTATAACGACCAGCAATTGGAACTAATCGACCGCTTCAGCGGGAAAGTGCAGCCTTGGATGATTGAGGCGCGGAAACGCGGCGTGCTGTTCGATCTCGGCCATGGCGGCGGGAGCTTCTTATGGCCGGTGGCGCGGGCAGCCATTTCCCAAGGCTTTCCCGTGGATACCATCAGCACCGATCTGCATCCGGGGAGCGTGCTTTCCCTCAAAGTGAATATGGCGGACTGTATTTCGAAGTTGATGAGCCTCGGCATGCCGCTAGGCGATGCCGTGCGGCGGGCGACCGTGAATCCCGCCAAGGCCATCCGCAAGTATCCTGAGTTGGGAACCCTTAGCGTGGGCGGCGTAGCGGATATCGCGGTCTGGCAGGTGCGGGAAGGCGCGTTCGCATTCGTCGATTCGCAGAGGAAGAAACTGACCGGAACGAAAAAACTGATCTGCGTTTTAACCATGCGCGATGGAAATGTTTTATTCGAACGTCCGGCGGAACCGGACCGCGCCGTTACGCTCTACGACATCGTGCTGCGAAACGGGCATGTGGTGGATCCGGCGTCGGGCCGCGATGGACGGTTTGACATCGGGATCAAAGGCGGAAAGATTGCGCGCGTCGCCGAACGCATCCGGTCGGAACAGGGGTTGATGGTGTTGGATGCCGGCGACTACTTTGTGACGCCAGGTCTGATTGATGCACGAGCGTCGGTGGACTTTCTCGGTTCGGAGAAGGGACTGCAGCCGGATCAGTTTTGCCTGCCGCACGGAGTGACCACCGTGATTGACGGGAGCGCCGGCCGGGAGGTGGTGAGGCGATCGCGGACACGGGTGATGGGCGGACAGGCCCCGCAAGATGCTCTACGCACGGACGCCGATCGAACCAATCCCGTAACCATGACGGCGGTGATGGAGAAACTGATGGCGTCCGGACTGACCTTCGCGAAGGTGGTGGAGCGGGGCACGGCAGTTCCCGCGAAAGCGTTATTGTTACGGGACGTGGGATCTCTGCGTGAGGGAGCAGCCGCGGATCTGGCCCTCTTCGATGTACAGGGAAATCGTGTCGTCTGCGTCCTGACCATGCGCAACGGCGATGCCGTCTGGGATTTGCAGGGACTGACCTTGCGGGAGTGGACGCAGGCGGGCGCTTATTCCAACTACCGGTGAGCCGCGTCATGCGCTTCAGGAGTTCCCATCAAAAGTCCACCCGGACACCGAGCCGGATCTGCCGCATGCCGACGCCGCCGGCGTTGCCGTCGCCTTGAATGCCGGTAATCTGACCGACCTGCGCCGGAGCCGTGATGTCGAGCGCGGGATCACCGAGGTTGGGATGATTCAAGAGGTTCGTTCCAAGCACGAACAGGTTCGCCTTCACGCGTTCTGCCCAGAGCGGCACGGATTTGACCAAACTCATGTCGAACTGCCAGCGGCCCGGACCCTGGATAATGCCAACTCCGGCATTGCCGAAGCGGCCTATGGGCCCGCTTGGGGCTGTCAATCGAGCGCCGGGTGATGCGCCCGGAATCGAGAAGGCGGTGGCATCAAACCAGCGGCTTTGGGTGCGTCCGGCGGAGGGCAGGTTGCCGTCGCCCAGCCGGTCCGGACGGCCTCCCAGGATGCCGGTGCCGGAGGCGTCATAGCCGGTGTAGGTTGGAGTCAAATACTTTCCCGAGGCAGCCTGAAAGATGCCGATGGCGGTCCACCCGCCGATGATCCGCTCGAAGAATTGCGGCAGACTTCCGCCCATACTCTTACCGGGGCCGAAGGGTAATGCCCAGTTGAATTCCGTCATCCACTGATGACGGCGGATATAAGAGATCTCCCCGATGTCCGACCGCCGGTCAAACGGGTTTCCCACCGGTCCCTGCCCCACATCCTTGGCCAGCGTGTAATGAGATCGCACAAAGAGACCATTCCTGCCACGGTAGGTGCCCTGCGCCTGCAGACCGTGGTAAGTATGACTGTCGCCGTTCATATCGATGGTGCTCGGACCCAATTGCGGGTAGGGCCGGCGGTTTTGCGTGAACGGGGTCGTGCCGGGCAGCGGGACATTGAACTGCTGCGAATAGAACATCTTCACGGTTCGGGTGCCCGTGTAGGACAAGCGGACCGCGGTGCTTGCGCCCACCTGCTCTTCCACAGTGGCGCTCCATTGCTGTGTGTAAGGGAGAACGGCGGACGGGTTGCTGATGGCTACGTTCAGTGAGCCGATTGCGTTCGGCGTCACCGGAAACGGGTTCGGGAAGCGGTACAAAGGCGTGCCATTCACGATGCTATTGGGAGGAAAGCTTTCGCTTGGAATGTAGGGCGCGATGTTACCCTGTTGCGGGAGGTTGAAATCATAGTAGATGCCATATCCGGCGCGAACCACCAGGTTATCCTTCAGACGATAAGCCATTCCCAGCCGGGGTGCGAAGTTGTTACTATCCGTTTGCACCAGCCGGGAAGGAAACCCTGCCTGCTCCGCGGTGACGGCCCTGAAAGCATCCAACAACAAAGGATTGAGCAGCGAGAGCGACTTTTCGCCCGGCACGACGAGGTTCGAAGTCGCCAGATCGAAGCCGTAGCCCCGCCCGTTTTTGTCAAGGAACGGCTGGTGATATTGATAGCGCAACCCAAGGTTGAGCGTAAGCCGGTTATTGACCTGGAAATCGTCTTGGACAAAGGCCTGGAACACCGTGCTCTCGCGATACACACGATCGAAGAAAGTAGCATTTTGTCTGGAGACGGACTGTGGATAGCCCAGCAGGAAGTCCGCTAGGGCGTTATTCGTGGCGAAATTATTGGTGAACGAATACGTGCCCAGGAAGTTGTCGATCGTGAATGGGACTTGTGCCGAGCGGTAGTGGCCGGCGACCAGGCCGGTCTTCAGCTTGTGGCGGCCAAGCATCCAGCTCACGTTGTCCCGAATTGTGTAGCTGTTTTCGGCGATGTCCTGGAATGACTGTTGCGCGGCCCCGGTGAAGCCCGCGATGGTCACGACCGGGATGCCCGGCACAGGTAGCGCACGCACCCCGCTTACACCCAACACGTTGAGCGCGTCCTTACCGTCAATGCTGCCGACGATATAATTGTGCTCGCGGGTCCAACCGAGGTTCAACTCGTTGAACACGCGCGGAGAGATCACAAATGTGTCGGAAAGTAGGGCGGCTTGCGGCTTGCGGAACCCGAGGCGGGGACCGATCTGTTCAGGAAATGGGTTGCTGCCGGAATACCAGTTGCCGCGATTCCCCCAGGTGAAGTTGTAGAAACCAAATAGAGAGTGCCGGTCGCTGATCCGCCAGTCGAGGCGCGTGAATGTGTTATCGGCAATTGTCCGCGACGGGAATGCGGCCCGGTAGTTCTGGGTTCGGAATCCATCTCCGCCAAAGTTGGGCAGCGGGTAAAAGCGTTCGAGAAAGGCGCGGGATCCCGGAAAGATCCGGGAGACCGGCAGCTTATTGTCCGGATAAGTGCCGCCCGTGGACAGATCGCGCAACGGCGTGGTCAACTCGCTGAAGTCACCTTGCCGCATCCTCGCGGTGGGGACGGTATTGGTGCGCGTCGTGGTGCTGGAATCGCGCTCGCCAGAGTAAGCGGTATAAAAAAACGCGCGATTTTTTACAATCGGACCGCCGGCGCTGAACGCGAAGACGTGATTCACTCCGCCGGGCCGAACCGGGGAAAACGGGTCGCGCCCTTTCAATCCACCCGAGGTGTAATACTCGACTCCGCTTCCGTGCCACCGGTTGCCGCCACTCTTGCTCGTGACATTGACGTTGGCTACCACATCATACTCGGCGCTGTTGTTCACGTAACTGGTTTTGATCTCCTGCTGCCATTCATTAAAGGTCGCGGTAAAGGTGCCGTCGGCGGCTGGACGGGCACGGAATGTCGACCCGTTCACCGAATATGTGTACTGCGTGTTGCGGCTGCCGGCGAAGGAGACTTCAAAGGTTGGATCGCCTGTTGTGGCGCCCGGTTCGAGGGCCGTGGTCGAGAAGAAGTCCGCACTGCGCGTGGGAAGGAACATGCGATATTCCCACGGCCGGACCGATGAAATCTGGGGCGACTCCGTTTCGATCAGCGGTGATTGCGCAGTGACGTCAATCGTCTCCGCGACGGAGCCTAATTCCAATCGAACCTGTATGCGCAGGGTTTGGGCACTGGAGAGCGTGAGCCCAGCGAGCGTGAAGGCTTTGAAGTTGGGATGTTCGACCACCAGCCGGTACGATCCGGAGAGCAAACGCTCCAGGCGATAATTCCCTTCGGCATCCGTGGCCGCCGTTTCACTGATGTTCGTCCGGATATTCGTGGCGGTCACGTTGGCTCCCGGAACAGCAGCCGCTGCGGGGTCGGTGACATGGCCGATGATCGAGCCTTGAATGGAAGTGGTTTGCGCCGCGGCCGTTATACAGGCCAGCAGCGGAAATACAGTAAGACCCAGGCGAGTGATATTCATAGAAGCTCCAGTTATGTGATGCAGGCATCTTTGCTCACCCTCAGTGGCAGGTGCCCTGCAAAGATCCTAGGTTCGCAGGAGGCAGTTTCAGCGTGATTACATTCCGGCTAAAAAGGCCTTAATTAGCAGCCGCGGGCCTGGTAAACCGCAGTGCATTCATTTTGGAACGCACGTGTAACTCGATATTGATCTCCGGCGGCTATTCTTGACTTTATGCAAAAGACGATATCGGCGTTCGTTCTCCTTTTTGCGCCCTATGCGGTGAGCCAGAACCTGGATCGGTTTGGTGGCGACCGGCGGCTGATGTTGGCGGACAAACCCGCACGCGAGCCGATCTGCGGTCACCTGACTGCTGTCGATGAACACAAGCTGGTCGACAGCCACGCGGCCTTTCCCGCTGGCGGATCGCTGAGCGGTTACCTCGTCAACCCCGCCTTTGGACGTTCCGAGTCGTCGGCGAATCCGGAGCACTGGTTCCGCATCGTCCGGAATACCGCCACTGAACTGGAAACGGATTCACGCGATGGCGATCTGCGGAGATTCGCCGCGGCTGGCGGCAGCTATTGCATGGAAGGCGTCTTTACTACTGCCCGTTCTTCTAAGCGCTGGTGGTTCGTCGATCCGGCTGGCTTTGCGTTCTTTCCGAAAGCAGTGAGCAAGACTGACCTGAGCCGCGTATACAGCCAACAGGATGATGACTTCCGGCCGCTGCCCGTGGTCTACGTGCGCAACGGGAACGATTGGTCGAGGAATCTGTCGGCCGAGGCGGCAAACGAGACTCCCAACGATGTGGTCGGGAGCTGGCCTTACACCCTTCGCGAAGTGGGCGACGAACTGCTGCTGGGAGCGGAGAAACCATTTAATGCGGCCTTCGTCGTCATGGGTACTGGTGGGCAAACGGGCGCCCTGAACTGGTATTTCTCCACCGCGCAGGGCACGGCCTCCTGGAGGCTGCTGAACGGTACGGGTCAACCGGCCGAAGGTAGCGCCGGCCTGGACTCAACTCGAAACCGGATTCGATTTTGGCCGGAAGCGAACGTGTTTCCAACGGATTTCTCTCCGCTGGTGCTGGTGAGCGGCGAGCGTCCGATGTTCTACCTCAAGGCAGTTGTCGTAAAAAGGTTGGATCGCGGCGCCGTGGTGAGCCAACTCTACGACGCTATGGCGCCATATGAACTCCTTCACGTCAAGTACGCCAAGGCCAACGGCTCGTCCGCGCTGGAGGCGGGAAAACGTTGGGTGCAGGCTATCAACGTCCGCTATCGCGCGTGGGGTTGGAATATGGCGGGGCAGTATTCGCGGCTCTATGAACAGGTAGGTTCAAGCTCGCCGGAGAAGCGCATGCCGCTGGAGGTCACAGTCCCGCTGTCGGGCATGGCGATGGAAGGGCCGTGGAATGTTAAGAACGTCTACCGGGGCGTTCAGTGCCCGCCGGGCAGCGGGCAGAGGATGTATGAAGGCAAGCAGCCCGACGCTTTCCAACCTGAGTATCGGAAAGCGATTGAGGCTTTGGCGGCACGCCACATTCGCAGCAACCCGTGGATTCTGGCATGGATTCCGGAAGAGGCGGACGAGTTGTTTGGTCTCGACAAAGAGACCCATGTGCACCTGGGCTATATGGTGCTGGCGCAGAACCCGTACCTGCCCGTCGAAACCTCGGCAGCACGAACGGATGCGCGCTTTTATGCAAAATACGCGCTGCGAGATTTGTTGCGCCATCGCTACCGGGAGCCGGCGGAGATGCTTGCGCCTGTCACGGTCGCAAGTCCGGTGCCCGCTTATGAGTACTCCAAGGGAACCGGAGCCGCCGACCGTGCGGCGCTGGCAAGGCTCAACGCGGCCTGGGGGACTCAATACACAAGCTGGGGCACGGAAACCGGCAACGTTGCCGATGGCACCAATGCCTGGGGTTCGGGCCGCGGATTTCTCGACGAAAATGGGCGCGCTTTCTTTCAGGGTGATTGCGCCGAATTGACATTCGAGAAATTCACGGCGAAGACCGGCCCCGCCGTGCGCCAGGACCTGGATGCTTTCGTCTCTCTGTTCACGGCCAAATACGGCTCCATCATTTATCCAGCCGTGAAGGCGCGAACCGCGAACCTCGTGATGTTGCCCATCTACGCACCTCCGGACATGGTTTCAGCGGCGATCGGTCCTTATACAGACGCCCTTTGGACCTCGTTTGGCGGTGCCGGCCCTTCACATGCCAAGCGGATTTACGACCTCGCCGGCAAACCGCTGCTGGTGGCGGACTACCTGACGGCCAGCCCCGATTCTCCACTGTCCTTTAGCGCCCGGATCATCGAGGCACGGTATGAGTCCACGCGCGACAGAACCGTGATTCGTTTTGGAGAACAGCCGTATCGATTTGCGCGCGCCTTCCCGCTGGAATTCCCCGATAGCCGGGCCTGCGCCACAAAGCTCTCTCGCGTGCTTCCCGCTGCGGTTTCGGAATCCGCCGTGGAACTATCGGGCAACTACGTAACTTGTCTCCGGCCAGGAGACCGGATCCGGACCGTGATCGGCAACCAGCCGCCCACGCAGGAAGAGCGTGCGAGGCGGATCGAGCAACTCATACAGGAGTTCCTGGGCGCCCAGGGAAAGGACGGGATGCATTTCGTGGCCGGGTGGGAGCACTGGTCGTATATGGATCACCCGCGGCGCGACCAGCACGAGAACTTCAACTTTGGTTTGGCCACCTCCTCCGATAACGCCTACGATGGTGTGGAGGCACGCCGCGCCGTCACCCGGGACGCGGCGGGGCGCCTGGTGGGCGCCGAGGACCGTGATTACGGCAACCTTGCCGGCAAACTGGCTCCCTTTCTGAACACACTTTATGACCGGCTCTTGCCCCCCTCCACCAAAGCACGCCTGCGGGTGCGCGTCCTCGACAGGGAAACGGGCCACAAGATGCCCGCGACGCTGAAAATCCAAACGGCCGGCGGCGCCGTAGTCAAAAACTCAGCCGGTTTCGGGGACGGGGTCCGAAGTCCCGGAGTCTTCGAAACACTGATAGAACCCGGAAGTACGCTCGTTCAGGCTCGCCGTGGCTTCGATTATGCCGTCGAAGAAACGCGAATTGATCTTCGCTCCGGAGACGAACGGGAATTAACGCTGTCGCTGCGTCGTCGCAGCCCATTACGACGAGAGGGTTGGATGTCGGGCGACAACCATGTCCACATGGTTCATGGGGAGGCCCAGGTGCATTCGACCTTTCCCGAAATTCAACTGGCCGCGCGTGCGGAAGGGCTCGATTATCTTTCGGTCGCGCAGCGCTGGAATCTACCCGACCCGTCGGCGCTCGCGCTGAGCGAAGTGTGCCGGAAAAACTCCACTCCCGGCTTCACCATGACATGGAATCTCGAAGCCCCGAAAAACTACTGGCGCGGCGACGTCTCACACTGCATGGGGCATGGATGGACGCTGGCGATGGGCGACCGCACCGCCGATGGGCGGGATCCGGTGCAGGAACTTGACGCCATGAGTGCGCACGACTACCAGCGCGAGAAGGTGCCCACACCGAACTTTGACAGCCACGCTCTCATTCACGACCTCGGTGGGATCGTATCCTACACTCATCCCGCCCGCTGGTGGCGGGGCAAATGGGGCGGGCGTAACGGCTATCCGGCGGAGGCCGATAAATTCGTCTCCAACCTCGCGCAGGAACTGCCGTTTGATACGATCGCCGGCCCAACCTACGACACCATCGATATCCTCATGAAGACCCGCGAGCTGGAGGTAAACCGCTTCGGGCAGCAGCTTTGGTACATGCTGTTGAATCGCGGCTACCGCCTCGCCGGTACAGCCTCCTCGGACGCGACCTTTGACCGGCCAGGCGGCGCCGTGCCCGGCAAGGTCCGAACCTACACACGGATCGAAGGAGAGTTTTCGATTCCCAAGGTTGCCGCAGCCATGCGGGCCGGAAGGAACTTTGTCACCAGCGGCCCTTTGCTCGTATTTGACATCAACGGTCACGGCATCGGCGAAAGCCTTCGTATCAACGGACCCGCAAAGTTGCGCGTTGGCGTGCGGGCGTGGGCGGCCCCCGAGCCTGGAAGTCTCCTGCGGCGGATCGAATTGATTCGCAACGGCGAAGCGGTGCGCCGGATCGCAGTTGCGGACAAGCAGATTGACACGGCGTTCGAACTCGAAGAGAAAGATACAGCTTGGTACGTTGTGCGGTGCCTTGGCGAGAACGAAGACGAAGTAGCGATCAGCAATCCGATTTACGTGGAACGGGGAGCGTGGCAACGGCCCGAACCCACCCCGGCCACGGTGCATTTGACCGTCGTCGATGCCCGGAATGGAGAGCAGGTTTCGGCATCGGTCGCCGTCATCGGGCGCGTGGGACGCGAGGAACGGACTGTTCGCAGGGCGCCCTGCCATGGCAGCTGTACGTTGATAATGCCTGCAACGGCGCGATTCCGAATTGAGGCGAGCGGCCACACCTCAGCCACCCGCAGCGTGTTTCTGGATACTCCGGAACTGCTCGAGACCACGGTGAATGCCCATCTCGAACAACTTCTCGACTGGGCGACGTTCGAGAGAATCCGGCATGCTCTGGGCAGGATTCAATTTCGCGTGGAACTGGCGAAGATGTCCGAAGGCAAGGTGGGCCGTTAGTTTCGTACATTTGGCAGACCGTCTGACGTAACCGCACATGACCAGGACAGGATAAGCCTATTTCCTGATACTCGACATGTACGCCATGATCTTCAAAATATCATCCTGCGTAATGCGGTTCCCGAAGGCCTGCATCGCACCGCTGGCGCCGGCATAAATGACTTCGAACGTGCCTAGGTCCTTTGCCACCCGCGGATAGGTATACTGATCGTCCACCAGATTTGAACCTATCCGTCCCGTACCATTCTCCAAGTGGCAGCCCGCGCACCACTGAATATACACTTTCTTGCCGGCATCGATTGCGGCACGGTTCCCCTTATACGGGTTATTCCCGGTCTTCTGAAACGCCAGTACCTGCTGCGTCAGCGTCTCATTCGGATGCATGTTCAACGGAATCGTTTTATTGTCCAACGGGTGCAGGAACTGCACAGCGCCCGTTGCCGGCCCCGTCACCTGGGACACTTCCTGAATCGTGCGCGCCGTCTGCGCCCCAGCCGGTACTTCACTGGCCGGAACAATTTTCCACAACGCGCCCGGCGGATTCGCCATCGGTCCCCGATCGGAAGTATAGAAGCAGTAACAGTTCACCGCGTACACCGATCCATCCTCTCCAATCCCCCCCGCCGTGAACTGCAGATTGGTGTGAGCCAGTTCCTGCATCTGCCACTTACCACCGTCCCACCCCAGGCCGAACACGCGTCCGGTGCACCAATCGCCCACCAGATAGACGCCCTTCATCCCACCGTAGTTGGCGACCCCGAGGCCTTCCACCGAGCAGCCGTGTCCATCCTTCAATGGTTTCGCGCCGGGGTAGGGCACCTCATGCGGATATTCGCCGGCCGGCAGGATGCCCACTTGAGGGCACTTGTCGTTCGGACCGCTCATCGGATGGCACCAACTACCCTGCATCCTGTTCCATCCATAGTTATCGCCCCCTTTGCTCTCAGCGGGCTGATAGTGAATTTCTTCCCAATGATTCTGTCCGACATCGGCAATGAACAAATCGCCGCTCTTCGGATCGAACGAGAACTCGTAGGGATTACGCGAGCCATACGCCCAGATTTCCGGCCGCGACCGGGTACGAATGCGGGCAAACTCCAGTTCCGTAACGCCGAAGAGCTGCATGAGCCGCTCATCGCGCGCCCGGGCAAACGGATTGCCCGGCGGAATTTTGTACGGAATGGCATCATTGTCCGCGGTGTTCACGTCAATCCGCAAAATCTTACCAAGCAGCGAGGATAGATCCTGGCCCGCGTCCAGCGGATCTCCTTCCCACCCGCCGTCGCCGCTGCCGATGTACAAATAACCGTCAGGCCCGAATTCAATCTGGCCGCCGTTGTGGTTGTAATACGGCTGCTCAATGCGCATGAGCACTTTGGCCGTTTGATTGGTACGCTCCGGCGTCATCACGCCGGGACTCCGCGGGTCCACCTGAAAACGCACAATCACGC
The DNA here is from genome assembly GCA_035526195.1 of Bryobacteraceae bacterium. GTDB lineage: Bacteria > Acidobacteriota > Terriglobia > Bryobacterales > Bryobacteraceae > CADEFT01. Next base: position 39,685 of record DATLCW010000143.1, read on the forward strand.
CATCGCCGTTAAAGGGCAGGGAAGCGTAGTGAACAAAAAAGTAGCCGTTTTCTTTGAACTTCGGATGGAAGGCGATGGAATACAAGCCTTGCTCGACAAAGCCGGTCTGCACATCGGTGCCAAGCGGGTTGATCTTCGTGAGATCAAGAAACGGTTCTTTCTGCAATGTGCCGTCTTTATTCACGATGCGCACGCGGCCCACACGCTCCGTTACAAAAAGCCGGCCAGTGCCATCGTTCGGAGCGCCTACGTTGGTCGGATCGTAGAACCCATCAGCCACCTTGACCAGAGCGATTTTCGGATTGCCTGGGAGCTTGCCGCCGGGACGCGCCACTTCATCGCGGGTCTGCGGCACGCGGGGACGCGAAGATTGTGCGGTCAGCCAGACGGCGCTCGCCATCAATGTCAGGAGCAAAGCTCGCTTCGGGGTGAAAATCGTAGCCATAGATCCTCACTATCATAATCGAATGCCTCAGTAACCGGAGGCCCGTCCATCCGCGCTGCGCGAATCCGAAGCGCCCAGCCGCGTGCGCGTCCCCGGCTCGATTTGAATCGCATGCACCATCCCGATCGACGCCGCCTCTCCCGGCGGCTGTAACCTATGGCCCCGCGCCTCCAGTGCTTTCGCCACGTCCGCCGCCAAGCCGAACCGTTCGTACCGCACTACGTCCGGCAGCCACTGGTGATGAATCCTCGGCGCATCCACCGCTTCCTGAATATTCATCCCATGATCGATGACGTTCAACACCACCTGAAGCACCGTATTCGGAATCGTGGTACCGCCCGGCGATCCGACCACGAACGCCACGTTTCCATCCTTCACCGCGATGGTGGGTGTCTGCGAGGAAACCGGCCGCTTGCCGGGAGCGATCGTGTTCACCTCCCCGGCCGGGAATCCGAACGCATTCGGCGCGCCGGCCTTGGCCGCAAATTCATCCATGACGTTGTTCAACAGGAAGCCCGCGCCCGTCACCGTGATGCCTCCGCCATAGCCATCGCGAAGAGTATACGTATTGGATACCGCATTGCCCTCCGTATCCACCACAGAGAAGTGCGTAGTTTCATCCGATTCCTTTGCCGGCGGCCGGCCCTCACGAATTTCGCTGCTCGGTGTAGCGCGCGCCGGATCGATGGATCGTGCGCGTGACTGGATGTAAGCGGGAGTCAGTAATCGCGGTACCTTCACAAAAGCCGGATCGCCGATGTATGCCGCGCGGTCGGCGTAGCTGCGTTTCATCGTCTCCACCAGCAAGTGGTACTTCGCCGAAGAGTTATGCCCTATGCCCGCCAGATCATACCGCTCCAGTGTCTTCAGCATCTGCAGCAGCAGCAGTCCGCCCGAGCTCACCGGAGGCATGCTGATCAATTCATATCCTCGATAGGTGCCGCGTATTGGTTCGCGCATGATCGCCTGATAACGCTTCAAGTCTTCCATCGCGATCAAGCCGCCGTGAGCCGCCATCTCCTGAACGAGCAATTCCGCCGTGCGCCCCTCATAGAATTCCCGGGGACCTTTCTCCGCAATGCGCCCCAGCGTCGCCGCGAGATCGGGCTGCAGGAAAAGCTCGCCTTCTTCATACATCCGCCCGCCTCTCAGGAAGATCCGCATCGTCTCCGGATAGCTCGAAGCTTTTGTCTGCAGCCCACGCAGGCCGCCTGCCAGGGATCGGCTCACCGGGAAACCGGCCGCCGCCAGTCTTCTTGCCGGCTCGATCACTTCCCGCCATTTCAGGGTGCCAAACTTCTCCAGCGCGGCGGCCATCCCCGCTACAGTTCCGGGAACTCCCACAGCCCGGTGCCCCGTCTTCGAGGCATTCGAAATCACTTCGTCATTGGCATCGAGAAAGATCGCTTTGTGCGCTCTCTCCGGCGCGGACTCGCGATAGTCGATGGCAGCAGCACGGCCGTCGGCCATTCGTAGGATCATGAATCCGCCGCCGCCAATGTTGCCTGCGTTCGGATAGGTGACGGCCAGCGCAAACGCCACGGCAACGGCGGCATCCACGGCGTTACCGCCCTTCCTCATAATCTCTACGCCAACATCGGAGGCGATGCCGCTCGCAGACGATACCATTCCTTTAGAAGCGCGAACAGGCTGCGGCGACGCCGCCATGGCCACGCAAACGGAAGCGATGATTCCAGCAAAAATGCGTCGCATGGAGACCTCCCTGTTATCATATAGGCACGTTCACGGAATCGCGAGTCACGATCCTCCGCACTTCCCCCCGAGACAACCAGCAACGGCAAATGATTGTAAAGCTGGACGGCGAGCCCTTCGCAACTCTCGTTTATGGCCGCCAATCGACCCGCGCCGTACCGCCCGGCCCGCATCGTCTCAACTTGAACAACACCTGGGCATGGAAAACCTTGAACTTCGACCTCCAGCCGGGCGAGCACGCCACGTTTCAACTGATCAACCGCTCCGGCCGTTTCACCTGGTTCCTCGTATCTCTCCTGGGAGCGGGTCCGATGTACATCACGATCGAACGCGGGCCCGACGGTCTTCAGAAATAAGTGAAACAATCTAATCACGAAACTGGCACCGACGAAGCCAGGAATTGAACCAGTTCGTATACGTCGATGCTGATTGCATTATGTCCGCGCTTTGCGAAAATGGCCGGGCTCACCCCCGGCGGGCCGTCCGCAGGGCTGCAAGGAATCGGGCATCGAGGACATCGATAAGAAGTGGCAATGGTTCGCGGCTCTCGATCTGCATCCGCCATTCGGGCCCCCGCGCCAGGAGAAGGATTGCCTCCCTGGCGGCCACCGCGCCTTCAACTCTCCGAGGAGCTTTCCTTCGACGCAGGCTTGCCTGGAATTCGTGCGAAAGGCCGGGAGATAACGGCGATCGAAAATCGGGTCGTGGGTCGGCCAACCCCGGCAGCACGCAAAGCTTGGTATGGCTTACTGTATGCAAGGAGTTTAGCTGAGTCGAGCCTAAGGTAGTGACTCGATTCAACGCGGTGAGACGTGCGTGAAGCGCTTGGGATTTGACGGTCTAATTTCGATCTTGTTCGTCTGATACCGAATCTGCTACAATCGAAAATTGCGCCGGGAGTCTGGCGCGATCCCTTGGGAGGCTGGAACGGTTCGTGACTGAGTTCCGGCCGTTAGGACCAATCAAATTATGAGAAAACCAGGCAAGAAGTATCTTGCCGCCGCTAAGCAAGTCGAGCGGCGCGAGTACAATCTCGAAGAGGCTGTCCCTCTCGTTCAAAAAATCAAATTTACCAAGTTCGACGAAACGGTGGAGTTGCACCTGCGGCTGGGCGTGGATCCCAAGCATGCCGATCAGATGGTGCGCGGCACCGTGGTTCTTCCCAACGGATTGGGGAGATCGAAGAAGGTGCTGGTGATCGCCTCGGGCGACAAGATCAAAGAAGCCGAAGCGGCGGGCGCGGATTTCTTCGGCGGCGAAGAGATGGTGACGAAGATCCAGACGGAAAACTGGATGGATTACGATGCCGTGATCGCTACGCCGGATATGATGAGGTCCGTGGGCCGGTTGGGCAAGATTCTTGGGCCGCGTGGTTTGATGCCGAATCCGAAAACGGGCACGGTGACCACCGATGTGGCGAAAGCCGTTCTCGAAGTGAAGGCCGGCAAGGTGGAATTCCGCGTTGACAAGACGGGGGTTATCCACGCGCCAGTGGGAAAGGTGGCATTTGCCACGGATAAGCTGCTCGAGAACGCTTCCACATTAATTCAGGCTGTAGTCAGGGCTAAGCCTGCGGCAGCCAAGGGCAAGTACGTCAAGACTGCTACTCTTTGCTCCACGATGGGGCCAGGGGTACATCTGGATGTCAGCCCGTACAATCTTAAGCAGCTTTAGAATTGGGGCGGAGTCACCATATGAAAAAGAAGGCAGACAAACGGAAAGACGGCGAAAAGATGCGTGACGGGTTGCTCCAATCTCCGCACATGTTTGTGGCGGGTTTCGAGAAGCTGACCGTGTCGCAGGATTACGAGTTGCGCAAAGCCATCCGCAATGCGGGCGGCGGCTACGAAGTAGTAAAGAATACGATTGCCGAGAAGGCTTCGAAAGGTACCAGCGCGGAACGGTTATTGACGGGCTTGCGCGGCATGACCTCGATTGCGTTCACCTCGGGCGATCCGGTGGGTTTGGCGAAAGCGCTCACCACCTACGCCAAGACCCATCCGAATTTCACGTTCAAGGCGGGAATGGTGGAAGGGCACGCGATCGACGTCGCGGCGATCCAGGATTTGGCTTCGCTGCCGTCGCGGGAAGTGGTCTTATCGAAGCTTCTGTTCCTGATCAATGCCACGGCCCAGCGCCTGGTGACCGCGATCAATGGCGTGGGACGCAACGTGGCGGTAGTGATCGATCAGGGCGTCAAAGAAAACAAGTTTCAGTCGTAGGCTGCTCATCCAGCGAACCTGCGGCTTTCGGTTTATACGATACACACTAGGGAGTTAAGGAAAAATGGCGGACATCAACGCAATTGCCGATCAGATCCAGGGGCTGACGCTGCTCGAGGCATCCCAGCTCGTTAAAATGCTCGAAGAAAAGCTGGGAGTTTCCGCAGCCGCGGCCTCTGTGGCGGCCGCTCCGGCAGCTGGCGGAGGGGCCGCTGCCGCCGCTCCAGCCGCGGAAGAGAAGACCGAATTCGCCGTGGTGTTAACCGCGGTTGGCGCGAATAAAATTAACGTCATCAAAGTGGTACGGGAAGTCACCAGCCTGGGCTTGAAGGAAGCCAAGGATCTGGTGGATGGCGCACCTAAGCCGGTGAAAGAAGGCGTGAATAAGGACGAGGCTGAGACTATTAAGAAGAAGTTCGTCGACGCCGGCGCGACCGTCGAAATCAAATAGGCGGGCGCAAGTCTGCTCTTCTATCCGTCTTGTGGCCGTCGGCTCCGCGAAGGGGCATTTGACGGCCGCATGGCTATTTGGTAACCTGAGGGAGATCGGGCGGTAAGCGTATCCGGGCTTTGCACGTGTGATTTCTGCTTCCTGCGTTTCTCAGCGGCGTCCATCCGGCCGCCTCGAACCAAGAAACGGCTTCTGGAGATTTCCTGTGTCCACAGGGTTTCAGAATGCCCCCGCCCTTTGTGTATTTTCACGCCCCGCACCGGATCCCTGGCTGGAAACGCTATCCGCCAGAGCGACCTCACACTATTTCTTCACCCAAATAATTTCGCGTGGTTCCCGCAGCGTGCCGCGCAACTGCTTTTTATCGGTAGTAACGCGTTAAAGTCCGTGCCATGCCTTGCCGGCTTTGAGGAGTGGATAAATGCTAAACCCTGTTACAGGTGGCACTCGCGAACGAGTCGATTTCTCGAAGATCAAAACGACGATTCCTATTCCGAATCTGATCGAGGTCCAAAAGAATTCCTACGAGCGCTTTCTCCAGATGGATCTGTTGCCCCCGGAGCGGGACGATACCGGTCTGCAGAGTGTCTTTGCTTCCGTATTCCCCATTACGGATTTTCGCGGCTTGAGCCAGCTCGATTTCGTCGATTACGCCATCGGCAACTGGGAGTGTAAGTGCGGCAACCTGAAAGGCCTGCACCACCTCAGATCCACCTGCCGCAACTGCGGCAGCACCATCCAGACAGACCCGTTTCATCCCGGAGATGTCCTTTGCAAGCATTGCGGTACGTTCAACAAGAACATTGTTACATTCTGCAACCGGTGCGGCGATCCGGTGAGTTTGCAGCTTAAGTACGACCAGGCGGAATGCGAAGAGCGTGGGATGACTTACGCCGCGCCGCTGAAAGTTACGATTCGGCTTACAGTGTTCGATAAGGATCCGGAGACGGGAACAAAGTCCGTAAGGCACGTGAAAGAACAGGAAGTGTTCTTTGGCGAGATCCCGCTGATGACGCAGAACGGCACTTTCATCATTAACGGGACGGAACGAGTCATTGTCAGCCAGTTGCATCGCTCTCCGGGCGTCTTTTTTGAAAAAGTGCCGGCCCAGGGCTACTTCCTCGGCAAGATTATTCCTTACCGCGGCAGTTGGGTTGAGTTTGAATACGACAACAAGAACCTGCTGTACGTCCGTATTGACCGCAAGCGCAAGTTTTACGGGACGGTGTTCCTGAGGGCGCTGGGTCTGAAAACGGATGAGCAGATCCTGAAAACTTTCTATCGCGACACTCTTTCCAGCATCACGCTGAAGGACAGCAAGTTGTTCTGGACGCTGTCCAACGGTCTCATCGGCATGAAGCTCTCGCACGCTATCACCAAAGCGGGCCAGACGCTGGTGACGCAGGGAAAGAAGATTACGCGCAGCGTTTATGAAACAATCACCAAGGCCAAAGTCGAACAGGTGGAAGTCGCTCCTAACGACCTCGAAGGCGCCTACGTCGCCGCCGACGTGGTGGACATGTCGACCGGGGAGATCATTATTGAGGCCAACCAGGAACTCACTACCATCGCCATCGGAAAAATAATGGATGCGGGGATCGAGACGGTGGAGATTTTCTTCCCCGAGCGCGACGAAGTGGGTAACGTGATCTCGGCAACCTTGAAGAAGGATGCCACCAAGGCGCAGAGTGAAGCGTTATTGGAAATTTACCGTAAGCTTCGTCCCGGCGATCCGCCGACGCTCGACACCGCCACGCAGTTATTCCAGGGTATGTTCTTCGACCCGCGCAAGTACGATTTCTCGCGCGTGGGCCGCATGAAGTTCAATATCAAGCTGTTTGACAAAGCCGATGCCACCTTGCTCGACCGGCGCACGCTCAGCGATGACGACTTCATTAATACGATCCGCTATCTGTTGAAACTGCGCCGCGGCGTGGGTGCCGTGGACGATATTGACCATTTGGGAAACCGCCGCGTCCGGGCAGTGGGCGAACTGCTGGAAAATCAGTTCCGCATCGGTCTGGTGCGTATGGAACGCGCCATTAAAGAGAAGATGTCGGTTTACCAGGAAATGTCCACGGCGATGCCGCACGACCTGGTCAATGCCAAACCGGTGATGGCCGCGATCCGTGAGTTTTTCGGCTCGAGCCAGCTTTCGCAGTTCATGGATCAGACCAACCCGCTGTCGGAAATCACTCACAAACGGCGTTTGTCGGCGCTTGGACCCGGCGGTCTGTCGCGTGAGCGCGCCGGATTTGAGGTTCGCGACGTCCATCCAACGCACTATGGCCGTATCTGCCCGATTGAAACGCCGGAAGGTCCGAACATTGGTTTGATCTCCTCGCTGTCCTGTTTTGCCCGCATCAACGATTACGGATTTATCGAGAGTCCCTACCGCCGGGTGAAGGGCGGTACGCTCGTCGATGAAGTGCGGGTGTTGAATCCCGGCGACACCAACCTTAAAGTGGGCGCGGTGCTCGACCGCCCGGATGCGGAAAAGACGAACCGGGACGTGAAGTCCGGCAAGGTTGCCGCCGAAGTGGAGGCGTATTGCGATTACCTGTCGGCGTGGGAGGAAGATAAGTACATCATTGCCCAGGCGAACGTCGAAATCGACGAAAAGGGCACCATTGTCAGTGACCTGGTGAACGCCCGCAAGCAAGGTAACTTCGTGCTGGTGCATCGCGACGAGATCGAGTATATGGACGTCAGTCCGAAGCAGCTTGTCTCGGTGGCCGCCAGTTTGATTCCGTTTCTTGAGAACGACGACGCCAACCGTGCCTTGATGGGGTCGAACATGCAACGGCAGGCGGTTCCGCTGCTGCGTGCCGATGCTCCGTATGTTGGCACCGGCATGGAGTGGGTCACTGCCAGGGATTCGGGAGCAGTGCAGCTTTGCCGCCGCACCGGCATTGTCGATTCGGTTGACAGTGAGCGCATTATCGTGCGCGTGGAAGGCAACATTCAGGAAGGGCAGATGTCGCGTGAAGTCGGCGCGGACATTTATCAAATGATCAAGTTCAAGCGTTCCAACCAGAACACTTGCATCAATCAGAAGCCCATTGTTGCTAAAGGCCAAAAGGTGAAAAAGGGCCATGTGCTGGCCGACGGTCCTTGTACCGATAAAGGGGAACTGGCGCTGGGACGCAATGTGCTGGTGGCCTTCATGCCATGGCGCGGGTATAACTTCGAAGACGCGATCGTGGTCAGTGAGAAGCTCGTCAAGGAAGACTATTACACCTCGGTTCACATCGAGGAGTTCGAAATTGAGGCGCGGGATACGAAACTCGGACCCGAGGAGATCACGCGCGATATTCCGAACATCTCGGAAACGTTCCTACGCAATCTGGATGAGAGCGGTATTATCCACATCGGCGCTTCGGTCAAACCGGGAGACATCCTCGTCGGCAAGGTAACGCCTAAAGGGGAAACCCAGCTTACGCCGGAAGAAAAGCTTCTCCGGGCCATTTTCGGCGAAAAGGCCGGCGATGTAAAGGACGCTTCGCTATACTGCCCGCCTGGTATTGAAGGCGTTGTGGTGGATGCCCGCGTATTCTCCCGCAAGGGAGCCGATCTCGATGAGCGCAGCAAGATCATCCTTGAAGATAAGATCGGCGGCTTGCATCGCAACCTTGATGATGAAAAGCGCATTTTGGGCGATGAGCGCGCCAAGCGGCTGGGTATTTTGCTCGACGGCAAGGAAGTGCTGGCTGATCTGCACGATGAGAAGACCAACAAGAAGCTGATCAGCAAGGGGACGATTCTCGCTCGCGACATCATCGAAAAGATGCGCGCCCGCGACTTGAAACGGCTGCGCTTCAAGGACAAAGACACCCGTTTGAACGAACAGATCGACGAAATCGAAGAGATGACGTCGCGTCAGATTGCCGTGCTTGAGAAGATCACCGAAGAGAAGACGGCGAAGCTCAAGAAGGGCGATGAGCTGCCTCCGGGCGTGATCAAGCTGGTGAAATGTTATATCGCCATGAAGCGTAAGCTTTCGGTGGGCGATAAGATGGCCGGCCGCCACGGAAACAAGGGCGTGATCGCGCGCATCGTTCCCGATGAGGACATGCCGTATCTGCCCGATGGCACGCCGGTGGAAATCGTGCTGAATCCGCTCGGCGTTCCGTCCCGTATGAACGTGGGTCAGATTCTTGAAACCCACCTGGGCTGGGCCGCGCAGGCGTTGGGGCTGCACTTTGCCACGCCGGTGTTTGACGGCGCGACCGAGCGCGACATTAAGGATCAACTGGTGAAGGCAAACCTTCCGACATCGGGCAAGATCCAGCTCCACGACGGGATGACCGGACTTCCGTTTGAACAACCGGTGACGGTGGGCTACATTTACATGCTCAAGCTGTCTCATCTGGTCGACGATAAGATCCACGCCCGGTCGATCGGGCCGTATTCCCTCATCACCCAGCAGCCACTGGGCGGCAAGGCTCAATTCGGCGGCCAGCGCTTCGGAGAAATGGAAGTGTGGGCGCTCGAAGCTTATGGCGCGGCCTATGTGCTACAGGAACTGCTCACGGCAAAATCCGACGACGTCTATGGACGGGCGAAGATCTACGAGGCCATCGTGAAGGGCGAGGCAGCGGCCGAACCCGGCGTGCCTGAGTCGTTTAACGTGCTGATCCGCGAACTCCAGTCCCTATGCCTGGATGTCGAGCTGATGAAGAAGCCGCGCGAAGTGCCGGATACGGCGCTGGCGGCAGATTAATCCACCCAACCGAGAGGAGCAATCAGAATGTATAGATCTTCACCTTATGATCGTGCCAATCTCATCGCGGATTTCGATTCCATCCGCATTTCCTTGGCGTCGCCTGAGAAGATCCGTAGCTGGTCCCATGGTGAGGTGACAAAGCCGGAGACGATCAACTACCGTACGTTTAAGCCGGAGCGCGATGGATTGTTTTGCGCCCGAATCTTCGGCCCGGTTGCGGATTGGGAGTGCTTGTGCGGCAAGTACAAGCGGATGAAACATCGCGGCGTGATTTGCGACAAGTGCGGTGTGGAAGTTACGCTGTCGCGCGTTCGCCGGGAGCGTCTCGGTCATATCGAGCTCGCGAGTCCCTGTTCGCATGTGTGGTTCTTCAAAGGGCTGCCGAGCCGTATCGGATACCTGCTCGATATCACGCTTCGCGAACTGGAGCGGGTGCTCTACTTTGAAGCTTTCGTGGTTGTGGATCCGGGGGAAGTCACCGGGATCAGCCGCGGAGAAGTGATTTCCGACGAGCGGAAACGGCAGCTTGAGGCGGAATTCCCTGGTAAGTTCGTCGCCATGATGGGCGCCGAAGGCATCAAGGAGCTGTTGAAGAAGATTGATGTGGAGTCGCTCAGTATCGAGATCCGTGAACGGATGAAGACGGAAGTCTCGACGCAGAAAAAGCTCAAATTCGCCAAGCGATTGCGGGTGGCGGAGAGCTTCCGCAAGAGCGGCAACAAACCGGAATGGATGATTCTGGATGTCATCCCGGTGATTCCACCGGAGCTGCGGCCGCTGGTGCCGCTCGATGGCGGGCGTTTCGCCACCTCCGACCTGAACGACTTATACCGGCGCGTGATCAATCGCAACAATCGCTTGAAGAAGCTGATGGAACTCCATGCTCCGGATGTGATTGTGCGCAATGAAAAGCGCATGCTGCAGGAAGCGGTTGACGCGCTGTTTGACAACGGCCGTCGTGGCCGTGTGCTCCGCGGCGCCAACAACCGGCCGCTGAAATCGCTGTCCGATACGCTCAAAGGCAAGCAGGGCCGTTTCCGTCAGAACCTGCTCGGCAAGCGCGTCGATTACTCCGGCCGCTCGGTCATCGTGGTGGGTCCGGAGCTAAAGCTGCATCAGTGCGGGCTGCCGAAGAAGATGGCGCTCGAGTTGTTCAAGCCGTTCATCTATCACCGGCTGGAACAGCGCGGGCACTGCACCACCATCAAGCAGGCAAAGGAACTGGTGGAGCAGCAGGATCCGGTGGTTTGGGACATTCTCGAGGAAGTGATTCGCGACCATCCGATTCTTCTGAACCGCGCTCCCACGCTGCACCGTTTGGGCATTCAGGCCTTCGAACCGGTGCTGGTGGAAGGCAAGGCGATCAAGATTCACCCGCTCGTTTGTACAGCTTTTAATGCCGACTTCGACGGCGATCAGATGGCGGTACATATTCCGCTGTCGCCGGAAGCGCAGATCGAGGCTTCCACTTTGATGCTGGCGTCGAACAACGTTTTGTCTCCGGCCCATGGCGCTCCTATCGCCGTGCCGACGCAGGACATGGTGCTGGGTCTGTACTACCTGACCAAGGCGCGTCCTGGCACCAAAGGAGAAGGCCGCACGTTTGCTTCGACCGAAGATGTGCTGATCGCGCTGGAGATGGGCGAAGTGGAAACGCTGACGCCGATCAAGCTGCGCCACACAGGAAAAGTGATTGACCTGTTAAAGGCATTCGACAACCAGAACATCATTCACACCGAGCCCATCGAGTATGTGAAGCAGTACATGGAAACCACGGTCGGCCGCGTCATTCTCAACGACGTGCTGCCCGAGGACATGCCTTTTCTCAACGGCCTTCTGAAGAAGAAGGGCCTGTCGCAAATGGTGCAATACTGCTACCTGAAGTTCGGTTTGCACGTCACGGTTCACATGCTGGATGAAGTGAAGCAGCTGGGCTTCCTTTACGCCACTCGCGCCGGCATCTCGATCGGTATTGACGACATGGTGGTTCCTTCCGATAAGAAGGAACTGGTCCGTGACGCCGAAAAGCAGGTCATTGAAGTCCAGGCGCAATATCAGGAAGGCGCCATCACCCAGGGTGAGCGCTACAACAAGATCATCGAAATCTGGTCCAAGGTCACCGACCGTGTCTCGGACAAGATGTTCAAGTTGATGGAAGAGGACGACCGTACCGGCCGCTACCTCAATCCGATTTACATCATGGCCGATTCCGGCGCCCGCGGTTCGAAACAACAGATCCGCCAGCTCTCCGGGATGCGCGGTTTGATGGCCAAGCCCTCGGGCGAGATCATTGAAACGCCGATCACCGCCAACTTCCGCGAAGGTCTCAACGTGCTGCAGTACTTCATCTCCACGCACGGAGCCCGCAAGGGGTTGGCTGATACGGCGCTCAAGACCGCCGATTCGGGGTACCTCACCCGCCGTCTGGTCGACGTGGCGCAGGATGTGATCATCAGTGAATTCGATTGCGGAACGACGGAAGGTATCTTCGTCGAGCCGATTATCGAATCGGGCGAAATCATTGAACCGCTGCGGGACCGCATCGTGGGCCGCGTCGCGCTCGAAGATGTGCTCGATTATGAAGGCACAATACTGGTCCATGCCAATCAGGAAGTGACCGAGGAGCTCGCCAGCGGTATTCAGAATACGGGTATTGAGCGCGTCCGCATTCGCTCCGTGCTGACTTGCGAATCCAAGCGCGGCGTTTGCCAGCTTTGCTACGGCCGCAACCTTGCCTCCGGGCGTATGGTGGAGCGGGGCGAAGCGGTGGGCGTGATTGCCGCACAGTCCATTGGAGAGCCGGGAACGCAGCTCACGATGCGCACGTTCCACATCGGCGGCGCGGCGACGCGAGCATCCGAGCAGTCCACACAGGATGCGAAGAGCGTTGGCGTCGTCAAGTTCCTGGGCGTCACTACGGTGCACAACGCCAAGGGCGACCTGGTGGCGATGAACCGCAACGGTATCCTCGCGATCCTCGATGACAAGGGCCGCGAAAAGGAACGCTATCCGGTGGTTTACGGGGCGCGTATCCTGGTTGCCGAGGGCAGCCGCGTGCAGGCCAATCAGCTGCTGCTTGAGTGGGATCCTTATACGTTCTCGATTCTCACCGAAGTCAGCGGCGTCATCCACTTCAAAGACCTCATTGATGGCGTCTCGGTGGCGGAGCAGGTGGACGAAATCACCGGCCTTTCGCAATCGGTGGTCATTGATGCACCGGACGAGAAGCGCGTACCCTCGATCATCGTACGTCCCATCGCCGGCGGCAGGCACGATGAAAAGCGTTACCTCATGCCGACGCACGCCCACCTCATGGTGCGTGACGGCGAAGAGGTACATGCCGGCGACGTGCTGGCCAAGATCCCCCGCGCTACGACGAAGACAAAGGACATCACCGGCGGTCTGCCGCGCGTGGTCGAATTGTTTGAAGCGCGCAAGCCCCGCGATCCCGCTTACATGGCGCCGATCAACGGTCTGGTGAAGTTCGGTGAAGTCGCCAAGGGCACCCGTAAACTGCAGATCCTCGGAGACGAGGGGACGGTGCACGAGTTTCCGGTCCCGCGCGGAATCCACGTCAACGTGCAGGAAGGCGAGCGTGTCCGCGCCGGCGATCCGCTGATGGATGGACCGCTCAATCCGCATGACATTCTGACGATTCAGGGCGAACGCGCCGTCCAGCGCTACCTGGTCGATGAAATTCAGGAAGTCTACCGGCTGCAGGGCGTGAACATCAACGATAAGCACCTCGAAACCATCGTCCGGCAGATGCTGCGCTGGGTGAAGATCGAGGACATCGGCGACAGCGAATTCCTCCCCGAGGAAGTGGTCGATCGCTTCAAGTTCCGCGAAGAGAATGACCGGGTGGTCAATGCCGGCGGCCGACCGGCGCAGGGCAAGAGCGTGCTTTTGGGCATCACCAAGGCGTCCCTCTCCACCGATTCGTTCATCTCCGCGGCGTCCTTCCAGGAAACAACGCGCGTACTCACGGAAGCCGCGATCAACGGCAAAGTGGACTACCTGCGAGGTCTCAAGGAGAACGTCATCATGGGCCGCCTGATTCCCGCCGGCACCGGCATGGAATACTACCGGCGGGTGAAGATCGCCGGTGAGGATGTGGAGGAAGTGGTGGAGGCCGAACCCGAGCCGCTGCTCACCGACGCCATCCCCGGCTACGACGAGGAAACCCGGCTGCAGTTTGCCGGCGGGCTCGATTCGGAAGTCACGGTGGAAACACTGACCGACGCCGAGTAAGCTACCATGACAGGAAGAGGGCAGCACGTAATGTGCTGCCCTCTTTTCGTATGATCACGCATGTTGCGGCCAAGAATTATCGATGTCTGCTCTATGTGGAACAGCCGTTGGCTCCGTTTCAGATCTTGATTGGCTCCAACGCGAGCGGCAAGACTACCTTCCTCGACACGATCTCGTTTGTCGGAGACCTATGCTCCGGCGGACTTGAGGTTGCTTTCTCAAACCGGACACAGAATCCATTGGATCTGATGTGGGGACGCCGGCCAGGCACCATTGTCCTTGAACTGGAAGCCCGCATTCCGGATGACGTCGCTGGTCGTTGGCTACGATATCGCGTTGCCATTGATGTCCATCCGGAGCCGGCAATCGTGCGGGAACGGGCTTTTTTTGTCGAGCCGGGATCGTCTGCCTCGGCCCGTTTGCTGGCAGAGTCCACAAACCTTCTGTTCGACCGAATGGAAAACGGCGACGTAACTTACTACCCTGCTGCATCCGGCCACCAATTGTCTTACAGGCTGGGGAAAGAAAAATCCGCCCTGGCTGCTCTCCCGCCGGACGAGTACCAGTTCGCGGCAGGCCTCCAACTGAAGGAGCTGATGGAGCGGGGTGTTCAAAGGATGGAGATCAACGGCGAAGCGCTGCGGTTAGCGAGCCCTCCGGTCAAAACGAACGTCTTTCGCTCAGATGGGTCCAATTTACCGTGGAAAGTCCAGCAGCTCAAAGAGAAACAGCCCGATTCTTTTCATCATTGGTTAAGGCACATCCGAATGGCGCTGCCGGATATCGCGGATCTGGATGTGATTGTCCGCGAAGATGACCGGCATGCGTACTTAATGATTTCATACAAAAGCGGATTGAGAGCGCCATCGTGGGTCGTCTCGGACGGGACCTTACGGCTCCTGGCGCTGACGATCCTGGCCTATCTTCCGGCGCATTCCGACATATATCTGATTGAGGAACCGGAGAATGGAATTCATCCTACGGCTATCGAACTCATTCATCAATCCCTAACATCGGTTTACGACGGCCAGGTATTGATGGCCAGTCATTCCCCCGTTCTGCTGACCGTTGCCGAACCGGAACAGCTCCTGTGTTTTTCTAGGAACGCCGAAGGCGCAACGCAGATTGTTAGAGGGGACCAACATCGAATTCTTAAGGAATGGCGGAGGGAGGTTTCATTAGGAACCATGTTCGCGTCGGGCATTCTCGGGGATTGATGGGATGGCGGAACTTCAGCCTTTGATCGTGGTCGTCGCCGATCGCTCGATGAAGGCCACCATTGATGCGATTCTCGACAGACTTCTGGTGGGCATCAAGCCGGACTCCCGCGTGATGACGAACTATGACGCGAGCGTAGTTCGAGATTCGGCCGCCTACCTTCGGTCTTTCATAAAAAGCTATAAATATGCGCTAGTGATGTGCGACCGGATTGGCTGCGGTCGAAACGATACCCGAGAGGTCGTTGAACACGATATCGAGGCCAGGCTCGCCGCGAATGGATGGTCCGGGCGATCCGCTGCAATCGTCATCGATCCTGAACTGGAGGTGTGGATTTGGCAATATTCGCCACATGTAGCCAAAGCTCTTGGTTGGCGCGACGGTCGGGGAGCTCTCTACAAGTGGTTGCGCGACAAATGCTACCTGGGCACGGGAAAGATTAAGCCCCAGAATCCCAAGACGGCTCTGAACGACGCCCTCTGGCTAAAGCAGGTTCGGAAGTCGAGCTCAGTATTTGAGGAGGTAGCTCGCGCTGTGGCCCTCGACAATTGTGCGGACCCGGCGTTCGGAAAGCTGCGAGCGGTACTTGAGAAATGGTTCCCGGATACCAAACGAAGAGGGGCGCTATGAACCAGCCGGCGTACCCGGCGGCGCGGGAGGTGGCGGCGAGAGTTCATGCGCATTTCGCCCGTAGCGCTTCGGAGCATAAGAGTCCGGCGCCCGATCAGGAAACAATGGCCGCGATCATCGACGCCGCCTTCTGGGCAAGTTTGAGGCGCGAAGAAGGCTACTTGCCGCTCATTTCGCTGGCTTTTACCGCGGCGGCGGACTTGCCCCGTCCGCTGATCTTTGAACAGCCGCTTACACTCGCATCGCAACCGCTGACAAGGCTGGCCGCGGCGGTCGAGCGGCCCGGCATCCATCTCGGCGTCTTTCGAGAGCACGGGGAACTGAGAGTCTGGGGAGCCACTCGCAGTCTGCCGCCGTCGTGCTTTGTTCTCGAAGTGGTAGCGCCGGGACTTCTGGTGATCAAGCAAAGCCGGAGCGACGAATCCGGTAAATTCATCAATGTCGCGGTACTTCAGGGCGAAGACATCAAAGTAATCGATCAGCGCGGCGTGAGCGTACCCGAGTGTCCCGCCCTGGTCCAACTGCTGACGGATGTGGAATCGCAGTTCTCCTCCGATTCCACTGTGAATGTCCTGATTCAACTGGCCGTTTCGATGCGTGCCCACCATCGCGGGGGGATCCTTCTGGTGGTTCCACCGCTGACCAGCGCGTGGAAGGAATCGATCCTGCAGCCCATCGCCTATTCCGTGATACCGCCGTATTCCGCCCTCGCCGATCTCATGCAAAAAGATCCACTCGAGCGGCCGAAGCGCCGTTGGCAGGACGCACTGGTCCGCGCCGTGGAGGGCATTGCGGGCCTCACCGCAGTGGACGGTGCAACCGTGATAACCACGGATTACGACCTGCTGGCATTCGGGACGAAAATCCTGCGGCGGAAACGCTGGCCCCGGGTTAGCCAGGTGATTGTTACGGAGCCGATCGAGGGCGTGCTACCGCTCATCGCCGAGCCCGCGCAACTTGGCGGGACGCGGCATCTGTCTGCGGCACAGTTTGTACAGGATCAGCCTGACGCGATCGCCATGGTTGCGTCGCAGGATGGGCGCTTCACGGTGTTCGCCTGGTCTCCCTCCGAGACATCGGTTCGCGCGCATCGAATCGACTCGCTGCTCCTTTGAACAGGAACGTACACTTTGATATCCTCATCCTCACATGATGTCGAGAACATTTCTTCTGGTCCTGCTTTCGGCCCAGCCGCAGTTCGCGCAATCGATCGCCGAAACCATACGAGTCGAGGGGCATGTGGCCGCAACAATGCGCGATGGCGTAAAGCTTTATGGCGACGTATACCGGCCGCGCCGCGAAGGGCGTTTTCCTACCTTGATCACCCGCACACCGTATGGCGTGCAGCGCGAGGGCATGCATCAATCGGTGATTCAGTTCGCGCAACAAGGCTACGCCGTGGTGGTGCAGGATGCCCGCGGGCGCTATGAATCGGAAGGAGCCTGGGATCCGTTTCGCAATGAAGCCAATGACGGTTTCGATACGGTGGAGTGGGCCGCAAGCCAGCCCTGGTCTAACGGTAAGGTGGGCATGCACGGCGGCTCTTATCTGGGCCATGTGCAATGGCAGGCGGCTTCCAAAGCTCCGCCGCATCTGACCACTATTTTTCCGGTACTTGCCTCCACCAGCATCTATCACAATACCTTTTATCACGGCGGCGCTTTCAAGCTGGCGCTCGCATTTGGGTGGGGCGTGGTGCGCATGCCCAACCGCATCATGAATCCACAATCCTGGCACATGGACGCCTACGCTCCGCAGGAATTGAAGTATGAGAATATCATCTGGACGCTGCCGCTGAACCGTATTGATGTCGAATCGTCGGGGCAAAAAGTCGGGTTCTTCCGGAACTGGCTGAAGCATCAGAGTTACGACGACTATTGGCGCCACATCAGTGACGAGGAACGCTTCGGCCAGGTGAAGGTTCCGGCGTATACGTTTGGCGGATGGTTTGATCTGCTGCTCGGCGGCACCATCAACGGCTACACCGGACTTCGCGCGAAAGGAGCCACGGAAATCGCACGTAAGGGCACAAAAATGATCATCGGTCCCTGGGGCCACGGAGCGAGCCAGAAGTACGGCGACATCGATTTCGGCCCGCAGGCGATGCGCTCCCTGTTCGACCTCGAGATGCGTTGGAACGATCATTATCTGAAGGGTGTGGACAACGGCATTGACCGCGAGCCGCCTGTAGACCTGTTCTTCATGGGCATCAACAAATGGGAGAAGTTCAACGATTGGCCCGTCCCTGGATCAAAATTCACGCCTTTGTACCTGGCCAGCGGCGGCCATGCCAACTCGATGCGCGGGGATGGCAGGCTGCAGTTTGGAGCGCCATCCGGCGCTGCCACCGATCAGTACGTCTACGATCCCCACAATCCAGTGCCGAGCCTTGGCGGGAATGATTGCTGCGGGGCTCCTTTTCTTACCGGGCCGCGCGATCAGCGGCCGGTGGAATCCCGGCATGACGTCCTGGTCTACACGACGGACATTCTTTCCAAGCCCGTCGCGATTGCAGGACCGGTGAAGATGAATCTTCATGCGGCTACGGATGGCCGGGATACCGACTTCATGATCAAACTTGTCGACGTATATCCGGACGGCAGAACAATGAATATTGCGGAAGGCATTCTGCGCGCGCGCTTTTACAAAGGCCTGGATAAGATCGAGCTTCTCGAGCCCAACCGGCCGTATACGTTTGAGATAGACATGCGCGGCACGGCGAATGTTTTTCAAGTGGGCCACCGGATTCGGGTGGATGTGACGAGCAGCAATTTCCCACAGTACGATCGCAATCCCAACACGGGCGAAGATCTCGGGGTGTCGGATCGCGTCCGCACGGCCAATCAAACCGTGTTTCACTCGGGCGACCGCCGCTCCCACATTTTGTTGCCCGTGGTGGCGATGCCCTAGCCGGAGTCTCAGCAGCTACGAGCGCCCATCCAGGACAGTCCCAGTTTTGCGGTGGCTTTTGCCAATCTGGCGTCGATTGTCCAAAACCGGCAATTAGACAGCAGCGCCGAGGCTAGCAGGTGCGTGTCGACCCAACCCAGACCTCCTCCCCAAAGCCGCTGATCTTCGATAAGATGCAAGACTTCGCCGTTCGACGCATGAGTTGCGAAGGGAAGGGCACTAAGACGGGACAAGATAGTTGCGCGGTCCTTTAAATTGCCGCAGGCCAGCTCGCCTGAAACGAAAGGATGCATGAGAACTCGTCCCTCCGACAAAAGATGCGCCAGATTTGACCTGCCGTAACGGAAGTGCTCAATCCAAACAGAAGTATCGACCAGCACCATCATAGGGAGCGGCGTCGTGGGATGTCCGCGATTTTGGGCTGTGTGCCGGCCAGCGCCGCAAGTCGTTTACCGGCTTCACGGGCAATTAGAGCTTCCAAACCCGCGCGCACCAAGGCGGTCTTCTCCTGAATGCCGGACAGTTCCCTGGCGCGCTGCAGCAGGCTTTCGTCAATGATCAACGTAGTTCTCATATGCATCAGTATGCATCGGATATGCATGCGCGTCAACACGATCCGAAGACGAATTCGCGGAGTCCCAGCGCGCACTTGCCAGCCGGTTCTGTGGAACCGAGTGCGACGGCGATGCGAACTTTCTGTCTTGCTTCGCTGGCCCGCCGGCGGCGCAGAAGAAGACCGTGGATGAGATACGGCCGCGCCCATGCAGGCCAACGTGTTTGGATCTCCCGTGAGGCGCTTTTCGGCGTCGACAACGCACTAACAAACCACGCGGAGCTCGAAACGGTACTTCTCCGTGATCGGAGGTCGCTTCACTAAAGACCAGGATTGGTAACGCCCAGATATTGCCAGGTGTGATCGACGCCATCAATGGCGGGGGCATGCGCGACCATTCCTGCTCTTTGACAAACCCGGCAGACTCCGGCAATCTCGCGGCGGATTCGAGTTGGCCGCCCAAATTGGATGGAGCGGCATTCTGTGAATGGTTGGTATCGCGGACCTCGGGCGAGCTAAAATCAAGGGATGTGGTCGCGCCGAGCCGTTCTCGCGCCCCTTGTCGCCCCCTCCCTGCAGGGCCAGGACCGTACACCCGGGATGTTTGGAAATGCCGCAGCTTACGAACGATTCATGGGACGATGGAGCAGCATCCTGGCGCCTCTGCTCGTGGAATTCGCCGGTGTTCCAGACACGGGACGGGTGCTTGACGTCGGTTCCGGCACCGGAGCCCTGGCGTTTTCGATCGCCAAACTGAGGGTTCATTGCCAAGTGGTGGGGATAGATCCGTCGGAAGAATACGTGGGCTACGCAAACAGGCGGAACCCCTTTCCGGTCCGCGCTAGATTTCAAGTCGGCGACGCCCAGCAGTTGCGCTTTGCGGACGCGACGTTTGAAAACAGTCTTTCGCTGCTCGTATTCAATTTCATTCCCGAGAGGAAGAAGGCACTGGATGAGGTAAGCCGAGTAACAAGACCAGGGGGCTGCGTCTCCGCAGCCGTTTGGGATTATGGCGAAGGTATGCGAATGCTCCGGGTATTCTGGGATGCCGCCGTGGCGGTCGATCCAACGGCTGAGAAGTTTGACGAGTTGCACATGCCGTTATGCCGTGCCGGAGAGCTGGGTAAACTCTGGAAACAGGGGGGTCTGCAGAATGTGGCGGAGGAGCCGTTGGATATGGCGATGCGGTTTGAGTCCTTTGCGGATTATTGGGACCCTTTCCTTCTCGGCCAGGGGCCGGCCGGCGCTTACCTTCGGAATATTAATGGCGATCGCCGGGAGGCCTTGCGTGGTGAGGTGAAGCGCCGATTAGCTTTGAAGTCGGAGGACGCGCCTTTTTCATTGTCGGCGCGCGCCTGGGCGGTACGCAGCGTCGTTCAAGATCGCCGCTGAACGCGCTGTCCGTTGTTCGAAGAAGGATCCCGGCTGGGCGCCGGGTCCGGGATTCGAGAGGCTGTCACGTCCATGGCGCGCTTCACGTTCTCCGGGCTTGCGGGCATAAGCTCGGTGGTGCGGGGCGGCCCATTCACCCGCGGTAGTGAACCAGGGCAGCCTCATCGAGGGTCACGCCGAGGCCTGGTTTATCCGGCGCGCGCACCTTGCCGTCGCGAAATTCGAGCGTTTCGGCAAGCAAGTCATGCTCATAGGCAAGTGTTCCGAGAATGTCGCATGGAAACTCCTCGGCGCCGATGCCGCTCGAGGCCGTAGCGAGATGGGCCATCGCCGCGCACGCTACTCCAAGCTCGAGATTGCTCCCCACAGTGCATGTGAGTCCGGCGGCCTCGGCCACTGCCGCCATTTTACGAGCAGGTCCGATGCCGCCGCCTTTCCCCACATAAATCGACAGGATATCCGCCGCTCCGGCACGGGCGATCGCCATCGCATCCTGCAGGGTGTAGCAACTCTCATCGGCCATCACGGGGACCGGGACATTGCGCCGCACATCCACCAGCCACTGCAAGTCAAGAGGAGCCACCGGCTGCTCCGCGAAGTATATATTGCACTCGTCTTTCAGCCGGCGAATTGTCTGGATCGCGACACGCGTGCTCCAGCCGCCATTCGCATCGACGCCGACGCGGAAACCCGGTCCCACGGCGGCGCGAACCGCCTTGACGCGCTCCACGTCTCCTTCGGGCTCAATGCCTACTTTCACTTTCAGCGCCGTTAAGCCCTTGGCAACGGCCCATTCGGCAAGCTGCGCGGCGCGTGCCGGCTCCGCTCCGGAAACGGACATTTTGATCGTGACGGCTTCGCGCACGGCCCCACCGAGGAGACGGTACACGGGCAGTCCGGCGGCTTTGCCGAGGATGTCCCACAGCGCGATCTCCAGTCCGGATTTGGTAAACGGATGGTTGGCCACGGCGCGGCGCATTTTGACCGTCAACCGCTCAATGTCCCGAGGATCCTCGCCAATCAGCGCCGGTTCCAAAAAGCCGCCGATGATATGCGCCGCGGTTGTCGAGTCTTCGCCGCTCCACACCGGCGTACAGGAGACTTCGCCGATCCCGGTGATGCCTTCGTCGGTGTGCACCTTCAGGATCAGGAACGGCGACTCGACATGCATTCCCAGGGAGCCGCGAATCTGGAACTCCTTGCGGATTGGCACTCGTACAGGAATTTTTTCAATGCTGGTAATCTTCACTTACAGCACCCCGTACTTCTGGAAGACATCACGCAGATAGGCTCCTTGCATCAGTTCTGCCCGGGAACTGTTTTCCCGCTGCACTTTGTCGAAGGCCAGCGCCATCACTTGTTTCAGCATGGCGGAGGGCACCACGATGACGCCATCATAATCGGCGAAAATGAAATCGCCCGCATTGACGATCACTTCGCCGCATTCCACCGGATCGTTGTAGGATGTGACCAGCCCGCGTCCCATCGAATCGACGGGTTTGATGCCCGCTGCGAAGACAGGGAAGCCCAGCTCTTCGATTTTCCTGACATCGCGGATCAACCCATCGACCACAGCGCCGCGCGCGCCGCGGACTTTGGCGGCGGTGGAAAGCAGCTCTCCCCACGGGGCATTGCGCACCGATTTCTGGGTACCCACAACCACGACTTCCCCGGGCAGCAGCGAGTCCACTGCCTCGATTTCCACGTTGTAGGGCTGCGCGGGAAGGTGATAGACATCGGAACAGCAAATGGTACGCGCGAAGCCCGCGACTTTACAATTCCCATGCACGGGGCGAAGATACTCGCGCATCGCCTGGCCGCGGACGCCGAGCTGGTCCAGAGAATCGGAAACGACCGCTGTGTAAAGGTTCTGCTCGGCGAACTCACACACCGAAATGTCCCATTTTTCGACGCCGCTACGCGACCCGGTATTGCTCAATGATTGCATCGTTGACCTCAACTCCTAAACCGGGACCCGAAGGGACCCGCAGAAATCCATCTTGCATTCGCAGCGGCTCCTTAACCAGCATTCGGCTGAGAGGCCCTTGCGAGGTGGAAAATTCCACAAACTCCGCCCGCCGCAGGAAGGCCGTCAGGTGAAGCGAAGCGGCAGTCAGTAAATCGCTGGACCAGGAATGGGGAATCACCAGCCGGTTGGCCCGTTCCGCCATATGGACGATCTTGCGCGCCACTGTAAACCCGCCGCAGCGTGTCAGGTCGGGCTGCAGAACATCCAGCCCGCCGCGCTCGATCAGTTGCTGGAATCCCCACTCGGTTGCTTCCTGCTCGCCACAGGCAATGCGCGTATCCACGGCTTGCGCTACCTGCCGGTAGCCATCGTAATCTTCCGGATGAAGCAGCTCTTCCACCAGGAACGGCTGAAACGGTTCGATTGATTTCACCACCTGGATGGCTTCCTTGGCCGTACGCTCGACAAACCAGCCGGTGTCCACCAGCAGATCGTTGGCGTCGCCCAAAGCCTCGCGCGCGGCCTCCACCAGGCGGATGTCGTGGCGGCGATCCTTGCCAAACACCCCCCAGCCGAACTTTACCGCGGTGAAACCCTCACCCAGATACCCCTTCACGGCTTCGCGCATCGCCTGAGGATCCGGACGAAACAGCGTGCTGGCATAGGTTCTCACCCGGTCGCGATACTTGCCTCCCAGCAGAATGTGAATCGGCTGGTTGTAAGCTTTGCCGCAGATATCCCACAACGCGATGTCGATGGCGGAGATGGCTTGGATCGCGACGCCGCGACGCCCATAGTAAATACTGCCGCGATACATGCGGTACCAGAGGCGCTCCACTTCCAGCGGGTTCTGGCCAACGAGCAAGGACGCGAGCCCATCGAAGCACTCCATCCCGTCTTCCTGGCTCCAGCGCGGGGCGTCGACACATGCTTTTGCCACCGAGGCGCACGTTTCCATGTCGGAATAGCCGCAGAGGCCGGCGTCGGTGGAGACCTTCACGATCCCCATGTAGGTTGGCCCGAGCGGTTCTTCGGAACCTGCGGGATTGTTGTAAAGTCCCGGCGACTTCAGTACGTACAAATCGACCGCGGTGATCTTCACGGCAGTACCTCGCTCCACGGTACCTGATCGGCTATCACGTAAAGCGTCTGGCCTTTGTTGGGGCGGGCCGATAGGTGCATCATCAGCACATAGCCGGAGCGTGGCGCGCGGATTTCCAGCGGCTCGCTGGCGTGGTCGCTGAAGTCGTGCAGCCTTCCGATGAGTACTTTTTCTTCCACCGGGTCGCCCAGATCCACCAGCGGCTCCCAGAATCCGTCACGAGGGCAGGGTACGTAGTAATGCAACTGATCGGCGCGGGCAAGGATCGTTTCGGGAGCGCCGGCGGGCCGGATTGGCTGTACATCGCCTTCGAGGAGACCGTAATGGCGGAGGACGTTGAGTGTCCCCTCATGGGCGTGGCGGACGCCATAGCGCGACGTCGTTTCACCACCGCCAAACTCGCCTCCGAGCGTGATCTTTCCTTCCGCTTCCGCCTCATCGGTGAGCAGCCCGGACGCCATCGTGCTCGCGTAGATCAGCACGAACGGGGGGTCGAACAGCCGGGACGCCGCCGCGGTTTCCGCCTGCTGCGCACGGTCCGGAATTGGGTGAAACGAGGTGCAGATGGGAAACGCCCCTTCCTTGCCTCCCGAATGGATGTCGATCACGATGCGGCCATGGGGGAACACGTGCTTCTTCACAAAGTTGGAAATCCGGTACGAGATGGTTCCGCGGGGATTGCCCGGAAAAGCACGATTCATGTTGACGCCGTCCAGCGGCGAGGTTCGGGAATTCGCCGTGCACGCGCTTTCGGAAAGCTGCGGCAGCAGGATGACGCGGCCGGTCATTTGTTGGGGATCCAGACCGGCGCAAAGGCGTTTCACGGCAATCTGGCCTTCATACTCGTTGCCATGCGTGCCGCCAAAACAGAGGACTCCGTTTTTGTTTGAGCCGCGCAGGCCGTTGATCACGGTCAGCGGGACAAGGGAGTAGCCCCAGGCTCCGTCGAGGTGAAAGGCCGCCTGATAGTGATGCTTTCCGGGCTTCTCGAAATCAATTTGGGCAGGATTGTGAACGACTGTAGGCATAGTGTGCGGCGATAGGTTCAGGGTAAGCCACCAGCGGGGTTCGCGGTCAAGTCGACGTGCCAGCGGCGGGTAAAGTTCAGATTTATCGCGGTGCTTTCCGTGGCGGGCACGACGGCGCAGATTGTAATTTCCGATGTTGAGGTTGGGGAGGCCGCGGATAAGATGTTCACGCCCGAGCCGCACGCGGGCACAGAGCCTAAGGGGAAATGCCCAGGATGGAAAGACTGTCGCGGTGGAACATCGCTTCCATCTTGTCCATGTTTAGCCGCGGCAGATGGGTGCCTTCGAGCATCGAGTTGAGCGAGCGCATCCCGTCAAAGCTCGCCTGATTGGTGGTGAACGGATAATCGCTGCCGTAGAGCAACTTGTGCCATACGCCGTATTCCTGGACCAACATTAGTGAGTGATAAAGCTGAAACGGGCGGTAGTGCAGCGCCGAGCAATCCGCGTACACATTGGGATGTTTGCGGATGGTGACGACGCACTCCCCTTCATAGGGATGGCTGATGTGGGCGAGGATGATCTTCACATCGGGGAAGCGCGTGGCCACATCATCCAGATGCCGGGGCAGCGTACAATCGAGCGGCGCCTGGGCTACGAAAGTGGTACCGGTATGGAGGAGAACCGGAAGCCCGTGCCTGGTGGCGTATTCCCAGATATAGTCGAAGCGGCGGTCGTTCGGATAAAAGCCCGCGTACATGGACAACAGCTTGATGCCCTTCAGCTTTAAGTCCTGGTGGCCTTCGATCATTTCATCCTGCCAGCCCGGCTGGGTGGGATCAAGAGAAAGAAAGCCGATCAACTCCGCTGGATGTTTGGCCACGTATGCCGCGACCTCGCGATCCGGCACCCACAGCCCGGACAGCTTCGCTTTGCCTCCGAATACGATGGTTTTATCCGCGCCCGCCGACGATGCTTTGTACTCTTCAAAACGGACAGTGAGGTCGACTTCCTGGTCGTAGCGGGCGCGCTTTGCCTGGTTCTTGAGCGCGTCGGAGAAGTGTTTGGGGTATTCCCAGAAGTGGCTATGAACGTCAACTATCACGTGGAGAGATCCTCCTCAACATTATCCATGGCTCGCTGGATAAATTGCATGCGGGGCTTTTCGGGCACGTCCGGGAGCAGCTTCTCAAACTTCGAACGGGTGGCCCGCAGATCCGTGCCAAGCGGCGCGCTGCTGGCCGTGGAGGTTTGACAACATCCCCTGCGGCAGGCTCAACTTGAAAGACACATGCCTACCGATCGCCCGATCATCGATTGCCATACACACCTCATGTGGTACCCCGACCACCTCAGCGAGCAATACGCCGACGAGGCTCTTGCTTCGAAGATGGTGAAGCTTAAACGAAGTGGCGGACTCGCTTACTCGGCGAACCTGAATAAGCACGTCTACGATTCGAAACCTGAAGACCATTGGCGGGTGTCGGAAAAAATGCATAAGGTGGTCGTGTTCGGGCTGCAGGCGAAAGCTACCGGCCTCTGGGTGCCGAATGAAATTATTGCGGACTATGCCGCGCAACATCCCGAAAAGATCGAAGGCTGGGCTTCCGTCGATCCGACACAGCCGGACGCCATTGAGCAGTTGGAACATTGCGTGAAGACTCTGAAGCTCAAGGGATTGAAGCTAGGCCCGGTATATCAGCACTTCGATCCGCAGGACCGGCAGTATTGGCCGTTGTTCAAGAAAGCGCAGGAATTCGGACTGCCGATCATGTGGCACCAGGGGACCACGTTCCCTACGGCGGCGAAATTAAAGTGGGGCTTGCCGCTGCAACTGGAAGATGTGGCGATGGATTTTCCCGATTTGAAGATGATCATCGCGCACCTCGGCCACCCGTGGGAGACGGACGTGATGGTGCTCATTCGCAAGTGTCCCAACGTGTATACGGATATCAGCGCGGTCCACTACCGGCCGTGGCGGTATTGGCAGGCGATGGTGACCGCCATGGAATATGGCGTAGAGACGAAGATCCTGCCCGGGTCCGATTTCCCGTCCGGCACAATGGACAACATCATTGCCGGGCTGCGGAATGTGAATAGTATAATAGAGGGTACAAAACTGCCGGCAATCCCTGTCGAAGTGCAGGACCTCATTCTTTACGAGAACTGGAAGGCATTCTTCCCGCAGTGGGGGTGAAATGAAAAACGGGCGGCTCGCCGCGGGGCTTTTCCTAACGGTGTGGGCGGGGCTCTGCGCCGATCCAAAGAAGCCGCAAGGGGAGCCTCGCGTTTCCTCGATCTCTCCTATGGGCGGCCAGCAAGGTGCGGAGTTCGAAGCCGAGGTACGCGGCGTCAGCCTCGCGGGTGTCCGCTCGGTGCAGTTTACGACTCCTGGAATGACCGCGCGAGTTTTGGACGTGAAGGCCGAACCGCCGGACACCGAGGTCGTGCGACTGGCAGTGACCATTCCTTCGGGAGCTGCACTGGGCAATCACGCTTTCCGTCTCATCACCGGCCGTGGAATCACCAACGAGGGAAATTTGCGGGTCACTGCGGAACCTACTGTGGCGGAGGGTGCTGCTGTTGGTGCGCTCCCGGTGATCGTGCAAGGCGTTCTTCGTCAGAAGGGCGAAATGGATTCCATTTGGCTTGAGGCGAAAGCGGGGGAGACTTTCACGTTCCAGGCAACGTCCGGATTTGCTGGATTCGACCCGGCTGTCAGCTTGTGGGCTACGGCGAACAGTTGGTTCGACTCGAGCCGGCTGGAACGAATTGCCGTCAACGACGATCCGTTGTATTTTCCCGGCCTCTCCACCGATGCGCGGCTGGTCCATCGCTTTGAGAAAGAGGGCCGCTACTGTGTGAAGATCGGCGCTTTTTCAGGCGGCGGCGGGCCCGATTTTGTGTACCAGCTTCTGCTCACCAAGGGTGTGACGCCGGTTCCGGATTTACATCCGAAAGCAACTCCTCAGTGGACGGAGCGGATGTTCACCCGCGGCCTCAACCAGCAATGGGTGGATCATGTGGCGGTACGCGGGAATGCCAAAGCACCAGGCTCGCTCGAAGTGTACAAAGCGGCTGTGGAGGATTCGAAGGAACTCCCCATCATGAGTCCCAATGGGATTGTCGAGGGCCGGTTGGGCGCAGCGGCGGAAACGCATGCGATCCGGCTGAAAATCGACAAGCCGCAAGATATCACCATTGAAACCCAGACGCCGGAAGCAACCATGCCGCGATTCAACCTCATCGTGCGGGTGATGCAGCCCGATGGCCACGAGGTGGTTACAAACGTTCACACCAAGCGAAACAACAACGGGCTCTACATGATGAAAATGATTCAGGCGAAGACCACGGTCACGCTGCGCTCGGCGGGCGAGTACCGGCTGGAGATTCGCGATATCACGACGGACTGCTGGGCTCCGGACTTCGCCTATCGGGTCCTGGTGCGGTCGCAGATCCCGCATATCGGTAAAGTGAACATTGTAGAAGAACGCGTAAACATCGAACCGGGCCAATCGAAACCGCTCACCGTTCATATTGAGCGGGAGGAAGGATTCAAAGGCTACGTCGCGATTTCCGTGGAGGGGCTTCCCGCCGGGGTGGTGACGATGACCGGCATGGAGAATCCAATTGAGAAACCGCCGCTGCCGAATGCGGGCCGCATCGAACGTTACGTTGGCATCCCGCAAACATCTTCGATCATGCTGGTCGCATTGCCGGAAGCGGTGCCGTCTGACCTGCCGGTGAATGCCCGCATCCTCGTGCGTCCCGTGGTCGATGGGCGTTTAGGGGAAGTGATCGCCTCCAAAGAAATTCCGGTGATGATTATTGCGAGGAGGCCTTCGTGAAGCTGGTCGCGGGGGCGATGGCCATTACGTTTGCAGCTTTCGCGGCTGAGCCCGCGCTGGTGTCTGTGCGGCTCGAGCCGGCCGCGCGTACTTTGCGTGGGTCCGGCGCCGCGCAGCAGTTCCTGGCTATCGGAACCATGTCCGACGGCTTGGAACGCGATTTGACCGCGGAGGTCTCATGGGCTGTCTCCGATCCGGGCCGGGCGTCGATTGCGGCTACTGGAAAGCTGGATGCGCGGAAAGAAGGAGCGGTCGTTGTAACGGCGCGTGTCAAAGCAGCCACCGCTTCCGCCAAGGTGCAAATCGAGGACATCGCCGCTAGCCGTGAATTTTCCTTTGGCTTCGACATCGGCGGCATTCTTACGCGCCAGGGTTGTAATGGGGCCGCCTGTCATGGCGGGGTAAAGGGCCGCGGAGGATTTAAGCTGTCTGCCGGCGCGCTCCATCCCAACGACGATTTCGAATGGATCGTAAAAGGCGGCGGCTACCAGGTGTTGACCACGGAAGTGAAGGGCTCACGCGTGCCGCGAATTGATCTCGCCAATCCCGAGAAAAGTCTGCTGCTTCAGAAGGCCACCGGTTCGGTTGCGCATGGCGGGGGGAAACGCTTCGCGGTGGGCTCTCCCGAATATCAGATCGTGCTCGACTGGGTTCGTAAGGGGGCGCCCTTCGGACCTGCCGATCTGCGCGAAAACAAAGTGGTTCGGCTGGAAGTATTTCCCAAGATTGTCACGCTGGAAAAGAATGCAAAACATCGACTGCTGGTCACCGCTCATCTCGCTGATGGGCGCTTGCAGGATTTCACCGACCAGGCTCTTTATATTTCGAACGACAAGGACGTCGCGGACGTGAATTCCGCGGGCGTCGTCAGCGGGGGACGGCTGGGGGAAACAGCGATCCTGATTCGTGCCGCGGGACAGGCGTCCAGCGCCACCGTCGGCGTCATCGGTCCCGCATTGGCCCGTTTCCCCAGCGTGGCGCCCGCCAACTTTATCGATGGGTACGTTTTCGACAAGCTGCGGAAATTTCGGATTCCTCCTTCGGAGCAATCGAGCGATGGCGAGTTTCTCCGCCGCGTGTGTCTGGACCTGACCGGGATGCTTCCGCCGCCGGCGCGGGTGCGTGAGTTCCTGGCGGATAAGGATCCGCACAAGCGCGAGAAGCTGATCAACCTGTTGATCGGATCGCCCGAGTTTATCGACTACTGGACGTTCCGGTTTGACGATGTGTTTCGCGTGGCTGTGTTTGCCAACGGCATCCAGCCGAAGTGGAGCCAGATGTACGGGGAATGGGTCCGCGAGAGCATCGCGAAGAACAAGCCCTACGATCAGATGGCTAAAGAGCGCCTGGTGGCGCAGGGATATGACGGGCCGACCCGGCACCTGCTGCCTTACGATGTGATCGGGCCTCCCGGGGAGGTGATGGCGGAAGAGGTTCGCGTGTTCTTTGGCCGGCGGCTCGACTGCGCGCAGTGCCACAATCATCCCTACGAGGCGTGGAGCCAGGATCAGTTCTGGGGTATGGCGGCGTTCTTCAGCCGGGTGTTCAAGATGGGCGACACCGGGAATGAATACGTCATTTTCGATCATCCGGTAAATCAGCCCATGGGCAATGGCGACGTCGATGGCAACATCAAGATTTTTCATCCACGCACGAAGGCGGAATTGAAGCCAGTTCTGCTGGATGGCCGCGCGGTGAATGCCTCCGATAAGGAGAATCCGCGCAAGGCGCTGGCTGACTGGATGGTGACGCATCCTTATTTTGCGGAGGCGGCGGTGAACCGCATGTGGGCTTACTTCTTCGGCCGCGGACTGGTGGACCCGGTGGATGATTTTCGATCCACCAACCCGCCAACGCATCCCGAATTGCTCGACCGGTTGGCGGCTGACTTCCGCAAGAACGGTCATGATTTGCGGCATCTGATCCGGCTCATTGTTTCTTCGCGCACTTATCAATTAAGCGGCATCGCCACGGCGGCCAATCGGGATGACCGCACGAATTACTCTCATGCGTTGGCGCGGCCGATGGATGCGGAGGTTCTGCTCGATGCGATCTGCGACGTGACCGGGGTTCCCGAGACCTTCTCTACGGGCGTGTCGGATACGACGAAGGCGGCGGGGCAGGCGCCGCTTGGGATGCGGGCCATTCAACTGCGCGAGTCCGATCTGTTCTTCTCCCGATTCCTGGAACTTTACGGCCGTCCCAACAGGCTCACGATGCCGGAACGCAGTTCCAAGGCAAACCTGGGGGAAGCGCTGAACCTGCTGGCCGGTCCGGTCTATAACGAAAAGATCCACTCGCCGGAAAGCCGCCTGCAGAAGCTGCTGGGCAGCGGCAAATCGGACCGCGACATTGTCGAGGAGTTTTACCTGGCGGCGTTCGGGCGTCTGCCGGAGAGAGAAGAACTCGAGGGAATTGAGAAACTGATCGCGGAACGTAAGAATCGTGAAGAGGCGTTCCAGGATTTGGTTTGGGCCATGCTTGGTTCGCGT
This sequence comes from Bryobacteraceae bacterium, assembly GCA_035526195.1. GTDB lineage: Bacteria > Acidobacteriota > Terriglobia > Bryobacterales > Bryobacteraceae > CADEFT01. Next base: position 70,575 of record DATLCW010000143.1, read on the forward strand.
GAGTTTGCGGAGAATCATTAAGGCGGGCGAACAATGAATACGAGACGTAGTTTCATCCGGGCCGGATCGCTGAGCTTGCTCGGCATCGATCTCGCTCGATACCTGCAGGCAGCGGCGGCCACCGGGCAGACCACCGGCAAGGCGCAGTCCTGCATCCTGCTTTGGCTCGAAGGCGGACCCAGCCAGGTCGACACCTGGGACCCAAAGCCCAGTTCGGCTTTCAAAGCCATCTCGACCAATGTTCCCGGCATTCAGGTCTCCGAGTTGCTGCCGCAAGTCGCGCGGCGGATGAATAAAATCTCGGTAATCCGCTCGATGCACACCAAAGGTAACGATCATCCGCAGGGCACGCACTACGCCATCACCGGCCACGAACCGAATCCGGCGATGCATTTCCCGAGTATCGGGTCTATCATTGCCAAGGAAACCGGACCTCGCAACGCCATGCCTCCGCACGTGCTGACGCCGCAGTGGGAGCGTGCGCGGCAATATGAAGAATATTTCCGTTCGGGATTTCTTGGCGCGGACTACGACCCGATGTGCATTCCCGATCCGAGCAGGAAAGATTTCCAGGTGGCGGATCTGGCGCTTCCTAAATCCGTCTCGGAGCAGGCGGTCGCAAGCCGGCAATCGTTTCTGAAACTCGTGGACAACCACTACCGGAAGCTCTATGACGGCGCGGAACACGCCAACATGGATAACTTCACCGCCCAGGCTTGGAAGATGTTGCTTAATCCCAAGGTACGCGACGCTTTCGATTTGAACAAAGAGAGCGGCCAGTTACGCGATAAGTACGGGCGCGATGCGGTGGGTCAAAGTGTCCTGCTGGCGCGCCGTCTGGTGGAAGCGGGGACGCGTTTTGTTACCGCCGCCGGCTTCCATTCGAATTCCTGGGACACTCACGCGAAGAACGATGAGGGGCACAGGGACCGGCTTTGCCCGCCGCTCGACCGCACGTTGTCGGTGCTGCTCGATGATCTGGAAGAACGTGGGATGCTGGCTTCGACCGTCGTGTTGGCGATGGGTGAATTTGGCCGCACCCCGTTTGTGAATCCCGATCTAGGCCGCGACCACTGGCCCAATTGCTGGTCGCTCGCCATCGGCGGCGGCGGGATCAAAGGCGGACTCGTGGTCGGATCGAGCGACGATCAGGGCGCCAATCCCACCAGCCGCACGACTTCCATGGGCGATATCTTCGCCACCATCTACAAGGCATTCGGCATCGATTGGACCAAGGAGTACGACACGCCCATCGGGCGCCCGATCAAGATTGCCAATTCGCTCGAGGATAAGACAGGCGAGCCGGTGGCGGAACTTCTTTGAACCTGAAGCCGCAGTGGGCGCTCATTGCGTTTCTCTGGGGCTGCTACGTGTTAAACCATGCAGACCGCCAGGTAGTGTACACGCTATTTCCGCCGCTGCAAAAAGAATTCGGGTTCGACAACGCAGTGCTTGGACTCACGGGCGCTCTGTTCTTGTGGGTCTATGGGCTGTGCTCGCCGGCGGCTGGAATCCTCGGGGACCGCTGGTCGAAGACACACCTTGTGGTTGGCAGCCTGGCGGTGTGGAGTACGTTCACAATTCTTTCCGGACTATCGCCCAACGGGACATTTCTGCTCGTGTGCCGGGGCTTGCTCGGCGTTTCGGAGTCGCTCTTCATGCCCGCGGCGTATGCGTTGATGGCCAATGCGCACGGTCCGGCCACACGCTCAAAAGCGATCGCCATTTTCAGCACCAGCCAGATGGTGGGCGTTGCCGTGGGCGGTTCGATGAGCGGCTACATCGCGCAGCACTTTCACTGGCGGGTATCTTTCTGGGTGTTGGGCGCGATTGGGCTGTTATTTTCCATTCCTCTGGCGCGATTTTTCCGCACCCTTCCGGAGCAGTTTCACGCCGGGTCGGGGGAGAAAAGGCAAGCCAGCGGCGCCGCATCTTTTTTCCGGCTGTTCCGCATCCCCTCACTGCTCATCCTGAACATCTTCATTGCCGTCGCTACTTTCGCGCTGTTTCTGGTGTACACCTGGCTGCCCACGTTTCTTTACGATAAGTTCCACCTGGGTCTGGCGCGGGCGGGATTTGAAGCCAGCGTCTATCCGCAGATCGGGACACTGTCGGGCCTGATGGTGGGCGGTTGGCTCGCCGATCGTTTTGCAGTACGGGTGAAATCCGCGCGCTTTTGGATGCTGGTGCTCGCTTTCACCGGGGCCGCGCCATGTATCTTCTGGCTGGGCGTGGGTGACACGCTGGGGATTACGCGGGCGGCGGCGATGCTGTTCGGGTTTTTCGCCGGCTTTGTCTCATCCAATCAGGCGGCGGCGGCGTTTGAAGTTGTGCCGGCATCGCTCCGGGCCTCGACAGTGGGGGTATTGAATTTGCTGGGCGCGAGTGTGTCCGGCTTTGCTCCCTATCTTGGCGGGCGGGCCCGGAGCACGATCGGCGTGGACCGCCTGATGGGCTTCACGGCGGCGCTGTACACGGCGGCGGGGTTACTGCTGGTGTTTGGGACAATACGCTACTTCGCCCGCGATCACGCGAAGGCGCGAGCGCTCGATGAGGTGGTGAGATGAATAAAACGGGGCAACTCCGCCTTTGATAGCGGCGTGACCGTGTTACGATAAAGGTATGATCTTAGATCATACCTTACCAAAGCGTTCCACTTTGAAAGCTAGAAAGACCTTCACACTCTCTCCGGAATCTGTAGAGTTCTTAGAGGCGCTGCGCAAAGCACGCAAGGCTTATTCTATTTCCTCGGTTCTCGACGACATCTTGCGAGCGGTTCGCCGAGAGCAAACGAAAGCCAAAGTGAACCAAGCCGTCGGA
>DATLCW010000145.1:0-5326 GCA_035526195.1 Bryobacteraceae bacterium
CTTCGTTCAAACACGGGATGATGACGGTGATCGTTTGGCCTTTGTACATGGAATCGGCTGGAATTTACCACGCTATCATGGGGGAGTATGAAACTCGCAGCGATTCTGCTTTCGGTGATTGCGCTTTCGGCCGAAGCACCCAGCCCGGAGCTGTTGCAGGTGAAGCGGATTTACCTATTGTCAATGGGCAGCGGGCTCGACCAGTTTCTCGCCAGCCGGATTACGCGCGACCGCCGTTTTGAAGTCGTCACCGACCCGCAACTGGCGGATGCACTCCTGACCGATCGCGTGGGGGAACCCTTCGAGCGGCGCTTCGACGAACTGTATCCTCCGCCTCCCAAGGAAGAGGCGGCCGAGGATACGGACAAAGACGACGCCAAGGATAAATCTCCCGGGTTGATCGAGCAGAAGCTCATCCGCTCGTCTTCCTTCGGTAAGGGGCGCGGCAATGTGTTTCTGGTGGACCGGAAAACCCGGAAAGTGATCTGGGCGTACTACAAGCGGCCCAAGGACACGACTCCGGATAACCTCGACCGTCTGGCGGATAAGATTGCCGACCGTCTTCGGAAAGAGTCTGTCAGCGCACCGGCTAAGCAATAAAGCCTTTACCAGAACCCCGCCCAACCGTTTACCAGATCAAGCGAAGCGCGAGTTGAATATCGCGGTTGTCACCCACCGTCTCGGTAATGGTGCCGAACTGCGGCGTATTGAATGTCCGGTTGGGAATTTGAAACTGGGGAGTATTCATGATGTTGAAGAACTCCGTGCGGAATTGCAGCTTCCGCCCTCCTTCAGCCCCTAGCGGAATGTCCTTGAAGACGGACAGATCGTAGTTTGTGAGCGATGGACCCGTTCCCACATTGCGGCCCGAGTTGCCGAACGCGAAGCCATCCGGTATCCGGAAGGCAGCCGCGTTAATCCACCGCTGAACCGATCGCTCGCTCGATGCCAGTTCGGGTGATATTCCGGTCGCGTCCGGCCGGATGTTGGAAGAGCCTGTGTTGGAGTGATCAAACGGCGAATTGATGGTAAAGGCGCGGCCCGTCTGGTAGGAAGTAATTCCATTGAGCTGCCAGCCGCCGACTAGCCGGTTCCATCCGGCTGGTATGTTTTCGCCGATAGCGCGCCCACGCCCAAATGGAAGCTCCCACACATAGCTCAGCACCAGGCGGTGGCGAACGTCCTGGAACGATCGGGATCGTTCCGCCCGAAAGTTGCGCTGGTCCTGCAAATTGCCCGTTCCGCCGGCCGTCGACAGTTGTGTGGAGTCGGAATCGTCAATTGCTTTCGCCCACGTGTAAGACAGCAGGAAGAGATGCCCGAGCGAAAATCTTTTCTCCACTTTCGTTTGCAGCCCATGGTAGATGGAATTCCCCCTGGGCTCCTGGAAGTTGATGCTGCCCCATCCCGGGAAAATCCTCCGGCCGTTCACCGAGCCTGGGCCCGGCGCGGGCTGATTGATATTCCGGTTCGCCATCAATTTGTTGGCTTTGTTGCCTACATAGGCGGCTTCAATCGCAAAATCGCGAATCTGTCTGCCTAAGGTAAAATTCCACTGCTGGCTGTAGGCTGCCGGAAAATCGTACGGCCGTCCGTTGATATTTAAGAACTTATTATTGAAGTTTCCATCGGCAAAGCCGACCGGAGGAAATCCTTGCACCGGCCGCAGCGCCGTCGCCGGATCCACCTGATTACTCGGATAGGAGAAGCTCGCTGAAAAAGGCGGATTGAAAGCCGGGTTGTGGTGGCCCGCATCCTCCAGGGTATGGAAGACTCCATAGCCGGTGCGGAGAACAGTGTGTGGGTTTAGTTGATACGCGATTCCTATACGAGGCGCGAAATTGTTCAGGTCGGGTCTCCCCAAGGCGCGCTGCTCCAGCGAACCGGGGCCCGCTAACACGATACGGTTAGCTGCAACATCGAAGTTCGCCATCCGGTTGGCCACTTCCGTCACCGGCGTGGTGTACTCGTAGCGGACACCCAGATTGAGCGTCAGCCGGTTGGTTACCTTCCAGTCATCCTGGAAGAAGCTGCTGTAGTTTCGAACCCGGATGCCCGCGCGGACATTGGTTCCGATGGACGCCGAATCGGGAAGCCCCAGCAGAAAATCGGCAAACGGATTGCCGCTTCCGGTACGCGCAGCCGGATTCTGACTGAATACGCCGCTGTAGCTGAACGAACCGCGGGGGGAGCTGCCTTGGCCCAGGTTGAATTGCGTGCGGCGATGCTCAAACCCCATCTTGAAGCTATGTCTGCCCGCAATGACGGTCACATTGTCCAGCAGATGGAATACGTTTTGACCCCGGCGCGTGTCGAAGCTGTCGCCCAAGGAGGAGAACCCGGTGATGCCGACGGAGGTCAGGCCGTTTGACTGCGCATCGGACGGAACGCCGCGGACGCCAAATTGCGTGGCGAGATTCTGACCGGCGCTTCGCGGAGTGACTGTCGCATAGAGCCGGTTGAAGCCAAAGCGTGCCTCATTCACCACGCGCGGCGAGAAGGTATGCGTGTGGCTCAAGACGGCGCCCCGGTTGTTAATCACCTGCGGGAGGAATTCATTCGATGCAAAGTACCCACTGTAGGGGACATCGGGAACATTCAGCGGCACGATGAATGTGCGGTCCCCGCGGCTGTAGCGAAACATAAACGAGTCACTCTCGCTCAGCATATGGTCCATCTTGATGTCGCCTTGATCGTTATCGTCGTTGTATTTCGGATTGAGGATATAGTTATTGGCGATTCCGGGACGATTTGGCTGGGGATAGAGCGCCAGGTATTTTTGCATGATCGGGTCGAAGCGGCTGGCGGGAATGCGATTGCCGAGAAACTGTTCCCGGGTGGCTCGGCCGTCCGCTTCGATGCGCGTAGTCTCCGGATCGTAGATGGTGGAAAGACCAGCGAAGTCGCCGGCGCGCACGGCCGCCGTCGGAACCGTGAATATCCGGGTCAAGCCCTTGCGTATGCGCGTACCTTGATAGTCGGCGAAGAAGAATGTCCGGTTCCGCCCGTCATACAGCTTGGGGATGTAAACGGGGCCGCCCACCGCCCCGCCAAACTGATTCTGCTGGAAAGCCGGGCGGGCGCGCCCCACATTGAAGAAGTTGTTCGCATCCAGCTTGTCGTTGCGCATAAATTCAAACAGCGCCCCGTGAAACCGGTTCGTGCCGGAACGCAAGCTGATGTTGATGGTTCCACCCAGGCCTCGTCCGAATTCCGCGGGCAGCAGGTTGCTCTGCACCTTGAACTCGGCAATCGCGTCCGGACTGGGCAAAATCGGCGCTTGATTATTGTCGGTGGTGTTGTTGTTGATCCCGTCCAGAAGAAAATTGTTGTTCTGGATTCGATTGCCGTTGATGCCAATTAAGAAATCCTGATAGAGCGAGTTGTTTCTCTGGGGGATATAGGCGCCCGGCGTCAGCGCAATCAGCTGGATGAAGTTGCGCCCGTTCAACGGCAGCTCGGACACCGGTTTGGTGCCGATCACTTGCCCCAGGGATGTGGTCTCGGATTGGAGAATGGGAGCTTCAGCGCTGACTTCGATGGTTTCGGTCAGCTGCCCCACTTCCAGGTGAAAGTCGAGCCGAACGCGGTCCTGCACCCGTAAGAGGACGTTATCGCGGACACTTTTTTTGAACCCGCGGGCCTCCACGGAAACGGTGTATAGCCCGATGCGCAACGGTGTAGCCACAAATAGCCCGTTGCTGTCGCTGGTTACGCTGGCGCTTACGTTGGTGCCGGCATTCAGCAACGAAACAGTCGCGCCCGGAATAGCCAACCCGCTAGGGTCGGTAACAACGCCTGTGATGATTCCTGTGTCTTGCTGCCCGAAGCAAGCCGCAATCGGAAGAAGAGCAATCGCACACAGGCTCGCGCCGCGGAGATGAAGCATCCTGGATTCCTCTCACTTGTCAGATGACTGATCTGACGAGTGAGTATATACCATCGTTATGTCGGGCTTGTAATCGTGAGCCCTCGCTTCTTATTCACCTCCGCGCGATAGCTCTGCTCCAGGCGGCGGGTGATAGTGCGCATATCGCGCTGCTCCACTACATACTCGCGCGCCCGCATCGCCATGGCTGCGGCCTTCTCCGGATCGGCGAACAGATCCAGAATGCGTTGCGCGAAAGCCGCCGGCTCATCGGCCAGCGCGCAAATGTCGCCATCCTCCCAGGCCAGCCCTTCCGCGCCGACGCGTGTGGAAACCACCGGAATTCCAGCCGCGAAAGCCTCCAGCAGTTTCACGCGTACACCCGAGCCGCTCAAAATCGGACAGACAAAGACCGCGTACTCGGTCAAGGGCTCGCGCACATCCTCGACGAATCCCCGCAGCTCAACTGCGTCGGAAAGCGCCGGCAGCGAATGCCGCGGCGGCGGCTCGGAGCCGATCAGGATCAGCCGTGCAAGTGGCTGCTCCGCCGAAACCAGCGGCAGCACCTCGCGCAAAAACCAGTTCAGCGCCTCCTGGTTTGGAAGATGCCGGAAGCTGCCGAGGAACAGCATGGTGAGCGGCTTCCGGCCGGAGAGGCGGCAGGAATAACGTTGGGTATCGATCCCGGCGCGCAAGCCATCGTCGATGCGCCCCCGGAGTTCCGGCACAAAGGACAAAAGATAATCCGCGTTATCCCGGCTGCAGACCTGGATGCGGTCCAGGCCGGGGAGCAGGCGCGTTTCGTATCGCAAGGCGCGCAGATATTCCAGCTTGGCCTTCGCGCGGCGCATCACTGCGTTCATATTTGGAAGCTGCCGCCCGATCGATTGGAAATACACATCGTGCTCAAACAGAATGCTCGGAATCTGCCGGAACTCTCCCGCGTACTGGCCCATCGGGAGGTATTCCAACTGCAGGACATCAATCTGATGATTGAAAATCTGCCGGTGGATCATCCATTCCAGGTCGTCGTTACTGAACTCGACAATGGCGTGCGGCGTAATCGTCGCGAAGGCGTGAACACGGCCGGTCAAACGGGTTAAAAACTCCGCCGACGCACAGCGGCTCACCAGTTCGTCATGGGCTTCCCTCTCATGCGCGTGATCGAGCAAAACGAGCAGGTGCAGGTTGCAAAGCTCTGCCAGCTCCGTGGTCGTCTGGTACATGAAGACGCCGCCGCCGTGAATCGGCGGACAGATTGGATAGGGCGAGAGAAAGAGCACATTCAACTTGGCGGGATTCTGCTCCAGCGCGTAAAAGCGGTCGCGGAAGTAGCCGCCGAGCGGCCGGCGAAAGGCTTCGGTATCATCGATCACAGCCAGTGAGCGGGCTCTCCAGCGTGAGGCGAGCGTCGAGGGCAGCTGCAGAAACGCCCGCCACATGCCGCTGAGATTCGCG
>DATLCW010000157.1:0-4894 GCA_035526195.1 Bryobacteraceae bacterium
TATTGCTCCCCCCGATGTTCTCATCAGCCAGCACAATGAAGGGAAGGTTGAAACCCAGGAGCCCTTCGCGGCCCATGCGGTTACTGTGGTTATAGAAGACCCCATAGGCGCCGCGCACCACTGTCTTCTCTCGTGCCGACCAGGAAAAACCAAATCGCGGCGCAAAATTATTCCAGTCCGGATTGATCAGCGCGCGCTCGGCCAGGCCCCCGTTCTTCGCCACCACGAAAGCGTTCTTCGAGAAATCAAAATTAGCCCACTGATTATCCCGCTCTCTGGTGGGGGTGGCGAATTCGTAGCGTAACCCATAGTTGAGTGTCAGCTTTCTGGTGACCTTCCAATCGTCCTGCACATAGAAGAAGAAAAGGTTCTGAAAGATGTGGAAGGCGGTATTCGAATCCTGCTGGTAGCGCGTAGGCAGCCCAAGCAGGAGGTCGGATACGGCTCCCTGATAAATGTTGTTCTGTCCGGAAAAGCGCCCGCTGAACGTGAAAGCGCCCAGCAGCGCGCTCACGTCGCGAATGCCTGTTTGCAGACGCAGCAGCTCGCCGCCGAATTTGTACGAATGGTTTCCCCGGTTGAATACAATCGCATCCCGGATATCGATCGAGCGCGGCGTCTGGAACTGCGGCACAGAGGTGGTGCGTCCCAGCCGGCGTTCGATCGTGCCCGTCAGATTCATGACCGGAAGGCCTCCGCAGATCGCCTCATCGGTAGGTGCGCCCTTCAGCCCGATCAACTGCTCCGGGCAGCCGGAGCCGAAATTCGGCGGGGTTTGGAAAAAATTTCCGCGCGAATAGCCGATGCGAAGATCCGAAACCAGCCGCGGCGAAATCACCCAGGTGGCTCCGGTGGCCAGCCCTTGGGAACGCCAGAGGGCATTGCCGAAAGTGTCATTGCGCGATCCCTCCGCCAGCCCAGGCCGCGGCGCGGGCGTGAAGAGCGTCGTATCGCTAAACGAATAGCGTCCGAATAGTGTGAGCTTGCTCGATACCGTGTGGTCGCCGCGTAGGTCGAATTGATCCGCCCGCGCCTTGGTCACCGGCACGTAAACAAAATTGTTATCGATTTGGCCCGGCGCACCTGTGTTCGGCGCCGGCGCCACGTCAATCACCTTCTGGCCCACGGGATCGATCAGATTCGCGGGAATGATCCAACAGTTCCCTCTGCCGTCATTACAGTCCGCTGTCGCGGGACGCTGGAAATCGCCTCCCGTATCGGTGGGAATAAACGGATTCGCGATGGGAACCGTGAACTGTCCTCGTTTCCAAATGGTCTGTGGAACCGACGAGAGCCAAACGCGGCCCACGCGGTCGCGCAAGCCTTCGTAATCGCCGAAGAAGAAAGTCTTGTTCTTAATAATAGGTCCGCCCAGCGTCCCTCCAAACTGATTTCGCAGGCGGAACGGCTTCGCGGCTCCAGTCTTGTTCGCAAAGAAATTATTGGCATCGAACTCGCGATTGCGATGAAACTCGTAGAGCGACCCATGCGCCGCATTGCTGCCGGATTTAATCACCGCATTGATCAAAGCCCCTGAGCTGCGGCCGAATTCGGCCGAGTACGCATTCGTCTGAATTTTGAATTCCTGCAGTGCATCCACGCTCGGCTGCACCACCTGCATATTATTTCCCCGGAAGGAATTGGAATAGGACGTATTGTCCACGCCATCCAGCAGGAACGCGTTCTGAAAGGCGCGATTGCCGTTTACGTTGAATGCTCCCTTAAAGCCGATCCCTTGTAAACGCGGAGTGCTGAGCAACACGCCGGGAGAGAGCAGGGCTAGTTGATTATAATCTCTGCCGTTGAGCGGCAGCTCGACGATCTTGCGCTGATCGATCACCGCTCCGCGGCCGGAGGATTCTGTTTCCAGCAGCGCCGCTTCACTCGTAACCGTCACCTGATCGCTGGTTTGGCCGACCTGCATGACGATATCCACGCGCGCCTGCTGATTCACCTGCAGCGTCACGCCGGTGATATTCGATTTCTGGAATCCGGTCAGTTCCGCCGTCACGCGGTAAAGACCGGGGCGCAGACTGGGGATCGCATAGCGTCCAGTCTCATTGGTGATCGCGGTTCCGGACTGGTTTGTGCCTTCATGTATGGCGGTGACCGTGACTTGGGGAACCACGGCGCCGGTGGAATCGGTCACAATGCCGGACAAGGAAGCCAACTCCGATTGGCCAATTAGCGTTCCGCAAACAATTAACGACAGGGCTAAAAGTTGCAAACTCATGAGCTCCTCCTTCGAGCGAGATTATCTATCTTCGAAGTATAGTCGGCGATTCCCACGTGGGAGTCAAGTGAACATTGGCTTTCAATCGGCGCGCACGGCCACGATGCGTTCGCGCTCCAATTCCTCAATCCCGGCTTCATCCAGAGCAAGAAGACCGCGCAATATTTCGCGCGTATGCTGGGCCTGCAGCGGGGCCGGGAACTCGACCCTCCCCGGCGTTTCACTGAACTTGACAGGAACCCCCGTCACGCGAATTTTCCCGGCCGTGGGGTGCTGCAACTGAGGAAACATCTCTCGCGCCTCCGTCTGCGGATCGTCCATCACCTCGCGAAGATTCCGCACAGGCGTGCACGGGATACCATGGGTCCGCAAAATATGCACCCACTCGGCGGCGGTTTTCGTACGCAGAATATCGACGATTGCCGGCTCCAATTCCCCCCGGTTCTTCACTCGCAAGGCGTTGGTGGAGTAGCGCGGGTCCGCCGCCCACTCCGGCTTTCCCATCGCCGCGCAAAACGAACTCCAGAGTTTATCGCTTGCCACCGCGATGGTAATGTCGCGATCTTTAGCCGGAAAGGCCGCGTACGGGACGATGGTGGCAAAGGCGGTCCCTAAGGGCCGTGGAGTAATGCCGCTGCCGAGGAAATACGCAAAGCTCGAACCCATGGCCGAGATCATGGAATCGAGCATTGAGATATCGACAAACTGGCCCGTCCCGGTTTGCTCCCGCGCCCGGAGCGCCATCAGCACTCCAATCAACGCGAACATACCTGAGGTGATGTCCGCCACCGAGTGCCCGCATCGGGCAAGCTGGCCATCGGGCGTGCCCGTCATGCTGATGAGGCCGCTCGATGCCTGGACAATAAGGTCCATCGCCGCATCGTCCCGTGAGGGCCCGTTTTGACCGTAGCCCGAGATTGAACAGTAAACGAGCCGCGGATTCCAGAGCCGCACTGCATCGTAGCCAAGACCCAGCCGCGTCATAGACCCCGGCCGGAAGTTCTCGATCAGCACGTCCGCCTTTTCGACTAACTGCCGGCACAGGTCCAGGCCCTTGGGGTGTTTCAGATTGATGGAGATCGCACGTTTTCCTGAGTTGATCCCCAGGAAATACGATGCCTGTCCGCCTTGAAAAGGCGGACCCCAGGTGCGCCCCATATCCATCGTATCCGTGCCTTCGATTTTGTACACTTCGGCGCCGTAAGCCGCCATCTGCATCGTGCAGTAGGGGCCGGCCAAAGCGTGGGAAAAATCAAGGACTCGAATGCCATCAAGGGGCTTCATGGAAGTCTCATCGTAGCTCAGACTTTGTCTGCGAAAGGACAAGCATGGTAGATCGCGAAATCGGGCCTGTCGATCGGCAGCTCCAGGTCTTGGATCCGCAGGACCTGTCTCAGCGCGCCAGTTCCACGATGGTGCGCGCTCCGAGCGAATCCGGAAGCTCGTAGCGTCCCACCACACGCATACGGACTTGCCGTTTTGCCGCTTCCTTGTCAGCCTCCCGCATTTCCACCTCGGCGTCCGGCCCTTTGTAGAGCAGCATCCGTCCCCCTCCGCGCAATGCCGCGGAAAACAAAGTCATCGCGCGATGGAGAGGCGCCACCGCGCGGGCAGTCACGATATCCACGCGGTGCCTTTTCAGCCAGTCTTCCGCCCGCTGATCGGAGACGTGTACGTTGGCCAGTTCAAGTTCATCGTCCACTGATTCCACAAACCGCGCCTTCTTCTGAGTGGACTCAAGCAGCGTAAAACGTGTTTCGGGCAGAACGAGAGCGAGTGGAATACCTGGGAACCCGGCGCCTGTCCCGGCATCCACCACGTGCGAGGCCTCAGCGAACAACCGCCACGGCAGAATAGAATCCACCACGTGCTTGATGGCCGCCTCCCGGGGATCGACGATCCGTGTAAGGTTGAACTTCCGGTTCATCTCCACAATGAGATGGAGATGCCGCGAGGCCTTGGAAACACAGGCTTCCCGGTGAGGCAAATCGGCGGGCAGCAGCAGGCTCAATTCCTCTTCGAAGTTCACCCTTCATTTTACATCGTGCGTCCCGCGCGAGGATATGCTCCGGTGCCTGACGGAGCGCGGCAGACGCGACCCGGTTGTCAAAACTTGTGTGGAGGCGCGGACCGGAGTCGAACCGGTGAATAAAGGTTTTGCAGACCTCTGCCTTACCACTTGGCTACCGCGCCATCCAAGGTGGGCTCAGCAAATAGTATAACCCCTCCTTCCCGCGGTTTGCCAAACTCTGTTGGCATATTCACGTGCTCACACTTGAGCCGTGCGGCGTCCAAGTAGTGTCGAGGTAGTGTTTTTCTAGGATCGGAGGAGGCGGTATGCAAACGTTTTCTGCAATTATTTCCAGGCTCCTGCGCTATGCGGCGCAAGCCATGCTCTTCCACGTTTCCCATCGTCCGAAATCTAAAGTGCTTGTCATGGACGAAGCGGCGCGGCAGCGCGCGCTCGCCAAATACCGGTTGCGCCAACACTCTTCTATCATGCTCTACGGTCCCAGCGATCTTAGGGGCCACGCAACAATAAGCAGACATTCGCAATGGGAACTCTGACATAAGTACGATTCTGGCTGGGTGGCTGTCAGTTTGTCAGTTGCGCTTCTGGACCCTATCCGCAAAGCTTCCGAGCGGTTCGTCGCTCTTCTA
>DATLCW010000162.1:0-13832 GCA_035526195.1 Bryobacteraceae bacterium
GAGGAAACCGCCGAGGTGATGGGGATTTCCACGCCGACGGTGAAACGGGACTGGTTGGTGGCCCGAGCATTCCTCCAGCGCTCGCTCAGCAATACAGTCACTTGAAATTGCTATAAGGGCCTGCCTGGGAAATGTCGGTGGTGGAGAGGCCGTCCTCGTCCCATACAATCCGTCCGTCGCGTAACGTGAAAGCACACCGGAGACGCTTATCGGCCGTCAGTTTGCCATGGCCGGAATCGAGAAAGGCAAACTTGCCGCGCTCGAGAGCGATGAGGGCGATGTCGGCCGCGGCGCCTTCCGATAGGGTACCCAGTTCGGTGCGGCGAATGGCTTTGGCGGGATTTACGGTACTGCGCTCGATAACCTGTTCCAGCGTCATCCCGATATTGAGAAACTTCGACATCACGTTGATCATGGTGGCGTGCGGCAGCATGATGCTGCCCTTGTGGATGTCAGTCGAGATGGTGTCGGGCAGAAAGCCCTGCTGGATCATGGGCACGGCGATGCGGAACCAGAAGCTTCCGCTGCCATGGCCGACATCGAAAAGCACGCCGCGTTTGCGCGCTTCCCCCATGTAGGGTTGGATTTTCCTGTTCTCGTCGATCTGTGGCGTCAGGCGGCCGTTGTAATGGGTATGGATGTCGCCCGGACGCATGTGCTGCAGAATCAATTCGCGATAGCCGCGACCGGGCTTGGGGTGGAAATCGACCATACAAACGGAACCCGACTGATCCGCGGCCTTCACGGCATTGTCCACGGCGATCCAATCGGCCGGCTGATAATGGGCGGTTTTGATTCCTACAATCACGCCGCGATGCTTCTTCACCATAGCCACGGCTTTGCCGACATCCATCTGCTGGGGATCGTTCTCCACCTGGCCGCCGTACATCCCGGCGGCCACGATGTTCAAGAACGCGAGAACGCGGGTGCGGGAGCGCTGGATCACCTCGCGATTGAATTTTTCGAAATTATCCGCTCCGGAGCTGCCGGCGTCGACGGCCGTGGTGACTCCGTTGCGAAGCGCGTTGTGGTCGGGGTTCAGATTGAGCGAAGCGCCCTGGGCGTCAAAGTGGGTGTGGATGTCGATCAATCCCGGAGTAACGTAGTACTCGCCGGCTTCTATCACGACGCGGGCTTTGGAGGCCGGGATATCCTTGCCGACTTTCACGATCTTACGGCCGGCGATGGCGATGTCAAGACGCTCATTGCGCTTGTTGGCGGGATCGATCACATGGCCATTCTTCAGCACCAGGTCATAGATCTGGGCTTGTGCCGAGGTGCAGAATAAAAGGAGCGGAAGCAGTTTCACGGGATTACCTCGTAGTTGCCGGCGGACGTCCATTCCGGAAACGCCAGGCCCTCGGAATCAAACACGATTTTGCCGTTTCGCACGGTGAGAACATTTTCAACTTTCTTTGTTCCCATCATTTTCTTGGCCCAGGCATCTTTGTAGGCAAACGAACCCTCTCTGATGGCCAGTACGGCAATGTCGGCGGTCTTGCCTTCTCCCAGCGTGCCGAGTTCCGGATAACGCTTAATTGCCTTGGCGGGATTCACCGTGGAACGCAGAATGGCGTCTTCAAAGCTCATGCCGAGCAGCATCATTTTAGAAATGCAATTGGGCATGTCGCTTTGCTGAAGCATGATGCTGGAGGAATGCAAATCGGTACTGATGGTATCGGGGTAGAAGCCCTGCCTGGCGGCGGGGATGGCCACCGGCCACAGCATACTGCCGCCGCCGTGCCCGAGATCGAAGAGCACGCCGCGGCGCCGCGCTTCGACGGCCCACTCGGCAAGCCGTCCGTTAAAGCGCGAGATGATCTCTACCTGCCGGTCATTGTACATATGGGTGTGAAGATCGCCCGGCCGCATGATGTCAAGCAGCTTTTCACGCGACGTGCGGCCGGAGTTGGTGAAGATCTTATCGTCCACCATGACGGGCACATCGGCGAGGCGCCCGGCTTCGACAGCGCGCTTGATCGCATCCCAGCCTGGTTTTCCAAAGTGGGCGCACTTGATTCCAACGATCACGGAGCGGTTATTGCGAATCACCTCCGCCGTCTTGTCGGGAAGCATGTCGGCCACGTTGTCTTCCGACGCCGAGCCGGTCATGCCGTTGCCCGCGATGTTGATCAAGGCCAGGACTCGTGTGGCTGAGGTATCGACGATCTTCTTCTTGAAGTCCGCGTAAGTGCGATAGCCGGGGCCGCCCGCATCGACGACGGTAGTGGTGCCGGCCAGCAGAGCGGTGTCGTCGGGGAAGATGGCGCCCGAATAGCCATAGGTGTGAAAGTGCAGGTCGATCAGACCAGGCGTGATGTGCAGCCCTTTGGCGTCGATGGTCTTCTCGGCTTCGGAGGCTGGGATGTCGGCGGCGATGCGGGCGATGGTAGTGCCACTGATCGCTACATCCCTGGTTGCATTGAGATTCGAAGCGGGGTCCAGAACGCGACCTCCTTTGAGCAGAATGTCGTATCTTTGCGCGGTTGCCGGCAGCACCAGCAAGAGGAGAGCAAGTGAGAAACGCATATAGGAACTTCCCAGCATACTGCGGGATGCTGTCAAATTGAAAATAGTGAATCATCACACACAGGTTGAATTCGCGCTGCTGATCGGTTCGGCGCTGCTGGTTGCGGCGGTGCTCGCGAGCAAGGCATCCAGCCGGCTGGGGATCCCCTCGCTGCTTCTTTTTCTCGTGGTCGGCATGCTGGCGGGCGAGGACGGCCCGGGCGGCATTCCCTTCGATGATGCTCCGTTGGCGCAATCCCTGGGCGTAGTGGCGTTGGCAATCATCCTTTATACAGGCGGACTCGAAACTCGATGGGAATCCGTCTCGGCTTTGGTTTGGAGGGCGTTGAGCTTATCCACCGCCGGTGTGCTGCTGACCACCGGGCTGGTGGGCGCTTTCGCTAGTTGGTGCCTGCACATTTCGTTGCTGGAAGGATTGTTGCTGGGGGCAGTGGTTTCTCCCACGGACGCGGCGGCGGTTTTTTCGGTGTTGCGGTCGCACGGCGTAAAGCTGAAAGACAGCATCGCAGAACTGTTGGAACTGGAGTCAGGCACCAACGATCCGATGGCGGTGTTTTTGACGCTGGCTCTAATCGGTTTATTAAAGGAGCCGGGGTCGGCCGTTGCGTCGCTGCTGGGCTCGTTCGTGCTGCAAATGGGGCTGGGGCTGGCGATCGGAGTAGTCGCGGGCCGGGCGGCAACGTGGCTTCTGAACCGTATCCGGCTGGATACGGAGGGTCTCTATCCGGTCCTGATGCTGGCGCTGGTGCTGTTGATTTACAGCGGCGCCAGCGTCGTGAGAGGCAACGGGTTCCTCGCCGTGTATGTAGCGGGTATTGTGATGGGTAATGCGAACTTGATCCACAAACGCAGTCTGACGCGGTTTCACGACGGTCTGGCGTGGCTCATGCAGATCGTGATGTTTCTGGCGTTGGGACTGCTGGTGTATCCATCACGCCTCGTGCCTGTGGCCGGACCTGCACTGTTAATGGCCTGTTTCCTGCTGTTCGTCGGGCGGCCGCTGAGCGTATTCCTTAGCCTGGGTCTTTCGCGGCTCTCCGTGCGAAGCAAGCTCATGATCTCGTGGGTGGGCTTGCGCGGCGCGGTGCCGATTGTACTGGCAACGTTTCCGCTGCTGGCGGGAGTCCGCGGCGCCGATCTTTTTTTCAATGTGGTGTTTTTCATCGTGTTGACTTCCGTGCTGCTGCAAGGGACCACGCTACCAGTAGTGGCGCGCTGGCTCGACGTGATCGCACCATCGGAACCCTCGCGCGTTTCGCCGTTGGATTCGCTGCCGTTGAGCACGGCGACCAGCAAGATGATGCAAATCGAGGTCCCGCGTGGCTCTTCCGTCGCGGGAAAACAGCTGGTGGACGTGCGGCTGCCGAAGTCGGCGCTGGTGGTTCTGGTAAGCCGGGATGAGGATTACCTGGTGCCTCGCGGCGGAACGGTGCTGCTCGAAGGAGACCTCTTGATGGTGCTGGCGGGGCGGGATGCCGCTGATGAGATCCGGAACCTGGTAAACGGACGCGGATCATGACCGGCGGCGCTTCGCGGACCCGGGAGGCGAAGCGCCGCCTGACTCCGCGGGAGTTGCTCCCGCGGAGTCACCCTACAATGTATCACTCCGCCCGCGGAGGCGCGCAATTTTCTATTGACATACCCCCAGGGGGTATACTAAGCTGGGGTACATGGTTGGGAAGAAGCTCGATGAAGTAGCGGCCTACGGCTGCGGTTGCGAGGGGCAGAACCGGAAAGCTCTGGCCGTGGATCCCGGCGCCAAGGAGGCCAATCTGAAGCGCCTTCGCCGGGTGGAAGGGCAGGTCCGCGGGATACAGAAGATGGTGGAGGAAGAGCGCTACTGCGCGGACATCCTCATTCAGCTTTCTGCCGTACAGGAAGCTCTCAGAAGCGTCGGCCGTTCCCTGATGCGCAATCACTTGAAACACTGCGCCACGCAGGCGATTACCAAGGGGAGTGCAAAGGAAGCCGAAAGAATGTACGACGAGCTAATGGACCTCATTTACAAACATTCGCGTTGATGGAAGGAACAAGGAGAAAGAAAACGATGGAACAGGACCCAGTCTGCAAAATGCAAGTTGACCCCAAGTCCGCCGCCGGACAAAGCGAGTACAACGGCAAAACTTATTACTTCTGCGCACCTGGATGCAAGCGGAAGTTCGATGCGAACCCGCAGCAATACATAACCGCGAAATAACCGGGAGCGGATCACTGCAACGGAAAGGAAAGTGAATGCAGGAAGTTGAGGTGTTGGACCCTGTTTGCGGCATGATGATCCTCCCTGAGGATGCGGTGGGCACGGTTGATCACAAGGGAGCGACTTACTATTTCTGCAATGACTCCTGCGTCGAGCGGTTTAGAGCTGACCCGGAACGGTATCTTCACCCGGACGCGGCAGGGCCTCTGCCTGCCGCGCGTGAAGACGTCGAATACACCTGTCCGATGGACCCGGAGGTCCGGCAGATAGGGCCAGGCGCGTGTCCGAAGTGCGGCATGGCGTTGGAGCCTGTCACCGTAACCGGGGAAGAGGATCATTCCGAGCTTCGCGACATGACGCGGCGGTTTCTCATCTCGCTGGCGCTCACAGTTCCAATTCTGGCGGCGATGTTTTCAGATTTCGGCGGCTCCCCGTGGTTTCTCTGGGCACAGTTTCTTCTGGCAACGCCGGTTGTGGTTTGGGGGGGATGGCCGTTCTTTATCCGCGGCTGGCATTCGCTGGTGAACCGGCACCTCAATATGTTCACGCTGATCGCTCTCGGAACAGGAGCAGCCTACGGCTATAGCGTGATCGCCACGTTCTTTCCCGGGCTGTTTCCGGAATCGTTCCGCGATCATCACTCCGGGGCGCTGGCGGTGTATTTCGAGCCGGCGGCCGTCATTGTCACCTTGGTCCTGCTCGGGCAGGTGCTGGAGCTTCGGGCGCGAAGCCAGACATCCAGCGCCATCCGCGCTTTGTTGGGGCTTGCCCCGAAGACCGCCCGGCGTGTCGATGCAAGCGGAGCCGAGGAGGATATTGCGCTCGAGAAAGTGCAGCCCGGCGACAGGCTGCGCGTCCGGCCCGGGGAGAAGATTCCGGTGGACGGCGTAGTTCAGGAGGGCAACAGTTCGGTAGATGAATCCATGATTACCGGCGAGCCGTTGCCGGTGGAAAAGCTGGCCGAAAGTAAAGTGACTGCCGGCACGGTAAACGCCACGGGCAGCTTTATCATGCAAGCGGAGCGGGTGGGAGCGGACACGCTGCTCGCACAAATCGTGCGGATGGTGGGCGAGGCGCAACGTTCGCGCGCCCCTATTCAAAGGCTGGCCGACACGGTATCGGGCTGGTTTGTGCCGCTGGTGATAGGGATCGCCATTGTGACGGCGGTTCTTTGGAGTCTTTTCGGTCCCGAGCCGCGGCTGGCCTATGCGCTGGTGAACGCCGTTGCCGTGCTCATCATTGCCTGCCCCTGCGCACTGGGGCTCGCCACTCCGATGTCGATTATGGTGGGAACGGGAAGAGGCGCGCAGGCAGGGGTGCTGGTGAGACACGCCGAGGCATTGGAAATTCTGGAGACAGTGGACACGCTGGTCGTGGACAAGACGGGTACACTGACCGAGGGCAAGCCGAAGCTCACCACGGTTTTCGCAAATGAGAATAGCGATGAGGCAACGCTGTTGAAGCTGGTTGCGAGTCTGGAGCAGGCGAGCGAGCATCCGCTTGCCGCTGCGATTGCGGCGGGCGCAAAAGACCGCGGCATCGCACTGTCGCGGGTGGATGCGTTTCAATCGCTCACCGGCAAAGGAGTGACGGGAACGGTGGATGGGCACACGGTGGCTGTGGGAAATGCGAAGCTGCTTGAAGATCTTGCCGTGGATCCGCAGCCGCTGCTCGAACGCGCCGAGTCGCTGCGGCGGGACGGCCAGACGGTGATGTTTGTGGCGATCGCCGGCCGCGCCGCGGGTCTGATCGGAGTCGCGGATCCGATCAAAGAAACAACCGCGGAAGCGATTCGTCTTCTTCACCAAAGCGGTGTGCGCGTCGTGATGCTCACCGGTGACAATCGCACCACGGCGGAGTCGGTGGCGCGGAAGTTGGGCATCGATGAGGTGGAGGCCGATGTTCTACCCGCACAGAAAGCGGAAGTCATCCAGCGTTTTCAAGCGCAGGCGAAGCGTGTCGCGATGGCCGGGGACGGGGTGAACGATGCTCCGGCGCTGGCGCAGGCGGATGTTGGAATCGCGATGGGAACAGGAACGGATGTGGCGATGGAGAGCGCCGGAATCACTCTCGTTAAAGGGGACTTGCGGGGCATCGTGCGCGCCCGGCGGCTTAGCCGCGCAACGATGCGGAATATTCGCCAGAACCTGTTTTTCGCTTTCCTCTACAACGCGGTGGGAGTGCCGGTAGCGGCCGGGGCGCTCTATCCGTTTTTCGGGATCCTGTTGAGCCCGATGATTGCAAGCGCCGCCATGACATTCAGTTCCGTGTCGGTGATCGGCAATGCCCTGCGGCTACGGCGAGTGGAACTCTAAAGTGACTTCATCACCTCTCTGGCGCGTTTAATGACGGATGCTTCCGGGTCGCCCGAGCCTTTCAGATAATAGACCGTGGCGGCCAGCAAATGCGGCTGCCATTCCGGGCTTACCAGCGGAATATCTTCCATCAGCGACGCCAGATATTTGTAGTAATGGACTTCATTGCTTCTGGTCAGCGCGAGCCGCACTGCTGTAGAAAGATACTCCTGGCGGGAGTGGAGATTCCCCGCCAGGGTTAGCACGCGGGAAGCGCATTCATCCACTTTCGAAGGGATGCCGGCAACGATATCCTCCACCGTGGAGGCGCCGCTAAAGGGCTCCAGGCCGGTGATCGGGAAGGCACGCACGTTCTCCGGCTTCTCTTCCGCAAACTTGCGAAACTGACTCATCCATCCGGCGGCTTGCAGCGTGAGCATGTACCGCGTCTGTGGATCGTGCGAGGCGAGGTAGGCATAGTGCAGAGCATTGGCGGAGGTAACCGTGTGGATGCCGGTGATCGCCGCGCCGCCTCGGACACGCATCTTGAGTTCCGCCGCGGCGAGATGCACGGCGTCCCAAATCGCTGTGGCCGCCACACCTTTGGCGAGACGCGAAGCCGCCTCCGTACACACTTCAGCGGGAGTCGCCGTCGCCAGCGACCTCAGCATACCGCGCGTGGCGGCTTTATCCGGCTGTTCCGCCGTCCAGGTCGCGGGCAACCGGGGAAACGACTCCTTTACCCGTTGGAGATTGCCTTCGTAACACTGATCGGCGAGCGCGTAGCCATTCACCGTTTGCTCTTTTCCGAAATCCAGCAGGGAGAGCACTAAGGAGCGCAACACGGGTTCGGAATGCTGCCAGCCAATCGTATGCAGCGTGCGGTAAGCATTAGCGGCGTAGATTGCCTTGTGGCCGATGTTGCGATAGTCGCGTGCGCCGTAGCGCCAAAGGATATGAAATATTTCCGGACCCCGGCGGTGCCGGGCCAGAGAAACGACCGCACGCTCGGCACGCTCGATATCCCACGCCTCCAGCGCCGCAATTAAGTCGGTTGCGGCCCGCTCGGGAGATGGAAGCGGCCCTTGGATGGGCCGCATCGTGTAGTCGCCGGTTTTTGCCCGGGCATCGCGTTCCTGCGCAGCCTTGAAATCATCGAGTGCAAAGAAAAGCGGAAACAGACGGCAGTCGGACGGAGCCTCCATCCCAAGCAGATGGGCCGAATGAATAATAAACACGCAGTGCAGAGCGAAGCCGGGCGGCCGCGGGTTCACGTTGCGCACACCGGCCAGAAACAGCGCCGCCAGAAACTGCCGGTACGATACGCCGCGGCGGAGCTGCTCAACCGCCATTTCCGCGCATTTCTCCCGCGGCGTACGTTCGATCAGGGCGGCCAGCGGCTCGATCTCTGGCCGCAATTTCACGAGTTCGGGGGTTACCTGAGCATCGGCCCGGTTGACGAGCCATACTCCTCCCGCAAGTCCGCCAAAAGCGTCACGACGGCTAATCCGCATAGTGGAATGCTCCTCGCCGTGAGCAATGATATCACCTGCAGGCCCTACTGGCAGCGCGTAATGGACCGGCTCGGGCTCGATCCCGCTGTATTGCGAATGATTGCCGTTCCCTGCCCCAACGTCTGCGCGCTTCCCTGAGTAAGACGGTAGGGAGCGCGAATGCGGAACGTACCGCCGGTGCGAACCGAGTCGTCCGAGGCGAAGTATTCGAGCGCGCTGCCGGTCAGATCCACGGTGTAGGTGTTAGCGCCGAATGTAAGAGCAGCGGTATTGAGCTCGCGAGTTGTGGAATAACCCGAAATATCCACGTCGAAGCCGTCGGTGGTGGGCGCGTAGCAGACGTTGGTTAGCACGGGTGCGAGGCGGCTGATACGAGCAACGGCGGAAGCTTCGCTGGTGAGATCCACGCCTCCCGTTCGCAGCTTGGAAACGGATACGGTGATCGTGCTGGCCACGGTGCCGGTGGCATTCAACTGCAGGGTGGCGGAGCGGCTGCCGGCGGGAATCGAGAACGGAATCGTGCGCTGGCCATTGTTGAAGCGTACGGAAGGGTCCGCGCGATTGACGCTGGAAAGGGAATTGTTGGTGTCGGGATCCACGGTGACGGTCGCTTCGCCGTCAATGGCGAGGGGATACGCCGCGCCCAGTTCGATGGTGATCCGGGGTCCGGTTGAAGCGGGCGGAAGGGCCGCCGGCAATCCAGTGACGCGAATCGCCGGCAGAGTTGGAATGCCGATGGCGATGGAGCAGGCACTGGCAGCGGATTGATTGTTCCGATCGCGCACCGTAATTTGTACCGGGAATAATCCGGCTTGCGTGGGTGTTCCAATGAAGGCCCCGTTTTCGGCAAGACGCACTCCGGGCGGCAGATCGCCGCGCACAAAGAAGCTATAGGGCTCTACTCCGCCAGCCGCGGCCAGGCGGGACGCATAGGCTTGGCCCATGGACCCGTCGGGGAGCGGACAGGAGTTTGTCAATCGGAGTGCCTGCGGCAGCACCACGAGATTGCAGGTGCGGATGGCGGCCTGGCCGGTGGCGTCGGTGGCTTTCAAAGAAACTGGGAAAGTGCCGGCGGTGTTGAGCATCCCGCTCAGGTAGCCATCAACAGACAATCGAAGACCGGCTGGCAGTGAGGCCGCGGGGTTCCAAAGAAAAGGCTCGATGCCGCCGTTCACGAACAGACGCTGCGAGTAGGATTCACCCACATAGGCATTCGGCAGGGGGCAGGATGTAACGGCGTAGGATGCGCCCTGAAGGACGCTCACGCTGCAGGCGGTAGAAGCCGCTTGGCCGCGTCCATCAGTTACCTTAAGACGGAACTGCGAGGCGCCGGAAACGAGCGGCGTTCCCGTCAGTATGCCCTCCGGATTGACGCTCAGTCCGGGAGGCAGATTGCCGATCGCCGACCATGTATAAGGAGCCGCCCCGCCGGCCGCCGTGAGCCGCTGCGAGTACGCCGAGCCGGCGATCGCGGAGGGAAGCGGACAAGCGCTGGCAACAGTGACTTCCGGAAAGAGGATCACGACGCCGCAGGCGAGTTCACTCGAGCCGCCACGGCTGTCGGCGACCTGTACCGTGAAAGGCCACCAGTGGGGGACGCGGGGAATGCCCGCCAGCAGTCCATCCGCCGTGAGCGATAGCCCCGTGGGTGGAGCGCCTGAGATCGACCAGCGATAAGGCCCGGTGCCGCCCTGAGCGGCGAACTGATGCGAGTAGGGGACGCCACCGGTGCCATTGGGCAGCGGACATAAGCCGCGAATAGACACAGCCGCGGGATGGACGCTAACCGAGAAGCGCTTGATGGCCGGTACCGCCTGATCGCCGCCTTCGCTGCGTGCGCGTACCTGGAATTGATAGGTGCCGGGAATGGTGGGCGTGCCGGAAATTGTGCCATTCGGGTCCAGAGTCAGGCCGGGGACGGGAGCGGACTGATAGAGATCAAACCGTACGGGATTGGTGCTGCCCTCCGCGCGAAGACGGGCAAGGTAAGCGCTACCGGTTCCGGTGGACGGCAAAGCAGTGTTGGTGATGATGGATAGCGAGGGCGGATCCACGGTGACCGTACAGCGCCGCGATACGCTGACTTCCCCATCCTCGTCGGTGGCGCTGACGCGGACCGTAAATGCGAACTCCCCGGGCGCCGGCGGAGTGCCGGTGAGATTGCCGGCTGCCGTCATGCTGACATTCGGCAGCGCGGAATCGGGGTCGGCCTGCGCCGTCCAACGATACGGCGGACGGCTTCCAGCGGCCGCAAACTGCAGCGCGTAGGGCCGGCCAGCCGACGCATTCGGGATGGGACAGCCGGTGGAGATCGAGAGCGGGGGAATCACGGTACCGCCACGGGCGCGGAATGTCCAGCGTCCGCTGCGTCCCGAAACCCCGGCCGTGCGATTGCGCACGAGGCTATAAGGACCGCTGTCGAGAAAGGCGCCGGCCACCAGCGAGCCGGTAAGTTCAAACGAAGTACCGGGCAGTCCCGAACCATTGGACCAACCGACAGAGGCGGGGACGCCGCCAAAACCGTTTGTGCCGCCGCTGGCATCGCCCGTTTCCCACGTAATGCGGGCGTAGTTGAACTCGATGTCGAAATTACCCTCGCCGGTATCCGGCCGTTCGATCAACACCACCTGGAAGCTGTTGGTCTTGTCGTGATGCTGATTGTAATAGCCGACATCCACGTAATTTACGCCAAACGCGCGGCGGCCATCGATCGTGTCACTTCCGTAGGTGACAAGCTGCGAGCCGCTGCTGCGGGTGTCGACATCGGCGAAGAAGGGGGCGATAATTTCGCGGCTCACCCCGTTCAATCCGAACGGAGTGTAGGTGGGGAGGGCGGCATCGAAGGTGATATTGCCGTTGTTGTTGACAAATACCGCCGTTCGCAGACGCCCGAAGAAGTTCAGGGTCCAGCCCAGGGGCTCTAAAGGCGCCGAGCCATCGTCGTTGCGGGGCACTTCCTTTTGACGGAATGCGGCATTGGTGCGGATCTGCGCCGGCAGGATCGCCGGCAGAATCAGCGCCATGGCCGTCAGCAAACAAGTACGGCGTACTCTCATTGATTTCCCCTTTTGCCGGCGGCGACCAGGCGCGGCATGCCGGAATCTCCGTCCAGCAGCCATGGCTCGCTCGCGGTTCCACGGCTCAACTGGAAGACCGCGGTTCCCTGCGCGCGCCACAATCCCTCCGCCGGCGCTCCCTCGAGTTCCAGCCGCGTCACGGCATTCGATTCCCGGTTCACCAGCAGCACCATATTGTTGTCGTCAAGGACGGCTACGCTCCGCTCATCGCTCGAAAGCGACATGGCTCGGGCGTTCGAGAATACGCCCGTTATCTCTTCCCTGGATTCGGCCCCGGCCTTGGGAAAACGCACCAGCCGGGTTTCTTCGAGCACCAGCAAATCGTGAGTGAGGCGGAGAAACGCGGCATCGCGCACACCCTGCCCGATCTCTACCGCGGTTTCGTTTTCCGAGAGCCGCCACAGCGTGCCGGCGTCCAGCCCCACGACGCACGCTCCATCATCGGAAACGGCCAGATTCCGGATCTGCCACCCCCCTCGCGGGAAGGAGCGGGAGCGGACGGGATGGTCCGGCATTCCCGTCCAGATTTCGACTCGTTCCGCGGTGAGAAGGGCTGCCGTCTCACCCGATGGGCTGAAAAACGCCCGTGCGGCCGGAAGGTCCGACTGCCGCGCTACTCCGCTCGAGCCATCCAGGCTCACGATGAGCAGACTCTCGTAATCCGCCGTGGTGGCAAGACCGTAGCGCCGGCCCGGCGAGATCTGAATAAAGTCAATACTGGCGCCTAAATTGATGGCCTCCCCGACCGAGGCAGCGCCGGGAATCCCTTCCATCGCATGCAGCGTCTTCGATTGCTCGTCGAACAAATAGCCGAGCGTGGGCGCTCCGACGTCGACGGAAGCAACCTGGGCTCCGGCGAATACAGGCACCGCTAGCAGATACAAAAACCGTTTCATGTCACTTATCAATCGGTGAGACTGGAGGCGGAGTTTATCGGGGGAATTACTTAGCCGTACTACAAGGGTTCCGTCCAGAAGTAGGGTATTTACCGTAAGGGACAGGGAAAGCGGCAATGTCAACGTCTTTGACTTGAGTTCGTGATGCAACGAAGACACTCCGTCTGACCGCGAAACGGATCGCAGAGGCGCGAGGCTGGTTCGTGACAGCAACTTCTCAGTGCGGGTGTACAGTTCCCCGCCAGTTTCTCTTAACGGCCGCCGCTTCTCTTTGCAAACACCACGGCGGCAGGTGGAACGTTCTTCAACCTGAGCAATCTCAGCTCCGGCTCCGAGTGCGTGCGGCCTTTCGAGCCGCGGTTCTCAATCCCGCTTTGCCCTTTGTGCGAACCGCTTTTTTCGCGGCGCGACTTCGGTCGGCTGCACTGCGGCGACGGGCGCTCGCGTGCGCCTGACGGGAAAGAGCGGTATGAGAAGCCGCCTCTTTACCTTCGTGTTCAAGAACCGCCTGGATAGCCCGCGATCTCGTTGGGGATGGCGCCCGCCGCGTTGATTTCTGCCCTTTTGCAGTATTGCGCGCCGCTTGAGCGCGCGTTTTCTCCGATGCCTGTCCTTCCTTAGGTGGCGGCAATTTCACTTCCGCCTGCCTGGCCTTGGAGAGACCAATTGCAATCGCCTGCTTCGCGCAACGAGCTCCATGCTTGCCTTTGCGAATGTGCTCGATCTCTTCACGAACGAATTCGCCGGCCTGCGTGGAAGGAGATTTGCCTTCCCGGGCGTCTTTCCGCGCACGTTCGAGCGTTTTCTTTTCAGGCATAAATGCCTCCTACGGCACGGAAAGCAAGTGTGGTTCCATAATACACGGCGTAAACCGGACCTTAGCCCTTGGGTCACCCAGAGGTTTTTTAAGCGTGCGCTTACACGCCCGGCGGAAGGATCAGCGGAACCAATTCATTTCCGATTGTGGTTTCGTTGGTCTTTGCTGCGAGTACACTGGTCGCCGCGGATCAGACATGGACAGGAAAAATCGGCGGCAGCATGTGGGGTGCCACCCACAAATCCGCGGCCGAACAATTCTCGTCAATGACGGCAAAGTGTACATCATTGAAAATCAGGATCTTGCAGACCTGCAAAAGCACGCCGGTCACACGGTCAAGATAACCGGCGAGATGACTGGCGATACGATCGTGAGCTTTCGGCAAGGATGCGTGTAAGTTGATCCGGTCGTGCTATCTGGTTGGAGTTTGCGGATAGCACCACGGCATCCACTCCGCCGGCGAAGCCGCCACCGCCGCAGGATTTCGCAGCATCGCCACCATGTAGTC
>DATLCW010000173.1:0-9628 GCA_035526195.1 Bryobacteraceae bacterium
GATTGCGGATGCGATCGAAGCCGCGCATGACAAGGGCGTTATTCATCGGGACTTGAAACCAGCGAACGTCAAGGTCACGCCGAAGGGCAGAGTCAAAAGTGCTCGTTTTGGGCTGGCGAAAGCTGTATGGGGTAATGACGCGATGATCCAAGCGCGGCGAAGCCTGGTCGTTCTGCTGGCGTTGCGGTGTCGTATGGATAACGTGACTTTCGAGAAGGGGAGGCGTCGGCGATGGCCCAGCAGTGGCTGAGGACGAACCCGAAAGAGGGGCAAACGTAGTAGAATCCTCAGATGATGCCTGCTCCCCGCCACCGGCGCGTCACTTGGGCTCGACGCTGCGCAGGGCGGGGCACGCAAAGGGAAGCCACTCCGAACCGTATCCGGATCGCTGCGTGCACCATTCCAATCCTGTCGATTGTCTACGCGTTCAGCACGGTCGAGATCCCAACCCGGATGATCCCGCCGCCCTCCCCGCACGCGGCCAAGGGAGTGACCTACGAGGATGTGACTGCGGCCTCCGGAATTGGCAGCTTCCGGCACGTTGCCGGCGAACCGCTGAAGCCGTTCCTGCCTGAAACCACCGGATCGGGCGTCGCGCTAATCGACTTCGACAACGACGGTTGGCTCGACATCTACTTCGTCAATTCGCTCACCCACGGCGCCCGAAGAGGATCGGAAACGGCGAAACCCTCAGCGCTGTTTCGCAACAACCATGACGGTACTTTCACCGACGTCACCGCGGCGGCGGGACTCGAGAACAACCGCTGGGGAACGGGAGTGTGCGCAGGCGACTACAACAATGACGGCTGGGAAGATCTTTTCGTCGCCAACCTGGGCAAAAGCCGGTTGTACTTGAACCATCGCGGTAAATTTCAGGACGTGGCGGAAAAGGCCGGGGTGCGGATAGACCTGTGGGCTACCGGTTGTGCGTTCGGCGACTATGACGGCGACGGATTTCTCGATCTCTATGTGGCCGGTTACGTTGATTTCGATTGGAATAATCCCCCGCCGCCTGGCGAGTCCAGCGGCAGCATCCCCCAGATTCGAGGCAGCGGCCCCAAACCGGTTGCCACTGGTGCGGCGAAGCGGGGCGGACCGGAGGAGAAGGGAGGGATGGGCGGCGCCGCGTATGACCCGGGTCAGCCCTTTTGCACCTTTCTGGGAATGCGGGTCGCTTGCGGACCGATGGGCATCAAAGGAGCGCCGGACTTCCTGTTTCGAAACAAAGGCAACGGGACCTTCGAAGACGTGACGATGAAGGCTGGAGTGGCCGACAAAGCGCTATATTACGGGTTCAGCGTGGCGTGGGTGGATCTCGACGACGATGGGAAGCTGGACCTGGTGGTCGCAAACGATTCCAAGCCTAACTACGTCTACCACAACAAGGGCGACGGAACTTTCGAAGAAGTCGGCCTTCTTGGCGGATTGGGGACCAACGGCGACGGGCGCGCTCAAGCCTATATGGGGATGGCCGCCGGGGACTATGACCGGGACGGCCGGACCGATTTCTTTTTCACGACTTTTTCAAACGATAACTACGCCCTGCATCACAACCGGGGAAATCTCGACTTCGACGACGTTTCGCAAGCGGCGGGCATCGGCGCCATCACCATTCCTTTCCTTGGGTGGGGCGCGGCGTTTCTTGACTACGACAACGATGGGTGGCTCGATATCCTGGCCGCCAACGGACATGTTTATCCGCAGGTGGACAAACACAGTGCATTCACAACGTACCGGCAGCGCACGCTGCTGTTTCGAAATTTGGGAAACAGGAAATTCGCCGACGTCGGGGGCAGTCTCGGCGCGGGTGTGAACAAGCCCAGCAGTTCGCGTGGAGCGGCAGTGGGCGATCTGTTCAACGAGGGGGGCATCGACATAGTCCTTAGCAATATGGACGACTCCCCCACCCTTCTCAGAAACCGCGGGGCGGGCAAAGCGGGTCATTGGATCCTGCTCAAGCTGGTTGGCGATTCGTCGCGAAAAACCCCACGCGATGCGATTGGAACGGTTGTCTATTGCGAGGCCGGGGGAGCCCGCCAGAAGGCTGAAGTGGCATCGGGCCGCAGCTACATTTCCCAGAGCGACCTGCGGGTCCATTTCGGCCTGGGGACCTCCACACGAATTGACAAAGTAGAGGTTCACTGGGCCAACAGCGCCGTCGAAACTGTGCGAATACCCGCCGTGGACCGGATGTTCACCGTGCTGCAGGGCAAAGGGATTCAGCCGTGACCGCGGCGAGCCGGGCTTGCGCACTCACGATTGCCTTCACGCTCTGTGCTGGTTCCCAAGAGGAAGACCGGAGAGCCTCTACGGTCCAGCGCTGGACAGACGGAATCACGGACGTCTCCGGGTTAGCTGCCCTGACACCCTTTTCGCGGGTACCCTACGACGATCAGGATCTCCAGAGTATCTGTTCGATGAAGCAGACCGTGGTGGCTGATGCCCTTCAAGCGAGCACCGACTATCTGGCTCACCTCAAATCGGCGGCTGAGCCGCGGCGCAACTATCCCGAGATCATGAAGCTGCATCACCAATTGGGTCAGCTTGCGATGTACCGGGGCGATGTGAAGGAAGCGATCGTGAACTTCGAGGCGGCATATGGGCTGGCAACGAAGCTGAAGCTCCCTGACTTTGTGCAGTCGCTTGTCGAGAAACTCGCCATCGCCCATTTGCGACGGGGAGAAGTTGAGAACTGCATGCATCACCGCAACGCAACAAGCTGCATTCTTCCGATCAGCCCCGAGGCGCGGCACCGGCTGCCGGACGGTTCGCAACGGGCAATCGCGCTCTTTCGGCAAGTGTTGCGGGAGGACCCCTCAAACCTTCCCATGCGCTGGCTGTTGAATATCGCCTACATGACTCTCGGCGAATATCCGCGGCACGTGCCCGCACAGCATCTGATTCCTCCGGCCGCGTTCACAGCTAAGGCCGGCATAGGCCGATTCGTCGATGTTTCCGCCGCTACCGGCCTCGACACGAGCAACATGGCGGGAGGGGTCATCGTGGAGGACTTCGATCAGGACGGGTTTCTGGATATCGTAACGTCCACCCAGGACAGCTGCCGCCCGCTTCAGTACCGGCGCAGCAATGGCGACGGCACGTACGCGGATCGAACAAAGATGGCCGGGCTCGGTAGCCAGTTGGGCGGACTCAACCTGATTAGCACGGATTACAACAACGACGGCCGGCCAGACATCTTTGTTCTCCGCGGAGGCTGGGAGTTCCCGATGCGCAACTCCTTGCTCCGCAACAACGGTAACGGCACGTTCTCAGACGTTACGCGGGAAGCCGGGCTGGCCGCACCCGCTACCGCGTCGCAAACGGCGGCCTGGGCCGACTTCGATCACGATGGACACCTCGACGTATTCGTCGGAAACGAGTTTTCTCCAAGTCAACTGTTTCGCAACAAGGGTGACGGCACATTCGAGGATGTTGCAGCCAAGGCCGGTGTGGCCCGGATCGCATTTACCAAAGGCGCTGCCTGGGCTGACTATGACAACGACGGCTATCCCGATCTTTACGTATCCAACTTCGGCGAGGAGAACTTCCTCTATCACAACAATGGCGACGGCACGTTTTCAGAGGTTGCCGCCGGCATGGGAGTGGATAAGCCTATCTACAGTTTTCCGGTTTGGTTTATGGACTACGACAACGATGGCTGGCAGGACCTGTTCGTATCGGGTTACGTGCAGTCGCTTGCCGATGTGGCGCGCGGGTATTTGGGCGAAGAGCCAAAGGGAGAAACATTCAAGGTTTACCGGAACGAAAAAGGGAAGTTCGTCGATGTTACAAAGCAGGTAGGAATGTTTCGCAACGCGCTGACGATGGGGTGCAACTTCGGGGACCTCGACAATGACGGCTACCTGGACTTTTACCTGGGTACCGGAGGCCCATCCTACGGCGCCCTGGTGCCGAATCTGCTGTTCCGGAACGATAACGGCCGCTTTTTTGCCGACGTCACCTTTTCGGCGGGAGTAGGCCATCTGCAAAAAGGGCACGGCATCGCCTTTGCTGACCTGGACAATGACGGAAACCAGGACCTCTTTCTACACTCCGGAGGCGCGGTTCCGGGAGACGCGTATCCAAATTCCGTGTTTGCCAATCCTGGGAACAGGAATCGATGGATTGAAGTCAGCCTGACCGGGGTGAAAACGAATCGCGCCGCGATCGGCGCGCGAATCAAGGTGGTGCTAACCAATGGCCGGGAAATTCACCGCGTCGTAACGACGGGTACTTCCTTTGGAACATCGAGTCTTCGGCAGCATATTGGGCTGGGCAAGGAGGGAAGCATTCAAACCATGGAAATCTATTGGCCGTCCAGCCGAACCACCCAGTTGTTTCAGAATTTGCAGCCCAACCAGTCAATAGGGATAACCGAGTTCGCAAAGACTTTTCGGGTGGCGCCGCGACGCCGGTTTGACCTGCTAGCCGCCGGTAGACGCCCGGTCCAATGATGCGCTTCATCAAACAAATAGGCGCGGTGATGTTTGCGGCGCCGGCTGTGATACTGCTTGTGCACGCCGCAACCGAGGAGCGCGTACTCGAGCTCATTCTGGTGAAGACCAGACCGGAAGCGGAGGCGATCCTGGCGCGTATCAAGTCGGGGGATTCCTTTGAGCGGCTCGCACTGCAGCACTCGATAGACCCCTCCGCCGCCGAGGGGGGCTACCTCGGAAAGATCAAGCTCGGAGATCTGCGCGAGGAATTTCAGGAGGCGGTCAAGACGGTCGCACCCGGCGAGGTAAGTGCGGCTTTTCCCGTTCCGTCAGGCCACGCGATCCTGAAAGTCTTAGAAAGGCCGCGCGCGCCTTCGGCGAAGCAGATGGCGGGTGTCAAGCCTCAACTCGTCGCGTACGTCTCCGGCTTCGAAGAGAGCCTTTACTTCTTCTCCCGGCTGCCCAAGCCACAGAATTTTCATCAGAATTTACGGGCGATCTGCGAGCTGAAGACGAGCGCCATCGAGACCGCTATTCGCGAAACGGAGACGCAAATTAGTTCGGCTAGCGATCCCCAGGGGCTGCTTCAGGCCCATCAAACGGCCGCGCAGCTATATGCTTACCGGGGAGATATCGACAAGTCCATTGCTCATTTTGAAGGCGCCCTGAATGCCGCTGCCAACGCCGGCCTGGAGAGCCATGTCCGGGCTCTGCGCGAAAAGCTGGGCATTGCGTGGCTGCGCAAAGGCGAGTGGGACAACTGTGTTTCGAACCACAACGCTCGAAGCTGCATTTTCCCCCTGACGGCGGAGGCGCGGCACAAGATGCAGACCGGCTCCCGCAAAGCCGTGGAGCTGTTCCTCGAATACCTGCGGGACCAACCCGAGGATCTCGAAGTGAGGTGGTTGCTGAATCTCGCACTGCAAACATTGGGGCCGCCATCCAAGGATGTTCCCGCGGTCTACCTGCTGCCTCCCAACATCCTGGCTGCGACGGATCCCGCCCGGGAGTTCGTGGACGTGGCCCACCCGGCCGGTCTGCACCGCATGAACAATGCCGGTGGAAGTATCCTTGACGACTTCGACAACGATGGCCATCCCGACTTGATCATCTCGGTAGTGAACGCCTGCGAGGCCATGGGCTTTTATCACAATAACGGGAATGGCACATTCGCCGAGCGCTCCAAGCAGGCCGGCTTCACCGAGCAACTGGGCGGCATCAACATCAACCATGCGGACTACAACAACGATGGCTGGCTCGACATCTTCGTGATGCGCGGCGGGTGGGAGTTCCCGATGCGGAACTCGCTGCTCAAAAACAACGGCAACGGAACGTTTTCCGACGTGACCGTCGCGGCCGGGCTTGCCTTGCCTGCCTATCCTACGCCAACGGCGGCCTGGGCCGACTACGATAACGACGGCTTTGCCGACCTGTTTGTGGGCAACGAGAACGCCCCGGGGCAGCTGTTCCGGAATAAAGGGGACGGGACCTTCGCCGATGTAGCGGCCGCGGCCGGCGTCGGACAGGTTGCGTTCTCGAAGGGGGCCGTTTGGGGTGACTACGATAACGACGGTTTCCCGGATCTCTACGTCTCCAACTATGGGCAGGAGAACTTTCTTTACCACAACAACCGCGACGGTACGTTCACAGAGATCGCAAAGGCGCTTGGCGTGGAGGGGCCGGTCTGGAGCTTTCCCACCTGGTTTTTTGATTACGACAACGATGGGTGTCTGGATCTGTTTGTATCGAGTTACGTCCAGTCCGTCGCGGAGTTTGTGAAGGAACTCCTAAAGCGCCCGGTTCAGGTCGAGACCATGAAGCTGTATCGCAACACCTGCCGGGGCGGATTCGAAGATGTCAGCGAGGCTACCGGGGTCAACCGCGTTTCCATGGCTATGGGCGCAAACTTTGGCGACATCGATAACGATGGCTTTCTGGACTTCTATCTGGGTACCGGATCCCCGTCCTACGGGGCATTGATTCCGAATCTCCTGTTCCGGAACGAAGGCGGCAAGCGCTTCACCGACGTCACGTCCCTGACAGGCGCCGGGCATCTGCAGAAGGGACACGGAATCGCCTTCGGAGATGTCGATGGCGACGGCCATCAGGATATCTTTCTGCACACCGGCGGAGCCGTACCTGGCGATGTTTATGGCAATGTGCTGTTTCGAAATCCTGGCTCGCCCAATC
Organism: Bryobacteraceae bacterium; assembly: GCA_035526195.1. Classification (GTDB taxonomy): domain Bacteria; phylum Acidobacteriota; class Terriglobia; order Bryobacterales; family Bryobacteraceae; genus CADEFT01. The sequence continues at coordinate 6,627 of DATLCW010000173.1, forward strand.
ACTGGTTGCGCGTGAAGCTCATCGGGAGCAAAACCAATCGCGCGGCAATCGGTGCGCGAATCAAGGCCGTGGTTGTGGAGCCGGGCGCACAACCCCGCGCCATTCAACGAGTGGTATCTAGCGGTGGATCATTTGGCGGATCCAGCTTTGAGCAACACATCGGTTTGGGCCGGGCGGATCGAGTCAGGAGTCTTGAAATCTGGTGGCCTACCACCGGGGTACGCCAGGTGTTCGAAGACATCGCCGCGAATCAGGCGATCGAGATTACTGAGATGCAGAAGAGCTATCGCCGGCGCCGTCAGTGAGGGATCGTCACCGTGGGGTCCAGCCGCCGCGCTCGATGGAACAATTCCAACGCAGTCGCCTTGTCTCCATCGGTCCAGTGAATCAGTGCCAGGTGGTAGGGAACCTGAGCGGAGTCAGGATCATCGCGTAGCAACTGTTCGAGTTGCTGGCGGGCATCGGCGATCTGATGCGCCCGGTAGAGCGCGACACCGAGGCTCAGGCGCAGGTCATAATCAGCCGGATCGGCACTGGCGACCCGGCGGTATTCGGCCGCACTGGCCTTATAGTCTTCACACATAAAGAGCGCGAAGGCCAGCCGGCGCCGCACCGCATCGACCGTAGAATCGCGAGCGAGCAGGGCGCGGAGCAGGGTCGTCGCTTGCTGGCATCTCCCGGCATCGATCTCATGCAGAGCTTGTTGGTAGCCCTCTCCGGCAAGCAAACCGAAAACATGCCGCTGGCGCTCACTCGCTTCGGCTCTCCCCATGCGGTCGAGTTCCCTGGTCAGTTCCTCGTGCAGCGGCCGATGAGTGGGATTGCGTTGCAACGCAGCTTGCCATATCCGGACCGCGTCGCCGGGCCTCCCGCCCGCGAGCAGGAGCCGGCCAAACTCGAGATGAGCCTCGGCCAGGGAACGGTCCAGGCGGCAGACCCGAAAATACTCTGCAATCGCTCCAGTGAGGTCTCCGGAGTCGCGGAGCACCCGCGCCAGATTCCAGCGAGCCTTGGCGTGCCGCGGCTGCAGCTCGAGCGCGGTCCGCAAGTAGTCCACCGCCTCGCTCCACCGGCGCTGGCTCGCGAACAACACGCCAAGATTGAAGTGTGCTTCGACGAAGCTGGGGGCAATCTCAAGACAGGTACGAAACTCCTTCTCAGCCTGCGTGGCGTCGCCCGTCGCCGCCAAAAGCGTGCCGTAATTCAGATGAGCGTCGGGCGAGCCCGGATCGAGAGCAATAACTTTTCGAAACTCGCCGAGAGCGGCGGCGAACGAACCCTTCCGCTGGTGGGCAATGGCCAACGCCATGCGCGCGTTCCGTTCATTGTGCGGCTCAACCAATGCTTCGGTCATCCGGGCGATGGCTTGGTCAAGGCGTCCCTGTCCAAGCAAAGTCATGCCCTGCTGATAAGCGAGGTTACTTTGGTCCGTACCGGCCGTGGTTGCCCGGCTTGATTTCAGCCGCTGGGCAGCCGCAAACTGCTCGGCCGACTTACGCTCGTCACCCTGCTTCCGCAGCAGAATCGCAAATTGGTATCGGGCTTGAAAATGGCCGGGGTCGAGCCGTATCGCTTCCTCCAGATTTCGCGCTGCGTCCTCATCGTAACCTGCACGCGCTAGTGCCTGGCCCAGACGAAATCGGTAAACCACGGAATCCGGCTTCAGGCTGACGGCGCGCCGAAATGAGTTGATGGCCAGCTCTAATTCGTTCGCCTTCCAGTACACGACGCCAATGTTAAAGTGCGCCTCCGCGTAAGAAGGCTCCTGGGCCGCCGCCTTCTGAAACTCTGCAAGACCCTGCCGCTCATCTCCGACTCGATCGCCGAGCACCAGGCCAAACGCGAAGTGGGCCCGAGGGAAATGCGGCTGTAGTGCAAGAGCTTTCAACAAGGCTTGCTCGGCGCCGGTCAGATCACCCCAAAGCCGCAACGCATTTCCGAGGTTGTAGTATGCATCCGCGTTCGAAGGCTGCAGCAGCAGGGCCGCCTCGAACTCGTTGACCGCTTCCCCGTATCGCTTCTTCTCGATCCATTGCTGCCCGGTGCGAACGCGCGCGTCATAGGAGAGATGCGCGGGGGATTGTGCACCGGCGTTGGGGCAAGAGCCCAACAGAAAGCTAACGAGTACCGCCAGTGCCGGCGCGCTGCCTCTGAGCTGCTTCAAATTCCCGCTGCGACTCTTCGTGCCGTCCGGCATCGGCGAGCACCATAGCAAGCGCTTCGCGGATTTTGGGGTCATGGGATTTCGCCAGCGCCGCCTTGAAGCGCTGAATAGCTACATCATATCGCTTCAATTCGAACGCGGCTACACCCGCGTTGAACAACGCGTCCACAAAGGCGGGATCGAGTTCGGCGGCTTTGTCGAAGTGGCGTGCGGCCAGCGGCAGATCCGCGGTCCGGACAATGAGTAGACCGAGGTAGTTATAAGCCACGGCATCGTTCGGCGCCAGTTCAAGCGCCTTGTCCAGGTAAGTCCGCGCCTTTGCCGGGTCGCCCTGCTGCAGGTGAGCGAAAGCCAGATTGCGGGCCAGCGTTGCGTTTGGGCGCGCCTCAAAGGCCTGCGACAGCGCGCTGATTCCTTGTCCGAGATCTCCTTGTTTAATAGCGCGTCCGGCGGCCTGCTCCAGCGTATCCGCCCGCCATTTTGACTCCTGCCTTGCCGTCAGGTCCCGAAAAGTGCGCTGTTCGGCCGCAGCTCGTTCTTTGTCGCCTTGCCCCCGGTAGAGCGAAGCGAGCTGAAAATGGACACCCGGGTGTTCCGGGTTCAGCCGCGCGGCGGTCTCCAGATGCGACCGCGCTGATTCACGGTCGAGCCTTCTCAGGAGAGTGGAGCCCAGATAATAATGCAGGCCGAAATCGTCAAGTCCTCGCGCGGCGGCGGCTTTCAGACTGACCAGCGCCTCATCCCATTTGCTCGCCTGGAACAACGTGATGCCCAGAAAAAAGTGCGCTTGCGGGAAGCCTGGCGCCAGACGCACTACTTCCCGGTACTCGCGAAGTGC